>NZ_BAKH01000108.1 GCF_000614105.1 Prevotella micans DSM 21469 = JCM 16134
CTCCCGTGTTTTTTAACACTATATTCTTGCAGGGTTCAGAAAAAGTGCTAACACACACACACACACACACACACACACACACACAGGCACCTAGCCTCTAACAATACAAAATTTTCTTTCGCTTACGCGCGCGCGAAGCGTGCCGTAACTCCTATAAACAAAGGGCTCGTAAGGGTTCCCTTTGTTTGCTTTTTCGTGCCCTTTTGCCAAGCTGCGCAAGAGGGAAATAACGACGATTATTCAGGTTAAACATTCAACAATAAAAGAGATAAATATGAAGAAACTTTTATCATTGCTTTTCTGCCTGATGGCAGTACATGTGAGCACGGCACAAACAGCCGACTTCTCCGTCCCCAACAGCGACGGCGTAACGCTCTACTACAATATAACGGACGCAACACAGCACACCGTCGAGGTAACCAACTACTACGGACAGGTGGCACTAGCCTCTTTAGGAGGAACGGTATCTTGGGGTTCTTATATAAGATATACCACTCCTGTAC
>NZ_BAKH01000107.1 GCF_000614105.1 Prevotella micans DSM 21469 = JCM 16134
TCCGACCAGGACCTAACTCGTGCTGTACCCCGTACGGAAACAATAAATCTTGGCGATTGCGAGGCCGAAGTGAGCGTTGAAAACGACCCCGACACAACCGTGAATAAAACCCGCGCCATCACGAACAAGCACTACACCATCCGCGCCTATCAGGCAGCGTGAAGAAAGGCGAGATAAAAGGCACGTTTAACGGCACGAAGTTCACTGCCGATTCCAATTCTCCTCAAGACCTAATATTGGAACAAGGTCAAACTTACGATTTCGTTGCTTTCAACGACGATGTAACTCCGTCCTCCTATGGCGAAGAACTCACCGTTTCAATAGACAATGTCGGCAATGCTTATATCGGTAGAACTACTGCGACAATCACTCAAGCAAAAAAGCAGCAAATCGCTTTCGAAATGAAGCACGTCGGCGCTCGTCTGCGTACACGATTTCTCTGTCAGAAACATATTCCGAATAATATCACTGCTACACTCTCACTAGTTGCTGCAAGCAGTATCCCCGTA
>NZ_BAKH01000106.1 GCF_000614105.1 Prevotella micans DSM 21469 = JCM 16134
ACCGACCAAGACCTAACTCGTGCTGTACCCCATACGGAGACAATAAATCTTGGCGATTGTGAGGCCGAAGTGAGCGTTGAAACCGACCCCGACACAGCCGTGAATAAAACCCGCGCCATCACGAACAAGCACTACACCATCCGCGCCTATCAGGGCAGCGTGAAGAAAGGCGAGATAAAAGGCACGTTCAACGGCACGAAGTTCACTGCCGATTCCAATTCTCCTCAAGACCTAATATTGGAACAAGGTCAAACTTACGATTTCGTTGCTTTCAACGACGATGTAACTCCGTCCTCCTCCGGCGAAGAACTCACCGTTTCAATAGACAATGTCGGCAATGCTTATATCGGTAGAACTACTGCGACAATCACTCAAGCAAAAAAGCAGCAAATCGCTTTCGAAATGAAGCACGTCGGCGCTCGCCTGCGTACACGATTTCTCTGTCAGAAACATATTCCGAATAATATCACTGCTACACTCTCCCTAGTTGCTGCAAGCAGTATTCCCGTG
>NZ_BAKH01000105.1 GCF_000614105.1 Prevotella micans DSM 21469 = JCM 16134
AGGGGTGGAATGTGATTGGGGATGAGATGGCATACGTATCGCCGAATATCCGTAGCCAAACCGAAATCGGCCGATATGTTTGCTTCCCAACCAATGCCAATTCGGGCCCAGCCCGCATGTAGGGACAGACCCCGTGTCTGTCCGCACCCGTCGGGCGCAGGCCCGGATAAATACGCAATCGCTCGTACCTTTCGACCAATAATATTGCTTCGGTTCGCAGAACCGAAGTGAGGCGGACAGACACGGGGTCTGTCCCTACATGCGGCCTATCGGCCGAGCGGGAGTTTATGTTTACTGAAATGGGAGTATTCGCCGCACGGAAATCATGCGGATTTTGAGGATAAAATCTTTCCTTATTTTCTCTTATATCGATTGCCGAAAGGACACGAAAAACATAACACAAAAGATGGCTATACCCCTTGTGTCTCCTTAGGTTTGCGTAACTTCCTCGCGCGCGTAAAAATAAGTTAGGTGAGGCTAGATGCCTGTGTGTGTGTGTGTGTGTGTGTGTGTGTGTGTGTGTGTGTGTGTT
>NZ_BAKH01000104.1 GCF_000614105.1 Prevotella micans DSM 21469 = JCM 16134
CGCGCGGGTCGACGGGTCGGGCTTGGTGGGGTTGATGCCCTCAACGGTTGTTTCGATTAAGCAGGCGTCGAGACCGTCGGATGATACAGCTTCCAATCGGCGCGGGGCCAGGTCTTCTTGTGTTAAGCCGGGGGTGTAGAGAAGCGTCGGGGCTATGCCGGCGCGGGTGGCGGCGTCGACCTTGGCGATGTTATCCTGCTGAATGTCTTTAATGTTGAACACTACGGATGCGCCGCGGTCGCCATCAGTTTGGGGGCCGTCGAGGTCGTTGTCGCTGCACGAAATAAAGGCTGCACTGCTCGTCAGGAGGAGTACTGCGAGATTATAAATATGTTTCTGTTTCATCTTTTCTTTCAGTCTTTGAGTTGTTTACTTGTTTCTTTGCTCTTTGTGTTTCGGGGGGCTTCGGAGCTCGTCGGATGAGCGAGAACTTCAGAGTTTGCCGAGCTGGGGATTAATCTTCCCATAGGTTGCCCCATTGTGATTGCTTTGCTCCGGAGATTTCGGTGTCGTCGCCGTCTTCCCCTCCGGGAATGACAACAATTCCGCCTCCTCCGCCACCGCCGGGCTGAACGGCCGGACTGCCGGCGAGGAAGCCATGTTCCATTTCTGTTTCGATAGCCTTACACCATGGCGCGGTGTAGGCGCGTTTGAATGTTTTGTTCATAATGAATAAGTGTTGGTGATTAAAAAATCATTGTTATTTCGTTAATCGGTAAAGGGGTCATGAGG
>NZ_BAKH01000103.1 GCF_000614105.1 Prevotella micans DSM 21469 = JCM 16134
GGGTAGGAAGATTATTCCGCAGGCTCCGGCGAAGTGTTTCCAGTTGCGCATGGTGAATCCGTAGACTGACATGAATTTGGCGATTGCCAGGGCTGTGGCGAATTTGGCGAATTCGGCGGGTTGGAGGCGGAGTGGCCCGAGTACGAGCCAGGAGCGTGAGCCTTTGATGGAGTGTGGGTTGAAGATGGTTGCGAAGAGGAGCAGGAGGAGGATGCCGTAGATTACGTAGGCGAATGTGTCGTAGAAACGGTCGTCCATCATTATGATTACGAATCCGAGGCAGATTGAGGTTCCGATCCACACGATTTGCATTCCGGAGCGGGTGGAGAGCGAGAAGATGTCGGTGTCGCCGTAGGTGTAGCTGGCTCCGCAGACGCTTATCCATCCGAAGGTGAGGAGGCAGAGGTAGATGATTATTGTGAGCCAATCCAGGGAGCGGAAGATGCTTGGTTGCCGGTCTGGGCTATAATGTTTCATTTTGTTGGGGGGTTCGACTTTGTTGTTTTTCGTTTTCTACGTTTATTTTTTTTCTGATTGTTTTGCGGGGTGGGAGCTGCGACGAAAATTTGGCTTTGCATGACTCTGTGGGTGGCAAAAAACTTTTTTTTTCGGGCCATGCAATGTACTGGGGTGGGAAAAAACTTTTTTTTTCGGTCGAAAAGTTCTCGGGGGCCGAATAAAAATCTTTTTTGGCTCCAAAAGTTCCCGGAGGCCGAATAAAAAGTTTTTTCGACCAAAAAGTCCTCGGAGGTCGAAAAAAATACTTTTTCGGCTCCAAAA
>NZ_BAKH01000102.1 GCF_000614105.1 Prevotella micans DSM 21469 = JCM 16134
GCAAACAAAAAACAGAATTGAATAACCCTCGCGGAAGTTCCGCAAAGAGTAAATATTTCGAACTTAAATCATTCAAAATCATGGTTAAACAGAAAATCATTTCAAGTACGGTAAATGTCGCCGAAATCGATAATCTGGACGTGAATCACCTCAACAACGGCGCGCATTACCAGTTCATCAAGGACGTTTCGACGCGCATCGCTACCGAGACCGCTCGTTACTAATCCGGTTGTGAAGGCTGCCGCCGAACGCCTCGCAAACGCCCTGAAAGAGGAGGACAGATGCCTGGTTCTGTCGCAGAAAAACCTGTCGACCGACGACATCCGGGAGCTCGACATCGAACGCGATAAACTCTTCGCCGGCTATCGTTCGGCCGTGAAGGGGTTCCTTCGCATGCCGGTTGCCGACGTCGCACAGGCAGCCAAGGAGCTCGCCCAGCATCTTAAAGACTACAGCATCAATCCTCACATGCAGCTCGAGCGCGAAACGGCTCTGATTGCGAACCTCATCGACGATTGCGAGACGAAATTCGCCGCCCAAGTGGCTCGACTCGGCATCCAACCCTACGTCGCCGCGCTCAAAACGGCCAATACGAAGCTGGAAAGCCTGATTCACAGTCGCACCGACTCCGATTCCACCCGAATTCTTGGTGCCTTGCGAATCGCCCGACGAGAAAGCGATTCGGCATATTTTTACCTGATTAAGGTTGCGAATGCCTTCCCGATATTCGTGAATCAATCGGACGCCGCGGCGTTCATCGACTACATGAACGAGCTCATCAAGCGCTACAAAGAGCAGGTTCTCACGGCCCGG
>NZ_BAKH01000101.1 GCF_000614105.1 Prevotella micans DSM 21469 = JCM 16134
TGCGGGCGTTCCGCCCGAATTGGCATCTGTTGGGTAGAACAAACATATCAAAGGAGGATTTTGTTGGGCTTATATAAAGATTTCGGGGCTTATAAAAACGAGCGACCTGCACGCGTCGTCATGACGGATGCAGGTCTTAATGATTATATAAACGATTTATCTTTCTTCCCCGGATTCGGGGAGGGAGGGGAAATTATTTTCCCCCTTATACTTTATCTTCTCCGGGGTCTTCTTCTCGTCCGGGTTTGGGGGAGCCGCCACCGGTTCCTCCGCCAGGCTTATTTCCACCGGAGCCGGTGCCGGTTGATTTTCCGCTCGGCTCGGGAACGACGACGAGTTTGCCTTTAGAGATTACGACCCAGATGGGGCTCTTGCCGGCGACGTTCAGTAGATACGCGCGCTTACGGCCTGTTCCGCGGAACTCGCGGGCGAACGAGAGGGCACCGCTCGAGAGGCCGCGTTCTCGCTCCAGTTCGGCGAAGAGCGGCTCGAGCTGAGCAGCGTATTTATCCATGTCGCGCTCGTGGGACGATTTGTTAGACGATTTGCGCTGCGCAAGATGAGCTTGCCAATTGTCGGCCTGGAAGTTGTATTGTTCCACCAGTTTTTCGATGGGCGGTGTAGGGTCGAGGTCGGCAAGCGCGATGATTCGTGTTAGAATCGTGTCGAGCGCCTTATCTACGGCCCCTCGCAAAGCGCGAACATCGAATTGACCGTGCGACTTGCTAACTTGAGCGCGATTGTGGTAAACTTCGTCGAAAGCTCTGTTAGCATTTTCCAGTCGTGTAACGGCAGGCATGGCACCCAGTCGGGCGAGCATGGCGGGCATATCA
>NZ_BAKH01000100.1 GCF_000614105.1 Prevotella micans DSM 21469 = JCM 16134
AAAAGGGTGAAAAGCATGCCCGCTCGTATGGCATCGGCATCTTTTCACCCTTTCATAATCGCCCCTGCATGAATAGAACTGTTCGGTTCCTCCGCGCTTTGGGGATGACCGGGGTCGGGGACGTTTAACTACCCTTTTTCTCCTTACGTTTGGGGTTATCCACCTCAACTTCGATTTTCTTCAGAGCATCACTGATGGGCTGCTTCCAGCGCACCAGTATTCGCGGACGTTTCAGCGAGGTGGCACATACGTCTTCCTCTTTCACCTCCATCTTCGAGGGTATCGTGGTGCGAAGCGAAAAGATGTCGCCCAAGTCGAGCGAACCTCCCAGAGTAACCACTTCTTTGATGATGTTCTTCAGCGTGATGAGAACGTTGCGAACATCGCCCTCGCTCAACGACGTTTCGCGAACGATGCGGTCGATGAGCCATTCCTGAGAGAACTTGAGCGGAGCCTTGGGTTCGGCCCCATACGCCTTTTGCCCTTTGCGAGGGCCTACGCCGAGCACGCGCTCGACTACTTTAAATACAATCATGTTCTTAACGGTTTAAATGAATATTGTGGGGCTTCCGACGGCGGACCTTGCCCCGTTAACTGCTTTCTTTTAGTGCTGCATAGCCCACGCCGCCGGGTTGCGTTTCGACCTCCTGTTGACGATGCTTTCCTCTTCTCATTGGCGATGGTTTTGTGTTCCTATTGGGAACCCTTTTGTATTCCCATTGGGAAAGGTCTTGTCTTCCTATTGAGAATCCATCGGTCTTCCTATTGGGAAAGGTCGAGGCTTCTCACTGGGAACACGATTGCCTCTATATTGTGAATGGGAAAGTACGCCTGTCGAACATCCTCAAAGAGCTATACTTAGACTCCTCTTGGATTGATACTTAAGGTATCGTAGGAGTGATACTTA
>NZ_BAKH01000099.1 GCF_000614105.1 Prevotella micans DSM 21469 = JCM 16134
CGCGATAAGTTCCCGTGTTCCCTCGAGTTTTGTGGGCTGATTTAGTGCTTCTTCCTCGTCTTTGATAGCCTTTTCGAGTGGTGGAAGAAGTGGTTTGATTTTGTCGATATTCGCCTCCTTGTTCATTATCAACACGTGTTCGGCGAAGTTGAGGTGCTCCATGTTTTGGAGCCGGTCTTTTCGGATTGTCTTGATTTCCATACTGATAAATGTTTATTTGCAGATTGCTCTGCGATTGATTAAAGATTATTTTTCTGGTTTTTGGTCTTTCGGCATCTGCCGATGGCATGCTTTTTTTATTTTTTGCTCTTCGGTGGGTGCCGAAGCGTCCTTTTTGAGTTTTTCCGGCTTTCGGCATCTGCCGAAGACGTGTTTTCCCGATTTTCACTCCGTCGGCAGGTGCCGAAGCTCTGTTTTTTGGATTTTCTCGTCTTCGGCATCTACCAAAGAGCTATTTTTCTGATTTTCGCTCCGTCGGTGGGTGCCGAAACGTTGTTTTTCTATTAGAAATATACGAATGGGCGGACAAGAACAGAGTTATTCTTCGTGGTATAACTGAAATAAATACCGTTAACTCTAAACTGTCTGAAATTAGCCTCATTACAAAAATCACTTGGATGCGCTGGATCCCAATGAACATTCGCTCCTTCTGTTGCGACCCAATGTGCTTTGCTGTTATCACAAATAGCTGTTCCACCTACTTGCTTTATAGCGGTCATCTAAAGGAACTCCATATCCCAAACATGTGTGCCATATTCACCAGGAGTACCTGCACCCCAGTAAAGATTACGCATAACGGGGTCGATATCTCTTCCCCCTGGCAAAAACCATTTGCCAATATTGGTACCAGTCACTGTTACTCCCGGATAGTATTGTGCTGCATAGTAGAAAGCCGGAAAAGAACCTGAATTTGCTTTTACAATATTATAGTAACTGGATGCAGCTCTCCATGTCAGGTTGTATCCGGAATCGTATGATGATGGACCATGATTCTTCACAGA
>NZ_BAKH01000098.1 GCF_000614105.1 Prevotella micans DSM 21469 = JCM 16134
AAAGTAGAAACGAGCATCGAGCACGATTTCACCACCCTCGGCTATCGCGGCGAAACTGCCGGCACAATAAGCGACAAGCCCGAATGGTTCTACAGTAAGAAGACCAAGAAGAACGGCGAGCTCTACGAAACCCACTTCTGGAGCTGGGGCAAGCCCTACGGTCGCTTTTACGCTATCTATCCCGAAGCAACTGCAGCAAACAAAATCACCCTTTCACCTGCAACCCATCAAGGCACCCCCTACCTCGACTTTGAAGTGGAAGAGGAAGTGAAAGACCAGCACGACCTCATGACCGCCTGCTCCGGTGAAGTACACTATTCAATCAAAAACACCGCCCCAACGACAAACCTTGAGTTCCGCCACGCCCTAACAGCCGTAAAGTTTGCCGTGGGACAAAACCTGTCCTGGAATAAAGCTATAGACCGTGTAGAACTCCGTGGCGCGATGAGTAAAGGCAAATACATTCTCTCCGACCAGCTCGACGGTACCGGCGCCCAATGGGATGCTACGAGTCTATCGGTTCCTAAAAACTTCAAACTTCGAATAAACGCCCCAGGTGTAAGTACGAGCGAAGACCCCAATACCCTAATCATAGGTAAGTCAACCGACAACTTTACATTCTACATGATACCCCAGGAACTCACAGGTAAGAACATAAAAGCCTACTTCCATTTCACAGATGGTTCAGCCCTCACCATACCCCTCACCGGCAGATGGAAAGCAGGTACTACCAAAACCTACAAACTCTCTCATAAAAACAGCAACTGGAGTTATGTTCTTACCGCAACTCCTACAATAACGGCCAACTACGACCAAACCCAAACTATAACCTACAGCATCACTAGTTATCGCGAATCAGGCGGAACGAAGAAACCCGTTAAATGGGAAGTTGTAGGCTATGATGCCGATGGCGACGGCAATTTCACCATGGGTGAAAAGCCAGCCTGGGTAACCTCTCTAAGCAAAGAAAATGGCGATGGCGGCACGGTTGCCGAAACAGGTACTGCAACGGTGACTAAAGACGTAACCGACCT
>NZ_BAKH01000097.1 GCF_000614105.1 Prevotella micans DSM 21469 = JCM 16134
AGAAATCAAAATTTCTCTGCGTCGCGGGGGTGATGGAATATGTAGCTATGTAACTCACGGCGGCAAAGGTATATTAATCAATTCTTTTTCACAAAAGTTGAGGTTGCTTTCTTGATTTAAAACAAGAGTATAGATTATTGTTCAGAGTCGAAGAAGCCTAAAGAAGTAGAGTCGGTGAAGGCGTCTATCTGGCGGCGATCTTTCTTAGTTGGTCTACCGGTACCGCGTGCCCGGTCAACGAATCCGCTTATGCGGTTCATCTCTAGGAGTTCGTATTGTTCGGGAGCGGTGACGTCGTTATATATTTCGTTGATTAATTTGGCGCCGACACGTTGTTCAATGGGTTTTAGAACCTCGAACGAGTAGGTTATGGGCGGCTTCCTTACGCTCACCACATCGCCTGCCTTGATGGTGTGCGATGGTTTTACATTGAAACCTTTTATTGTTATGCGCCCGTTTTTGCATGCTTCGGCTGCGATACTGCGGGTTTTAAAGATTCGTGCAGCCCAGAGCCATTTGTCTATTCGTGCGGAGTCGTTCATGCAGTTAGATTTTATTTTTTTCCAAGTTTGTTGTATTCGTTCATCGTGACGTTTATACCGGTAGAACAAAGCTTCTAATCACTTCTGTTGTAAGGTCTATGGTAGAACTAAGTATTTGTTGTTCGTCGGCGGAGAAGCGACCGAGCACCCAGTCTATTTGTCCTCCTCTCGGGAAGTCGTTGCCTATGCCGATGCGCAGCCGAGCATAATCTGGCCCTATGAGTTGCTGTATGTGCCCGAGACCATTATGCCCGCCATTTGAACCGTTTGCCTTTAGTCGGAATGCGCCCAAGGGTAAGGCCAAGTCGTCGGATATTACGAGGAGTCGTTGCTCATCTATCTTTTCACTGTTAAGCCAATAGCGCACGGCATTGCCTGATAGGTTCATAAATGTGGTTGGCTTGAGGAGAATAATCTTTCGTCCTTTGAGCGATGTCTCGGCCACCATTCCGTAGCGCTTATCTTCAAAAACAATATTGGACGCTTTGCAAAAGCAGTCCAATACCATAAATCCTGACGTTGTGC
>NZ_BAKH01000096.1 GCF_000614105.1 Prevotella micans DSM 21469 = JCM 16134
ATAGCTGGTGATGCCGTAGTTGCCGGTTTGAGTCGCATCATAGGCAACAGCCGTAGGACTGGTGGCTTGAATAATGTAGTTCCAGTTGCTGTTCTTTTCGGTTATCATATAGGTTTTGGTGGTGCCGGGCTTCCATTTCTTGCCTTCTATCTTGGCGGTAATGCTGGTATTATCGCTAAACGTTACGACTATCTTGGCACCGGCGGGGAGGATCTGGGGAATCATAAGGAACGTGTGACCGTCTTTAAGGATAACGTTATTTATGGCTTCGCTGGTAGATACGCCGATGTTGTCGAGCTTGTAGTTCTGTGTGGCGCTTTGGTTGCTCCATGTCTTGGTCTTTATGTCGTAGCGGCCTTTGCTGTAAACGCCTTGGAACTCTACGCTCTTGATGGTCTTGGCCCACGAAAGGTTCGAGCCTACGCCGAAACGGATGGCGGTCAAGGAGTGGTAGAACGTGAGCGGAACAACGTGTGAGCCGCCGCCGGTGCTAGTGTATGTAATGTCTTGCGTGGAGGCAGTCATGAGGTCTATCTGGTTTGCTATGTCAGTAGGCGTGGTAAAGTCTATGCTGGGTAGCTCGCCCGCCAATGGCTGAACTAATTGCAAATTGGGATTGCTACCATCAATGTATGGATAGACGGCATAGAACTGCAAAGTGCTCTCATCGCTCGTCCATGTCTTGGGCGACACCATCGTACCGTTGGCAGCCACCTTTTCGTTGTAGAAGAAGTCGGGCTTGCCGCTGCCGTTCTTGCAGGCAAAGGCACCGAACGGGGCACCGATGGAGTTCTGAAAGTCGGAGCGAGTGGCAGGGGCGCGCTTTACGGGGTTCACGCCCGGCACGGTGGTTTCCTGCAAGCAGGCGTTGCCGGCTTCCTCGGTGAAGTCGATGCCCTGAACGGCATAGTCTTCGGGATTATCGTTGAGCGTACGCGTCTGGTCTTCGGGGGCATCCTGAATATCGCTTACTGAAAAGCCCAAACCGTCTTTCACGCCCTGGCGATTATCTACAATCTCGTCGTCGGCACAGGCTCCGAACGATAGCACGGCTATCATGCCGAGGAGCA
>NZ_BAKH01000095.1 GCF_000614105.1 Prevotella micans DSM 21469 = JCM 16134
GTAGCTGGTGATGCCGTAGTTGCCGGTTTGCGTTGCATCATAGGCAACAGCCGTAGGACTGGTGGCTTGAATAATGTAGTTCCAGTTGCTGTTCTTTTCGGTTATCATATACGTCTTGGTGGTGCCGGGCTTCCATTTCTTGCCTTCTATCTTGGCGGTAATGCTGTTGCCATCGCTAAACGTTACGACTATCTTGGCACCGGCGGGGAGGGTCTGGGGAACCATAAGGAACGTATGACCGTCTTTAAGGATGACGTTATTTACGGCTTCGCTGGTGGATACACCGATGTTGTCGAGCTTGTAGTTCTGTGTGGCGCTTTGGTTGCTCCACGTCTTGGTCTTTATGTCGTAGCGGCCTTTGCTGTAAACGCCTTGGAACTCTACGCTCTTGATGGTCTTGGCCCACGAAAGGTTCGACCTACGCCGAAACGGATGGCGGTCAAGGAGTGGTAGAACGTGAGCGGAACAACGTGTGAGCCGCCGCCGGTGCTAGTGTATGTAATGTCTTGCGTGGAGGCTGTCATGAGGTCTATCTGGTTTGCTATGTCAGTAGGCGTGGTAAAGTCTACGCTGGGTAGCTCGCCCGCCAATGGCTGAACTAATTGCAAATTGGGATTGCTACCATCAATGTATGGATAGACGGCATAGAACTGCAAAGTGCTCTCATCGCTCGTCCATACCTTGGGCGACACCATCGTACCGTTGGCAGCCACCTTTTCGTTGTAGAAGAAGTCGGGCTTGCCGCTGCCGTTCTTGCAGGCAAAGGCACCGAACGGGGCACCGATGGAGTTTTGAAAGTCGGAGCGGGTGGCAGGGGTGCGCTTTACGGGGTTCACGCCCGGCACGGTGGTTTCCTGCAAGCAGGCGTTGCCGGCTTCCTCGGTGAAGTCGATGCTATGAACGGCATAGTCTTCGGGATTATCGTTGAGCGTACGAGTCTGGTCTTCGGGGGCATCCTGAATATCGCTTACTGAAAAGCCCAAACCGTCTTTCACGCCCTGGCGGTTATTTACAATCTCGTCGTCGGCACAGGCTCCGAACGATAGCACGGCTATCATGCCGAGGAGCG
>NZ_BAKH01000094.1 GCF_000614105.1 Prevotella micans DSM 21469 = JCM 16134
CGAGACCTCTGCAAAACCTACCATCCTCTCAACTCTCACCCATACACTCTTAGAAGAATAAATATTTTTGATCAAAAGATACCGTTGGAGGTTATTTTTGAGTAGATAACAATCTTTTATCAGTGTTTTTTCATATTATCTGATAGAATTTGACACAATAATCCCAGGTGTTCGGTATAAGTTGTAGGCAATGGATTCCATAATATGCTGCGCATGTGTTTTTGAAAGTCCAACATATCTTGCTATTCCTGCACCAAACCATCTATGCATAGAACCAAAGGTACGTTCTACTTTGTAGCGTGTCTTACTTATCGCAACGTTGATACGCTGCTGCCTTTTGGTAATTTCATGTCCTCTTGTTCTCTTATGCATGATACGACTTTTGAGTTTCATACGTTTGAGGGTTTCTTTGTTCTCCATCGAGTCATATCCTTTATCGGCATAGACAAGTGCCTTTCGTGGCAATTTAGCTTTCTTGAGGGGTGTTTCTAAGTGTTTCATATCACTTTCATTGGCAGCTGTCGTTTCCTCGGCAAGCACCAATCCGTTTTCATCCGTTACCGTGTGACGCTTGTAACCGAAGTGGAGTTTTCCCATCTTCTTTACCCAACGGGCTTCTGTGTCTACGTTAGGCTTGACAACTTCTTTGAGCATGGCTTTCTCCGAAGCCTCTATGTTCTCATCCTCTTTTCTATCCTCAACGACCTCATAGCTCTTACCTCCGCGGGGACGACGGGGCGTATTCGTAATGCTGGCATCAATAATGGCGCCACGCTTTACAATGATTCCTTTAGCTTCCAATTGCCGATTAAACTCCTCAAGAAGCGTATCATACAAATCCGCTTCAACAAGAATGTTGCGAAAACGGCACACGGTAGTACTGTCAGGGACGATATCTTCCATGCCAAGACCTGCAAAGCGACTAAAAGACAGGCGGTCGTTAACCTGTTCTTCAACTTCTCCGTCACTCAGACCATACCAGGTGCGGAGTAATTCAATCTTGAATAAAACAAGGCTGTCATAGCCGGGCCGGCCGGTAGACTTATAGCCTTTTGTATAAGCCACTTCTATTATAGCACGAATAGGTGCCCAATCAATGACTGTGTTTATTTGTGAAAAGAATGTCTGCTTGACCTTTCTTTGCCCAAGGAATAGGTCAGCAAAACTTGGAGAGGATAACTTTTGTTTCATACCATAAAGGTACAAAAAATATTTAAGAAA
>NZ_BAKH01000093.1 GCF_000614105.1 Prevotella micans DSM 21469 = JCM 16134
ACTTACTCCCTCACTACTTTCTTGCCGTTGACGATATAGATGCCGCGGCCGGGATTCATAACGCGACGGCCCTGGAGGTCGTAGATGACGTTTTCGCGTGACTGCACTGTCGGGCGAACGTCGCGTATGCCTGTCGTTTCGGCCTCTTTGCGGGCTGCATCGAAATCGATTGTAAATCCTTTGGCAGGCGCAATAGCTTCGGCCAGACGCAGACCCGCGCGATGTGCAGCCAGCTTGATGGAAGCACCATTCCGAGTGCCCTGCTTATAGAAACCCAGACCCTCGTCGCCGTTATTGGAGAAGATATAATATTTGTAACCGGCTGCGTTGAACTCTTGCTCGGTGGCGGTGCCGATGAGCAGATTACCCGTCACGCTCTCCTCCGTTCCCGTAACGTTGGCTTGATAAACGACCGTACTGTTTGCCGCGCCTTGCAGAATAAATCCCGTTTGCTTGGGGATAATCTTGCCTGCACCGAACGCTTTCACTTGGGCTTGGTCGGGAGTCATAATACTTCCGCTCGGTGTTATGCCCGTGATGATATACGCCGTGCAGCCGGCAGGTACTTTGAAGTTCTCGTTCTCCAAGTAGTAGGAAGTATAGCCGCTGGGGCCTACGGGCACTTGCTCGTAGTATTTGCCGGGATAGTTTGACCATTGAGACGCAGCTTCGTAAGGTTGCGTGGCATCTATGGGCACATAAATCTTCAAGTCCGGAGCACCATCTATTTCTCCGCATCCTAAGGGTGGTGTGGCTCGCTCCATGACTACCTTCTTTAGAGTAAACACCTGCATCAATGCATAAGCATCTATCTGCTCTACGCCTGCGGGGATGGTTATCTCGGTATAACGGCTCTGCATCAGACTGTACGCGCCAATCTTCCTTAGTGTCTGAGGTAGTTTCACTTCCTTAAGCCCTACGTTCATCCCGGCAAACTGAACAGGTAGTTCCGTTAGTTGCGTGTTTTCCAGGTTGTAGATGTATTCTATTCCTGAATCTCTGAAGGTCCATTCTCCTGCCGTCTTCAACGTACTTGGCAGGGTTACGGAATGCAGATTGAAAGTACCATGAAATGCGTCATGACCAATACTTGTAATACCTTCAGGTAGGTTGACGCTTGTCAGTTGGTCGCACGAGTAGAAACAATAATCGCCCAGCTCTTTGATGGTATTGGGCAGAACTACTTGCGTCATCGTTCCTATAGCGAAGGCAGTTTTGCCGACCTTAGTTACCATGTAAGTTTTGCCGGCGTAAACGACCGTGGACGGAACTCGCAGTA
>NZ_BAKH01000092.1 GCF_000614105.1 Prevotella micans DSM 21469 = JCM 16134
TTTTATGTAAATACATTTGCCACGCGTAAAAACGTAAGTGGATAATTCACAACGTCTAACATAAACAACAACAAACATTTTTTTATCTATGGAAGTTGAAAAAATCATGCAAGCCCTGGAACAAAAACATCCAGGCGAGTCTGAGTATTTGCAGGCTGTTCGCGAGGTGCTCATCTCTGTAAAGGACGTTTACAACCAGCATCCCGAATTTGAAAAGGCAAGCATCATCGAACGCATCGTTGAACCGGAGCGCATCATCACGTTCCGCGTTCCATGGGTCGACGATCAGGGTAAGGTACAGGTGAACATCGGTTACCGAGTTCAGTTCAACGGCGCTATCGGCCCTTACAAAGGCGGATTGCGTTTCCACGCCTCTGTTAACCTCAGCATCCTGAAGTTCCTTGGCTTTGAACAAACATTCAAAAACGCGCTTACAACCCTGCCCATGGGCGGCGGTAAAGGCGGCTCCGACTTCTCTCCACGCGGCAAGAGCGACGCCGAAATCATGCGTTTCTGCCAGTCGTTCATGAACGAGCTCTATCGCCACATCGGCCCGGATGAAGACGTTCCTGCAGGCGACATCGGCGTGGCGGTCGCGAAATCGGATACCTCTTCGGTCAGTACAAGAAGCTCACCCACCAATTCCAAGGCATGCTCACCGGCAAAGGCATGGAATGGGGCGGTTCGATTCTTCGTCCTGAAGCAACCGGCTACGGCGCGCTCTACTTCGTTCATCAGATGATGCAAACCCACGGTATCGACATCAAAGGCAAGACCGTTGCCCTTAGCGGCTTCGGAAACGTAGCGTGGGGTGCTGCCAAGAAAGCAACCGAACTTGGGGCTAAGGTTATCACATTGAGCGGTCCCGACGGTTACATCTACGACCCCGACGGCATCAGCGGCGATAAGATTGAATACATGCTCGAGCTTCGCAACAGCGGTAACGACGTTTGCGAACCTTACGCAACCAAATATGCCGGTTCTAAATTCTTCAAAGGTCGCAAACCCTGGGAGCAGAAGGCCGACATCTATCTTCCGTGCGCCACTCAGAACGAACTCAACGGCGAGGATGCCGATAAGATTCTTTCTTACAAGCCTCTCTGCGTAGCCGAAGTTTCGAACATGGGTTGCACGGCCGAAGCAGCCGAGAAGTTCACCGCCACGAAGACACTCTTTGCTCCAGGCAAGGCAGTCAATGCCGGCGGTGTGGCCACCTCAGGTCTTGAGATGTCGCAAAACTCTCTCCGCTTGAGCTGGAGCCCTGAGGAAGTCGACGAAAAGCTGCACTACATCATGCGCTCCAT
>NZ_BAKH01000091.1 GCF_000614105.1 Prevotella micans DSM 21469 = JCM 16134
TTGAACAGCCAAAAATTCTCACGCCATTTATTTTAGCTGTTTAAGACGCGTTTTTGCAGTAATGTTCTCATTTGAATAATACGACTCGCAAAACAACAACTACCATGATTGTTTGACGAACAAATGGGACGGCAAGGAGGGATTATACTAACTTTTGTAGAACGCATTTTCAAGTAATATTCTTCTAATATAAAACACGACCTGCACGCGTCCATCTCGGCGCATGCAGGTCTTTTTGACTGGATATATAAACGAAATAATAAGTTCTATACTTTATCTTCTTCGGGGTCTTCTTCGCGTCCGGGTTTGGGAGAGCAGCCGTCGGTTCCTCCGCCAGTTCCGTCACCGGATTTAGAGTCAGAGCCTGAATCATTCCCGCTGCCGCCATGTTTTGAGCCGGAGCCAGTTGATTTTCCGCTCGGTTCGGGAACGACGACGAGTTTGTCTTTAGAGATTACGACCCAGATGGCACTCTTGCCGGCGACATTAAGAAGATACGCGCGCTTCTTGCCGGTTCCGCGGAACTCGCGGGCGAACGAGAGCGAGCCGCTCGAGAGGCCGCGTTCCCGCTCCAGCGCGAAGAGATGTTTTTTCAATTTTTGGTGCTTCGCTCCGGAGCGAAGCCTAGTTTTTAAGATTTTCGAGCTTTCGCTCCTGTGCGACGATGTATTTTTTCGTTTTTCACTGTTTCGCGCCAGAGCGAAGCTCTGTTTTTTTGATTTTCTGTCTTTCGCTCTAGGGGGAAACGCTGCCAAGACCATTTTTTAGGTTTCCCTCGTGGGGGAAGCGTTATTTTTTCAATTTTCTGCTCTTCGGTGGGTGCCGAAGCGCCCTTTTTGAGTTTTTTCGGCTTTCGGCATGTGCCGAAGACGTTGTTTTTCTATTAGAAATATACGAATGGGCGGACAAGGACAGAGTTATTCTTCGTGGTATAACTGAAATAAATACCGTTAACTCTAAACTGTCTGAAATTAGCCTCATTACAAAAATCACTTGGATGCGCTGGATCCCAATGAACATTCGCTCCTTCTGTTGCGACCCAATGTGCTTTGCTGTTATCACAAATAGCTGTTCCACCTACTTGCTTTATAGCGTCATCTAAAGGAACTCCATATCCCCAAACATGTGTGCCATATTCACCAGGAGTACCTGCACCCCAGTAAAGATTACGCATAACGGGGTCGATATCTCTTCCTCCTGGCAAAAACCATTTGCCAATATTGGTACCAGTCACTGTTACTCCCGGATAGTATTGTGCTGCATAGTAGAAAGCCGGAAAAGAACCTGAATTTGCTTTTACAATATTATAGTAACTGGATGCAGCTCTCCATGTCAGGTTATATCCGGAATCGTATGATGATGGACCATGATTCTTCACAG
>NZ_BAKH01000090.1 GCF_000614105.1 Prevotella micans DSM 21469 = JCM 16134
TTTTTTTTGAGACAGAGCAGTGTTCTTTGATTAGTTTTTAAGATATAGACAGAGAAGTAGTACAAGTTACATTTGGCATTATTGCCAGGTGTATAAAAAGAGTCAAACCGTTGATTTATCTATATTTTTATAGATATGAGTTTTTTATACTTCTAATATTTTTGGATATTCGTTCTAAGACAGGCAGATTTTAGGTACATGATTATATATATATTATGTACTTTATTCATTTAGATATTTTACAATGGAGAGTTTGATCCTGGCTCAGGATGAACGCTAGCTACAGGCTTAACACATGCAAGTCGAGGGGCAGCATAATTATTGCTTGCAATAATTGATGGCGACCGGCGCACGGGTGAGTATCGCGTATCCAACTTTCCCATAACTAGGGGATAATCCGTCGAAAGGCGGTCTAATACTCTATGTTGTCTATTTATGGCCTCATATTTAGACGAAAGATTTATCGGTTATGGTTAGGGATGCGTCCGATTAGGTAGTAGGCGGGGTAATAGCCCACCTAGCCTACGATCGGTAGGGGTTCTGCGAGGAAGGTCCCCCACATTGGAACTGAGACACGGTCCAAACTCCTACGGGAGGCAGCAGTGAGGAATATTGGTCAATGGACGCGAGTCTGAACCAGCCAAGTAGCGTGCAGGATGACGGCCCTATGGGTTGTAAACTGCTTTTATGCGGGAATAAAGTGATTTACGTGTATATCATTGCATGTACCGCATGAATAAGGACCGGCTAATTCCGTGCCAGCAGCCGCGGTAATACGGAAGGTTCGGGCGTTATCCGGATTTATTGGGTTTAAAGGGAGCGTAGGCTGAATATTAAGCGTGTTGTGAAATGTAGTTGCTCAACATCTGCACTGCAGCGCGAACTGGTATTCTTGAGTGTGCGCGACGTAGGCGGAATTCGTGGTGTAGCGGTGAAATGCTTAGATATCACGAAGAACTCCGATTGCGAAGGCAGCTTACGAGAGCACAACTGACGCTTAAGCTCGAAGGTGCGGGTATCGAACAGGATTAGATACCCTGGTAGTCCGCACAGTAAACGATGGATGCCCGCTATTGGACTTTTAGTTCAGTGGCTAAGCGAAAGCGTTAAGCATCCCACCTGGGGAGTACGCCGGCAACGGTGAAACTCAAAGGAATTGACGGGGGCCCGCACAAGCGGAGGAACATGTGGTTTAATTCGATGATACGCGAGGAACCTTACCCGGGCTTGAACTGCCGGTGAACGATACAGAGATGTTGAGGCCCTTCGGGGCGCCGGTGGAGGTGCTGCATGGTTGTCGTCAGCTCGTGCCGTGAGGTGTCGGCTTAAGTGCCATAACGAGCGCAACCCCATTTTCTAGTTGCCATCGGGTAATGCCGGGCACTCTGGAGATACTGCCACCGTAAGGTGTGAGGAAGGTTGGGATGACGTCAAATCAGCACGGCCCTTACGTCCGGGGCTACACACGTGTTACAATGGCGCATACAGAGTGTCGGTTGTATGTAAATGCAATCCAATCTTGAAAGTGCGTCTCAGTTCGGACTGGGGTCTGCAACCCGACCCCACGAAGCTGGATTCGCTAGTAATCGCGCATCAGCCATGGCGCGGTGAATACGTTCCCGGGCCTTGTACACACCGCCCGTCAAGCCATGAAAGCCGGGGGTGCCTGAAGTCCGTGACCGCAAGGGTCGGCCTAGGGCAAAACCGGTGATTGGGGCTAAGTCGTAACAAGGTAGCCGTACCGGAAGGTGCGGCTGGAACACCTCCTTTCTGGAGAGAAAGTTTATCCTATTTCGATATTGGTGGTAATAGAGCTTATTTGTATTTGAATTATATGTTCAGATATGATATTAATGGTTATGTCTCTTTCTTGTACTTACCGATCTGTTT
>NZ_BAKH01000089.1 GCF_000614105.1 Prevotella micans DSM 21469 = JCM 16134
GGGCCATTCTGGCCCGAATTGGCATCCGTCCACGTTGCGACCTGCCGGCCGAAGTATGGATTTAGACTACGTGCGACCTGCCGGCCAAATCCGCATAAAATAATAATCCGAGGCCCGACCGAATGCATTTCAATCCTCCCACATTTTATTATATCCCACATTGCCGGGCTCATCGGAGTCGTCGTCGGATTCCTCGTTGATAAGGTCGGGCTTGGAAAGTCCGCCATTCTCGGGCACCGAGTGCGAACTGACTACAAACTGGGCGATGTTATTATCGGTTGCGAGCTGAATGATTTTGATGCCGGGGGCGATGTATTTTGTCTTCATTGTTTCGTTGAGTTATTTGATGATTTTCTTGCCGTTGACGATGTAGATGCCGCGGCCGGGATTCGTTACGCGGCGGCCCTGGAGGTCGTAGACGACGTCTTCTTTCGCGGGCGTTGTAGGCTTGACAGTGTGAATGCCGGTCGTTTCGGATTCCTTGCGGGCGGCATCGAAGTCGATTGTAAATCCTTTGGCGGGCGCAATGGCTAGTGGCAGACGCAGACCCGCGCGATGAGCCGCCAGCTTGATGGAAGCACCATTCCGAGTGCCCTGCTTATAGAAACCCAGGCCCTCGTCGCCGTTATTGGAGAAGATATAATATTTGTAACCGGCTGCGTTGAACTCCTGTTCGGTGGCGGTGCCGATGAGCAGATTGCCCGCCACGCTCTCCTCCGTTCCCGCAACGGCCGCATAATATTCAATAGTTGAACTGGGCGTTCCTTGCAGAATAAATCCCGTTTGCTTCGGGATTATCTTGCCTGCTGTGAATGCCGTTACTTGGGCTTGGTCGGGAGTCATAATACTTCCGCTCGGAGTTATGCCCGTGATGATATACGCCGTGCAGCCGGCGGGAACTACAAAATTCTCGTTCTCGAGGTAGTAGGAAGTGTAGCCGCTGGTGCCTACATCTACAGTTTCAACATAGTGTCCGGCATGGTCCGACCATCCGGAGGCAGCAGCATAAAGCCCGGCATGGTCGGTATTGACATATATTTTCAGGTCGGCATGAGCGTCTCTAAAAGGAGCTCCGCTTCCAAAACCTCCATTCTCGCAATCAATAACTACTGGTACCTTACGGAGGTTGACAGTCTTTAGCGTCGGGTTGTCTCCAAAAGCATTATAGTTAATCCTTCTTACAGTAGAAGGGATGTCAATAGAAACAAGTTTATTGTCATCAAATGTACCCCCATTAATGAATACAAGCCCTTCTGGAAGAAGAAGCGTATGGATATTGCCACGATGGAAGTTGAGACCGACAAGATATTTCAGCTTTGTGCATTTGCTTAAATCTACGGTGCCGGTGTTATAGGCATGTGCAAAATTCATCCAGCCGATGCTGTCGCAGGTAGAAGGGAGGGTTAGTGTAAGGTCTGTACCTGTGGCGTAAGTTCCATTATCAAAACAGGTAGTTCCTACATTGCGAAGTCCCTCATGAAAAATAAGTTGGTCTTGCAATTGAGCGTATCGAAAACTTTCTCTTCCAATTTCTTCTACAGTTGTGGGCATATCGAAGTGTTTTACTGCGCTATTATTAAGCGCATAATCTCCAATTCTTTTTACCGTATAGGTTTGTCCGTTATTTGGATTTACCACCGTGGCAGGTACACTTATAGTAGTTGCGGTGTAGTCTGTGAGCCACCAAGAACTTCCGCCAGAACTATTTGTAAATTCCACATACCTATTCGCCGCATCGATGATGTTGTAATGCAGTAATACCCCCGCCGCATTCGGCGTGCTGAAAGATGGGGCTTGCGCCTTGCCTGCAATGGCTATGGCAAAGCATGAAATAATGAATAACAATCTTCTCATTTATATAGTTATGATTTTTGAATTAAATAATTGCACTAAAAAATCCCATTGTTCCCCACCCCGTAGGAATGGAGAAACGGGGTTGAGTTTTATTCCCCCACAACGAATCGTTCTGCATTTCCTGTCCTTCGTTTTCCTTGTCATCAATAACGTTGGACTTTGTTAATCCGCTGCCGTCCCAAGCTTTAGCATGGAAACAGAAAGCAAGCAAAAATGCTGATAATAATAAGTGTCTTTTCATTCCAATAATCGTTTAAAATATTTCTTAATTGAGTTCTTATTTCGTTCTTGATTCATTCGTAAAAGGACACGAAAAACTGAACAACAAAACTCGCGGGAGTATTGTTGTCTAAAGGATTTGCGTAACTTCTAGCGCGCGTAAAAATAAGTTAGGTGAGGCTAGGTG
>NZ_BAKH01000088.1 GCF_000614105.1 Prevotella micans DSM 21469 = JCM 16134
TTGCGGGAGTTCCGCGAGGCCCAAACCGTTTAGTTTCTTGTTTGCGGAAGTTCCGCGAAGCTCAAACCATTTGGTTTTTCATTTGCGGAACTCCCGCGAGGCTCAAACCATTTGGTTTCTCATCTGCGGAACTCCCGCGAGGCCCAAACCATTTGGTTTTTCGCTTGCGGAACTCCCGCAAGGTTGTTTCAATATGTTTTCTTATTCGGGCGAGCGATTTATTGCCCCATTCCATTTCGGGCTTTGCCCGCTCCAACTCGGGCGTTCCGCCCGCATGTAGGGACAGACCCCGTGTCTGTCCGCATCCCTCCGGTTCGCAGAACCGAATTCATATACAGAAATATATTTTGCGGTCGGTAGACCGAATTGGCGCGGGTATCGGCGCGGGTATCGGACAGACACGGGGTCTGTCCCTACGTGCGGGCCCTTCTGGCCCGAATTGGCATCCGTCCACGTTGCGACCTGCCGGCCGAATCGGCATAAAATAATAATCCGAGGCCCGACCGAACGCATTTCAATCCTCCCACATTTTATTATATCCCACATTGCCGGGCTCCTCGGAGTCGTCGGAGTCCTCGTTGAAGAATCCGTCCTTGGCCTGTCCACCGCCGCCGGGACCTGGCCCCGGGCCGATGGGAATAGAGAGACAAATGAACTGTTCGGACCTAAGACCGATGATTTCGATGGCGGGGCGAGCGTATGGTTTCTTTTGCATTGCTGTTTCCTCCGAGATTTAGAATTTGTAGAACTTCTTGCCGTTGACAATGTACATCTGGCCGCACTCGAGGGCATCGTAATCGGTGCCCATCAGCTTGCCGTCGATGGAATAAAATGGATATCGACCGCTCTTGATATCGGCCTCCGTATCATTCTCGAGATGGCGAACGTCGGTGGCACTATTGTCGTCGTCGAGCACCATGAAAAAGCTCTTGGCAGGAGTAGCGCCCGTCGGACTGGAGATAAAGCAGCGATAAGGCGCTATATAGTCGTTGGCTACGCCGTTCTGAACGGCCCACCACTTATTGCCATTGAGATAATAGGCTTTCTTCGCATAGGCCTCGGTATTACCGATAAATTCAGTAGTGCCGTTGAAAGCCCAGTCGCCGTCGGCAGATATCTGGGCCGTAGTAGAGACGTCTGGCGTAGCTGGCACTTGAACGTTCTGCATCGTCGGTAGGGTATGGCTCGCGCCATCGGTTATACGAACAAGATATGGCTTGTAGGCTTCGAGTCGGGTTCCAAGGGGTACGGGCGCAAAACAGAAAGCCTTGTTGCCGTCCTCATCGAGGCCTTTAAATATAAATTCGTAGGCCTGCATACCCGTGGGCAGGTCGGTGGGATAAGGCAAATAAAGGGTGCTCACCGCCTTGCCTGAAGTATTGGAGAATGTGCGGTTACACGTTACCTTCTTAGCCGTAAAAGCGTGGGGAGCGCGGAACGACATATCGTCGCTAATAAGCAGGTTGTCGCAGTAACCGTTGGCACGCACGATGTTGGTTTCGTCGGCGGTTTGATCTACACTTCCACCACCATTGTTTAGGTTGCCACAGGGATAGACATCGAAAGTAGCAGGAAGATAGATGAGGATCTGCCCTTGCAATCGAAGATACATGAAGAATTGTTGACCAGGCAATGAGCCATTTAGTTGAAAAGAGGCTGCCTTTAATTGTGTATTGGAAAGGTCGTAATACTCGATGTTGTATTGAGAAGATTGTGTCCAAGTGGAAATCCATGATTCCGATGCGGGGCGGTAGGTGCCAAAGGCTTTTGCGCCTAAAGAAGAAAGTTGAGAGCCCGCCTCGAAAGACAAATGTTTAATCCGCTGATTGCCAAAAGCAGTGTCTCCTATTTTTTGTACACTGGCAGGGATCACTAAGTTGTCGAAGGCAATGTCGGAAGTATTGGCATCGAAAGCACTCTTTCCGATCTCTTTCAGGGTGGAGGGCAAGGTAAGCGAGGAGATACCGCAACTGCCAAATGCAGCGTCTCCTATTTTAGTGACAGTGTAAGTGTTTGAGCCAACAGTCACTGTTGCCGGGATGTTGACAACGCCGCCGTTGGTCAAATCGTAACAACTGCTCTGTCGTGGATTAGGCACCTTATTCGGCGTACCGGTGATGGTGGCTTCAGTACCACTGACGGTGAATTGGAGGGTGAGCCCCTCGGAAACGACACTGTAGGTCTGTGCCGATGTGTTGCCGGACACTAACAGTGCCGCAAGCAACAATAAAATTGTAAGTGTTTGTTTCATCATCTTTTTACCTTTTTATATGAGTTATGTTTCTGAAAAATTCATCCTTATTCCCTCCTTACGCGGCTCATAAATAGACACGAAAAATGGCACAGAGAATCCTCTCGGAATCCCCGTGTATACTGGATGTGCGGCGCTCTACGCGCGCGCGTAT
>NZ_BAKH01000087.1 GCF_000614105.1 Prevotella micans DSM 21469 = JCM 16134
TACACACACACACACACACACACACACACACACACACACACACACACACACACACACCTAGCCTCTAATTATTATTTTTTACGCGCGCGTAGAAGTTACGCAAATCCTTTAAACAATGAAACTCCGGCGAGTTTTATTGTTCCATTTGTCGTGCCCTTTTCCGAGCCGCGTAAGGAAGAAATAACGAAGAAATAATCAATGTTTTTCAAAGGATAAAAAGAAAGAATTATGGAAACAAAATCACTGACGATGGCTGAAACGCCACAAAGACAAAAGCTATATTACGTAGCTCCCCAATGCCGGATTATAAAAACAGAGTACGAGGGTTTTATTTGTACTACTGTGACCCCAAACGCAGCATCTTCTAACGAACCAGAAGAAGACACTGGATGGGAAATGGAGAACTGGGGACTCTCAGGAGAAATGGAAGTTTAAAATATAGATTGATAAAAACAAATTAAATGAAAAAGACAATATTCATCTTAATTGCAGGACTAACAATAGGTTTTTCATCTTGTGGTAATGAGCCTGTAGATAATCCCAAACATGATAATAAATCGGTAGGACTTAACTTTGATATCGTAGAGGAAGAGTTCGACAGTATTGACTGGAATAAAACCCGCACACTGTCTAAACCTGTTTCACATGAGTATGTTGATTTGGGAAATGGAATAGAAGGAGAGGTGCAGATTTTTGAGGCAGGCTCTCATCCCAAACCACGCACCCGTGCCATTGTAAACAAGCATTATTCTATACGTGCCTATCAAGGTGGTGTATTGAAGGGTTCAATGAAAGGAACTTTCAATGGCTCAACGTTTACTCCCGATGCCAGTTCGGCCACCAAAATGATTTTAGAGCCGGGCACGTACGACTTTGTTTGCTACAACGACAAGTTCCAAGAGGTAGGCAACAATTTGGAATTAAACGTCAATGACGCAAAAGACGCTTTCTTTGGGCAAACCTCTCAATCTATCTATGGTACACAGAGCAAAGTAGCTTTCCAGATGAGACATGCGTGCTCGCGTTTAAGCATCCAATTACAGACTTATGGGAAACTACTTCCCGGTGCAACAGCATCTATCTATCCAGTAAACTCTAATGGGCCAACAAAATTAGTTTATGTTGCATCAACTAATTCTTTTAGCCAAACTTCAGGTACAATATCTCCAAGTACCATTTCTTATTCAGGAGCAGAAATCACTGGTAGCAACATGCAAGGTTGGGCAACTCCCGATAAATACATATATTATACACCTGGAGTAGATATATCAAATCTGCGTATGAAATTCACGAGCGGAACCTTTGGAGATGGGCGTAATTTAAGCGATGCAAAACCAATAGGTTTTAAATCAGGAGATCCGTCATATGGTAATATAATGGGGCTCAATAAAAACTATCAAATGACAATTCTCTTATGGGCAAAATTGAAATATCTATTTAGCGACGGCACCAGCGGGTATCTCACAGACAATCCAACAAAGTCGCGTATCGGCTTAGTTATACGCGATAAAACAGCCTCGTCAAAAGGACTGGCAATGGCATTGCAAAACACTACCAAATACAATAATAACGAATATCCCGACCAGAACCCACCCGGAGGTAAATACAACTCTACAACATACTCGACTGTAGCTAGTTTAGTTAATGATATGGATGGCGAGAAATGGACATGGGAACCATCTGGTAATACGGATGGTATATTCAGAGCGAATGATCAAACTAATTTCAACATATATTATGAGGCAGCTCATTACAACCCTGGTGTCCCTGTAGCATCGAATATCAGGTGGTTTCTACCAAGTGCTGGGCAATGGATAGAAGCCTATACTGTAATGTCAAAACAATGTGGCTACCCCATAGACTGGAGTGGTATAACAAATTGGGGAACAAGGATAACTTTTTCAATGGCAATCCACCAATATTTCACAAGATATTTTCCTATAAACACTTATAATGCAATTGGACGAATGATATTTGGCAATTATGCAACAAGTACTCAATATGCTCCAGGCATTTATGCGACTTTAGAGATAGAGCCTTATGATAGAAATCGTCTTACTTTTAAGAGTTATTATTGGCCAGCTTATGCTGCAATTCGCCCATTTACTCACTTCTAAACATTATCGGATGTTGGAAAATAATGCAATACAAATCTTTCAACTGCTTGGAAGAGGAGAAAAAATCTCGGGCACGTCATTCAACTAGTTGGAAGAGCCCAAACAAATTGTGGCACATCATCCAACTAGTTGGAAGAGTCCAAATAAATTGTGGCACGTCATCCAACTAGTTGGAAGAGTCCAAATAAATTGTGACACGTCGTCCAACTAGTTGGAAGAGCAGAAAAATTCCCGGGCGCATCGTCCAACTAATTGGAAGACGTAAAACAAATAAAAGTCAGCTATTCAAAGCCATTCTATTACAAATTTCAAAACTCAAACAACATGAAAAAATTCATGAGAAGTCAGCTACGACACATTGAGCACCTGGAGTTCGCCAACACAATTTTACGACTATGCAAAGAGGCGAACGTTGAGAAGTTAACCGCGGTACTTAAACCGCTTAGCGATGCTATCGAGGCCGAAGATAAGGCACTAAA
>NZ_BAKH01000086.1 GCF_000614105.1 Prevotella micans DSM 21469 = JCM 16134
GGGGGTTCCGCGAGGCTCAAACCGTTTAGTTTCTTGTCTGCGGAACTCCCGCGAAGCCCAAACTATTTGGTTTTTCATCTGCGGAACTTCCGCGGAGCTCAAACCATTTGGTTTCTCATTTGCGGAACTCCCGCGGAGCCCAAACCATTTAGTTTTTCATCTGCGGAAGTTCCGCGAGGCCCAAACTATTTGGTTTATCATTTGCGGAAGTTCCGCGAGGCTCAAACCATTTGGTTTCTTGTTTGCGGAAGTTCCGCGGGGCTAAAACTATTTGGTTTCTCGCTTGCGGAACTCCCGCGAGAGACTATATACAAATTATTGATACTTGATAAATGGCAAGTTAACATAGGCACTCCAGTCTTTAAGTCCGTCACCACTCCAATATATATTAGTTGAGCTAAGATTGAGTTCGGCAAACCAAGACGGATCACTTTCAGTACTGGATAAATAATAACGATTCGAAAATATACCACCACCTACCTGCGTAAATGCCTGCATGGCTAGATAACCGTAACAAGACGAGGTGAATGACCAATATTGTGAACTTGAAGGTGTGCCTATAAGCAATGATTCGTTGCCGAAACCTAAAGTGAGATAAAATAATTTCCATTCGCCATAGGCTGGCACATACCATCTGTGCGCCGATTGCTGCAACCATGTTGTGGATACTCCTGGATTATAACGTCCTGCTTTAAAGAACCCCACAGCATTCGTCGGATCGTTTGCCTTTACGGTTCCATTAACACTATAAGTTGTTTCCCAAGTATATTCGTAGCCCCTCATATCACTGATACAGGTTGTGAAATCGGCAAACATTGTGGTAAAATGCTGTATTTTCTTTCCAAAAATACCACCATAATCTACTGGCCTTAACGCACGGCGCGTCCCTGGCCAACAACAACGGCAATGGGTGTCTTGGCTGTTGCAGCGGGAGCTCCGCCATAGGTGGTTTGTGAGCGAAAACCTGTTGTGCCATCACTAAATAGATAGGTGAACCTAGGTTTAAGCTTGATTTTTATTAGATACGATTTACCCGATTGCATAGTCAGCGTTGCACCTAGCTTAGGAATACTACCCGTGAGAGGATTCCAAAATACGGTGCCACCAGAGAGATTGAGTTTAATATCGGTGCCAGTGGTGGTAGGTAGGAAATAATGATAATTCGAAGAGGTAGAGGTGTAGTCAAATGTCTGCCCACCGTTCGAAGCGGTGTATTTGGCTTGTGTACTGGCAGGTGAGTTGTTGGTTCGGGGAGTCATAGAGCCGGTAGTCGAGGTGTAGGCCTTTGTCATGGGATTATAAGATATACTTACGGGTAGGGTGTTGGCTGTCGTACCGGCGATGGTGGTGGTGATATTCCCGGGAATATCTTTCTGACAAAGAAACTGTATGCGCAAACGCGCTCCTACATGCTTCATAGTGAATGCAACTTGCATTTTCTTAGGATGATTCGCGAGCACTGTGGTTGTGCCGATGAAAGCTGTACTAGCTTTATCAAGAGAAACGGTCAGATTATCTCCCATTGGTATTACATCATCGTTGAAAGCTACCAGGTCATAGGTCATACCAAAATTCAATGGCAAGTCTTTGGGAGATGTTACGTCGTGAGTGAATGTCGAGCCATTGAATGTGCCTCTTATTTCGCCAATCTTTACACCGTTGCGATAGGCGCGAATTGTGTAGTGCTTGTTGGTGATGGCACGGGTTTTATTCACGGTTATGTCGGGATCGTTTTCTACGCTCACTTCGGCCTCACAGTCACTAAGGTATGCGGTTTCCGTACGAGGTGTAGCACGAGTGAGCTCCTGGTCGGATTCATAATCCTGCTCGGTAAAGCTGAATGTTATACCTTGCTCTTCGTTTGGCATGGGCTCGGGCTGGTTATTGTTTTCGTTGCCGCACGATGAGGCCAGAAAGCCGGCAAGCGCGGCGAGAATCATAATCTTTGAGTTTGTCTTCATTTTGCGTCTTGTTTTTTGGATGTTGTTTACTCGAATTCATATTCGCCGCCGTCGATGTCCTCATCCGGGTCATAGTCTTTCTCGTTCGAGCCGCCAGGGTTAGGACTTACGGATGTGCAAAAGAATAATTCGTTCTCGAGTTCGATTGCCTCAATCTTGGGAGGCTCGTAGAAATGCTTTCTGTTCATAATGATACTTGTTATTTCGTTATTGCTTTATTTATCGTCGTGGCAAGGGGTTAGGGGTGATTGAAGAGGGGATGATGGAGCAAGAGGGTATCCGTAACCCAACCGATGCCAATTCGGGCACCAGCCCGCACGTAGGGACAGACCCCGTGTCTGTCCGCACCGTCCTTTTGACGGACGGGATAAACATATTATCCAAGTAAGACCCGAGCGATTGTGCATGTATTAGGCCTAGGTGCCGGCGGACAGACACGGGGTCTGTCCCTACATGCGGCCTATCGGCCGAGTGGGAGTTTATGTTTATGGAGGTACGGTAATTTACTGCACGGAAATCGTGCAGGTTTTGCCGGTAAAATCTTTCCTTATTTTCTCTTATATCGGTTGCCGAGAGGGTACGAAAAACATAACACCAGAGATAGCTATACCCCTTGTGTTTCATTAGGTTTGCGTAACTT
>NZ_BAKH01000085.1 GCF_000614105.1 Prevotella micans DSM 21469 = JCM 16134
CTATCTCTGGTGTTATGTTTTTCGTACCCTTTCCAGAATCGATATAAGAGAAAATAAGGAAAGATTTTATCTCCAAAACCTGCACGAAAATCGTACGGCGAATACTCCCATTCCTGTAAACATAAACTCCCACTCGGCCGATAGGCCGCATGTAGGGACAGACCCCGTGTCTGTCCGCCGGCCCCTAGACCTAATACATGCACAATCGCTCGAGTCTTACTTGGATAATATGTTTGTCCCGTCCGTCAAAAGGATGGGGCGGACAGACACGGGGTCTGTCCCTACATGCGGGCTGGCGCCCGAGTCACCCCTCACCCCTCACACCCCTTTGCCACGACGATAAATAAAGCAATAACGAAATAACAAGTATCAGAATGAACAAAAAGCATTTCTACGAGCCTCCTAAGATTGAGGCAATCGAACTCGAGAACGAATTATTCTTTTGTACATCCGTAAGTCCGAACCCTGGCGGCTCGAACGAGAAAGATTACGATCCCGACGAGGACATCGACGGCGGAGAATACGAATTCGAATAAACAGTAGTACAATCAAAAACAGACAAAGAAGATGAAGACAACAACAAAATCGATCCTCGTTGCGTGCGGTCTGATGGCCATGCTCGCATCGTGCAGCAACGACATAAACACGCCTAATAGTGGCAACAAAGAACAGCCTCAAGGCTTGCAGTTCAGCTTTACCGAAGAAGGCTACGGCGAAGATGAAGTATTGAGCCGCGCCGCAGCAAACAAAGCCCCGCAGACCGAAACCGTAGACCTTGGCGATTGCGAGGCCGAAGTGAGCATGGAGAGCGAGCCGGCCGAAAAGCACCCCCGGGCAGCCACCCGCGCCATCACGAACAAGCACTACACCATCCGCGCCTACCAGGCCGGCGTGAAGAAAGCTGAGATAAGAGGAACATTCAATGGTACAAATTTTATCGCTGATGCTGATTCTCCACAAGACATGCAACTGAATAAAGGTGAGGCGTATGAATTCATTGCTTTCAACGATAACTTTACCCCATCAGGTGACAATGAGCTTATAATTACTCGTGACAAAGTCGCTACAGCCTATATGTGTAGAAAGAATGTGTATATCGACCAATATAAAAAGCAGCAAATCAATTTTGAGATGAAGCATGTCGGGTCTCGTCTGCGCACGCAGTTCGTCTGCCAAAAGCACATCCCGAACAACATCACTGCTACGCTCGATACTAAACTTAACAACATAATTCCAACCAAGGAAACTTATAATATAAATACAGAAAGCTATACCATAAATAGCTTAGGAAGTCTTGTTGCTGTCCCCAACAACTCGCCTGCAAGCACCGAACCTAAATTCACCGCTTCGAACGGCGGACAAACATTTGCCTACACCTCAACGAGTAATTATCATTATTTCCTTCCCGAATCAAAGAATATGGGGTTTATAAAAATAACTTTCAATGCTGGTACCATCTTTTGGAAACCTTTAACAGGCGTTATTCCCTGGCTTAGTTTTAATCCAATAAGTATGAAACCCAACAAATCATACGTTGTAAAGATTAAGCTCAAACCCAAGTTCAGGTATTTATTCAGCGACGGCACAACCGGCTTCCGCTCTGAAACCACCTATGGCGGAGCGCCTGCCGCAACCGCAAAAACACCTATCGGATTAGTAATAGAATCAGGAATAGCAATGAGTTTGAAGTCTATCGAAAACGACCAATGGCTTGAAGGAACTAACGCTGATTATAGACAATACAACAGGAATATGAGCAATAATTTCCAAACTCTTATGTCGTGGGAGAATGGATATGATGAAACTTGGAATGCGGCGAATAATACGGTCAATGTTAAAGGTAATAAGGCTATACCGAAAGGTGATCAAACCAATACCGGCAATTTCCCTGCCTTCTATCATGCAGGCCATTATACTGGTTATTTTATAAGCCCAATAATTTCACCTTTGCCTTTGTGGCTACAAAATACAAAGTGGTATCTACCGGCATTTGGAGAATGGAAATATCCGTTCAATACAGTTGCCTTTGGAGATATGACAGCGTTGTCCGGAGCTACAGATTATGGAGGGTTATCTTGCTATAGCTATTTCATAGAAAATGCTATTACAGCTGTTGGCGGAACCTCTATTATGAGTAAGAATCATTGGACAAGTTCGCAAAATCATCCTGCCGAAGCTGGGCAAGTGCAGATAAACCCGACAAATATGAACTGGAATAGATACAGATGGATTGTACAGAGAAATTCTGTTCGTGCATTCATCCGATATTAAAATAAAAACAATACAGAGTGAGGGTCACGCAATGCTCCCTCGGATAAAATCGACGCAAAATGAGGGTCACGCAATGCTCCCTCGGATAAAATCGACGCAGAGTGAGGGTCACGCAATGCTCCCTCGGATAAAATCGACACAGAGTGAGGGTCATGTTGTGTTCCCAAAGATTAAATCGGGTAAAAATGAGGCTCATGTTGCATCGAACGACATCAGAATTACATTAGGATGAGGCTTAAGACAACATCAATAGATATCAACTTTAAAGAATCGTATTATGAAATTAAAACTATTTCAAAGGCCCAGGCTGCGACACATTGAGCACCTGGAGTTCGCCAACACAATTTTACGACTGTGCAAAGAGGCGAACGTTGAGAAATTAACCGCGGTACTTAAACCGCTTAGCGATGCTATCGAGGCCGAAGATAAGGCGCTTAA
>NZ_BAKH01000083.1 GCF_000614105.1 Prevotella micans DSM 21469 = JCM 16134
TCGTAATAATTTATTTTGGTACGTCTGGATACTTTTAGCTCTTGTAATAATTTATTTTGAGGTGCCGGGAGCTAAAAGACTCCCGGCATAAATTATTTTGTATCCACATCAGTTATTTCCTTGGGTAGTTTCCATAGGGACAAACAAATGTCTATCTATAGGTTCATAGTTTGTATTCATATACGAAATATGTTATGCGGACGTTAGCCAGAGTTTGTATGAATGCAGACAGACACTAGGTCTGTTCCTACACCAACTGCTCTAGTATAGAATGATAATTTCTTAATTGCCGGCTACAGGACGTACAGGCAATGCACAAGACCGAATGGTGCCGTTTACTGGACCAACAAATGACCAGGTGAAGACCAAATTGGTACCGGTGTATGGATTCGCCGGTATAGCCAACCAATAGTAACCGTAGTCTATGCTGTTCATTGAACCATTGACGTTAAAGCGGAATCCCGTAATTGGGAAAAATATGGAAGCATTCTTGCTGCTGTTTGTCCAGAAATTATAACCATTATCAAAAGCACCATCAACATTGAATTCTGCTTGCATAAGCGTATTGGTACCATATTTGGTTAAACCGGTAAAGGCATTTGAAGCTGGTATCTTAAAACCAGCGGGCGATGGGTCATAAATGGTTTTTACAACCACATTGTCATTATAACCAATCTCAGTATTGTTGGCAGACCAAGTGTTGTAATAAGTGGAATTATAATGGTCAGTAGAGGTATAATACATTGTACCTGGATTTTGAATAGTCGTGCCAATACTTTGTATACCACTGACTTTTACAAAATTTCCATCCTTGATTTCATCTGTGCTTGGTAATGCGTCTTTACGACCAAACTGGTATAAGGTTATATTCATTTTCTTTATGTTACCAGGATTTTGTGTAATGTTAATAACAGATTCTTTTGGACTTCCACCGTTACCGATTTCTTGTTTTATTTTGATACGGGCCTGTCGGGGTTTGTTATAATTACTGCCCTTCCATCTAAGTATAGCTGCACCCAATATGTTTTTTGAGAAAGCGTATTGTTTACCTTGTTTGTTGGTACAGGTAATGGTGTTGAGTGCATCATTCTGGTCGAACCACAAATGCCAAGACCACATCACAACATTTGAACTGTTCTTTACGGCAATGACGGCATTTCCGTTGCAAATATCGTCTTTGGTCACTTCGAACTGTACGAAACTATTAGCACCACTACCAATGACTGACAGAGAAGAAGATTTTATCAAGTTACTTCGATCCGTCCAAACGATAGATGCCTGTGTGGCAGGATTAGCTGAATTCTGTACATTGATATAAGGGGAGGTGATGGGTTGGTTGTTATGATCGAGAAAAGTATGGAGAATTACATCTTGATTTACACCATTTATCAATTCCATAGTTGCAGGAGCGGCGCTAATATAAGCACTTGTGTTATTGTTACCATTTCTTATGGCATTACCATATACCAATGGAATGCGGTAGTGACCGGGTGCAGAGATAAGATAAGAGTTTGCTGTATTCTCTATTACTGCTCCACCATTGGGATTGGAAAGGTTATAATAATTACCACTACTACCCTTAGGTGTGTTTTCTTTAAGCACCTTGTTATAAGCAGCAAGACGGTCGGAAACATCTTTTTTCAAAGTTACTGTACCAGTCTGGGCAGCTGTCCCTCCATCGCCATTCTCGATGCTGACATTCGTAAACCAAGCGGGTTTGGTTGTACCAAGGTCTACCCAACTGCTGGTTGTCTCGTCGTATTCCTCATAACCTACCACCTTCCATTTCACGGCCTCTTGTATGCCGTCGGGGGCGGTACGATAGCTTGTGATACCATAAGCACTGGTTATGATTTGATCATAGGCGGTTGCTGCGGGATTAGATGTTGTAAGGACATAAGTCCAATCACTGGTATTTTGGCTTAACTTATAGGTTTTGGTTGTACCGGGTTTCCAGCTTCCTTGTAAAGGAACACTGATTGTATTCGGGGCTGTACTACCTGCATGGGTACTTTCGAGAGTAATAACGACGGTTACTCCAGCAAGCTGTTGAGGAATCATATAGAAAGTGTAATTATCATTACCATTACCTGTTAACACTGTGTTGGGATTGCTATTGGTGTTGATTGGTGAAGAGGATAAATCAAGTGTGAAATCTTGGCGGGTAGACAAGCTGGAAGTTTCCCATCCGGCATTTAGTCCCGTACCGTTGAGTTCGCTGGGTAGAATAAACTTACCCTTGCTGTATGCATTCTTGATTTCTACTTTCTTTATTCGCTTGTTCCATGAAAGATTTTGTCCAACAGCAAATTTCACCGCAGTGAGTGCATGACGGAATTTGAGGTTTGTTTCGGGAGCAACTCCGCGGGTTTCATATTTCACTTCACCAGAGCAAGCAGTCATGAGGTCTTTTTGCTTCTTTACATCTTTCTCTACTTCAAATTCCACATAAGGTGTACCAGAGTAAGTAGCGGGTGAAAGAGTTATTTTATTTTCGGTTTTAGCCTCGGGATAAACTGCATAGAAGCGAGCAAAAGGCTTTATCCACGCCCATGGGCGAGGTGTTACTAATGTACCGTTAGGCTGTGTTGGCGCATTGTAAAACCAATCGGGGGTATCTGGAGTGAATCCTGAGACATCGCTGCGATAGCCTAGCGAACTGAAATTTGCATCAATGCTGGTTTTAATATTTGCTCGTGTACCTATAGTTGGCTGCACAGGATTTATTCCTTCTACAGTGGTCTCGATTAGGCAGGCATCTATTCCTCCCCCCTGTACCTCAAGCTTGCGTGTTTTCAAATCCTCCAAGGTTAGACCTTGTTCTTGTAAACGGTTGGATATAACTGCTCGTGTTGCCGACATGGATTGTTGTTGTCTGAGCATTTCTTCCTGCGAGCTAGTCACCTTGAAACTAACGGTAACTCCTTTATCGCCTATTTCTTGATTCTCGACGATATTTTCATCGGAGCACGAAAACATAGATAAGGTTATTGTTCCTACGATAGCTATCGAATGGAACATCTTCTTTAATATTTTTCTTTCCATAATTGACTTGTGTTGTTTATCGTGATTTTTATTATTCTTCTCCATTCCAAATATAATTCTCTTTGGCACCGGTTAGGTTATCATCATCATTATCCTCACTAGGCGGAATAACTTCTGTTCCGCCATGGTTGTCTGGATTCCCAGCAGGACTGCCGGCGAGAAGACTATATTCAATCTCTGTTTCTATTGCCATACACCAGGGTGCAGTGTAGGGGCGTTTCCTGAAATCTGTTTTGTTCATTTTTAATTATTTTTTGAGTAAATATTATTCCATTATTCCTTCCTTACACGGCTAGCAAAAGGGCACGACAAATTGAACAACAATTCTCGCCGGAGTATTGTTGTTTAAAGGATTCGCGTAACTTATACGCGCGCGTATAATAAAGGTAGAAACTAGGCTGTGTGTGTGTGTGTGTGTGTGTGTGTGTGTGTGTGTGTGTGTGTGTGTGTGTGTGTGTGTGTGTGTGTGTGTGTATGATG
>NZ_BAKH01000082.1 GCF_000614105.1 Prevotella micans DSM 21469 = JCM 16134
TTTCTCCGGGGGAGCATTGCGTGACCCTCACTCTGCGTCGATTTTATCCGAGGGAGCGTTGTGTGACCCTCACTCTGCGTCGATTTTCTCCGGGGGAGCATTGCGGGAGCATCACTCATATTGCGGTTTTTCCCAAAGGTTCCACCGGTGAACTTCATTTGTAATTTTGTAAAGTCTGTTCCGGGCAATAAATATATTTTTTTATCAGCTGTTACTGCTCCAAAGACATTCGTTCCTGTTAGTTCTGCTCCAGAAAAGGTCAAGGTAGATGGAGAAATACTGCCCGCGGTCTGTGTAAAAGAATTCGTCGCCCCAACATACACCAATTTTGTTTTGGCGCTAGTTCCGACAGGAGTTACTGAAGCTGTTGTGCCAGAGGATAATTTGCCATAACATTCCAGAAATACTTCTATACGTGAGCATGCGTGCCTCATATTGAAAGTAATATGCTGTTGAGCAGTATAACCATATATCTCTTGTGTTGTCTGGCAGATATAGGCTTCTTTAGCGTCATTTATATTTAACTCCAGATTATTACCGACCTCTTGGAACTTATCGTTGTAGCATACAAAATTATAGCTTCCCGGCTCTAGAATCATTTTAGTAGCCGAGCTGGCGTCGGGAGTGAATGTGGAACCATTAAAAGTTCCTTTCATAGAGCCTTTCAACACCCCACCTTGATATGCACGTATGGAATAATGCTTATTTATTATTGCTCGAGTGCGCGGCTTGATGTGTGTACCCGATTCGGAAATTTGAACCTCGGCCTCGATGCCGTCTCCTAAATCGACAAACTCGCTCGAAATTGGCTTAGCCTGTGCACGAGTGTCGCTTTCTTGATTTAGAACAAGAGATACGCGAGTTCGGTTTTAATAGAGCGGAGATATATGAATTATACATGGAGTTAAATAAATTGGCAAAGACGTAATAAAATATTCGCCAAAAATATTTATCGACCTAATATGCTACCTTTGCAAACATGAGAACGAAGCGAATTTCATTTTTAATCTTCTTAAGTACATTCATTTATCTAAGTGCCAACGCGCAATACGGCGTTCAGTGCGAAGACACCTGTAACCATGTTCATGGATTGGATATGAGTCATTATCAAGGTAGTGTTTGGTGGGAAACGGTTGCCGAAAACAGCAACCACAAACTCAACTTCGTTTATCTGAAAGCTACTGAAGGAGGAGCTAGAATCGACAAGAGGTATCTTGAGAATATCGAGGCAGCCAAACGGGTTGGAATGAATGTTGGGTCGTATCATTTCTATAGGCCGGCCGTTCCGCAAATTGAGCAATTGCGCAACTTCCGTATGCAATGTAGGCCGCAGGAACAAGACCTGATTCCTATGGTTGATGTGGAAACAACTGGTGGATTGCAAAGAGATGCTCTGCGCGACAGTTTGCAAAAGTTTCTGCAATTGATGACTGCTGAATATGGAGTTCGGCCACTGGTTTATACCTATACTAATTTTTACGACCGATACCTTAGCGGTATTCTTGACGGCTATAAACTCTTCATTGCACAATATTCGCGTCAGGAACCGGTGTTGAAAGACGGACGCGACATCTTTGCATGGCAATACACCGGCAAAGGACACATAAATGGCGTGAAAGGATATGTAGACAAAAGTAGGTTGATGGGAAGGCACAGTATGCGCGAAATTCGCTTCAGGAAAAGACGCTAAGAACTCTTTTTACACACAGATTTTTCAGGTAACACAAGAAATAAATATAGTCAGAGAAAAATGATTATCAAATGTCCGGAGTGCGGCCATCAGGTGAGCGACAAAGCACCTGTTTGCCCAAGTTGCGGCGTAGAAATAGCCGGTCATCTCATTAAATGTTCAAACTGCGGCGAACTCTATTTTAAGAGCGAAGAAACATGCCCGAATTGTCACAGTACGGAGCAGTTTCACAACGTAGGTTCGCAAAATAGCGGGTCGGAAGATGTTGAAGAAAGCGAAGTGCAATATCAGCCGTCGCCAATAGAAGAATTCGTTAGTCGGGAGGATGAGCAAGACGATTATGAACCCGAAATGTTAAACAGCTACGCTCAGCAAGCCGACATGGAAGAAATTCCGGAGTCGGAAGCCGAACCTGCCGAGCAGCAAAATAAGAATCATGTGCAGCTTCTCGTTTCGTTCATTATTGCTTTGGCTATATGTGGCGTTCTCTTTTATTTCTACAAGCAAAAGGATGGCGACACCACCGAACCCGAGGCGTTCGAATATACAATGAAAAACGCAAGTCCCGGAATACTCGAACAGTTCCTCGAGGATTATCCCGATGCTCCTGCAGCCCACACAAAGGCTGTGAAAATCCAACTCGCGGCAATGAAGCAAAAGAACGACGAAAGAAGAAAAATTTTGCAAAGCACGAGCCGAGCAGAAATCATTGCATTTCTGAAATCCAATCCGTCGTCGGAATACAAGCACGAACTCGAAACGAAACTCGATGAAATGGATTGGGCCGAGGCTGTAAAAGGAAATTCCGAGGAGTCGTTTCTCGCCTACAAGCAACGTCAGCCAAACGGAACGCACAACGGTGAGGCCGACGAGAAATTGAAGGTTCTGCTGGTTCACACAGCGTCGCAAGCCGACAAAACAAAGGCCGTCGAAGCAGTTCGGAAGCTACTGCGTGGCATAAATACCAAAAACGGAGCGCAGATTGCCGAAGCCGTTGCGCCATCGTTTAATTTCCTTGGTTCGGCAGGGGCGACGGCTGCTAGCGTGGAGAAATATTCAAGGGATAAGCTCTATCAGGCCGATGTGAAAACGGTTAATTGGTTCCTGGGCGAGGGGGCTGATGTGACTACTGAGAAAAACGATGACGGAACGGCCGAACAGCATCTTAATATTCCTGCCCGACTGGAAATAAACCGCCAGGGCGGACTTTCGCGAAAAAACTATCAGATAAAGGCTGTTGTGCGAAACGGAAAAATCGTTTCCATCAACTGGACTATGCGCTCTAAGTGAGAAGGAACGGAGAGGTGAGAAGTCGCATTTTGCGAATCATTTCTTTGAATCGAAGCTCGTCTACTCGAATGCCACGCAAAGACCGAACGCGTGGCATGTTCTGGAAGAAATCGTCTTTCGAGCTGAACCAATCGTAGCTTTTTATTTCGGTTGCTGTTTGTAGTTGAGTCTCAATTTTCTTTACGGCGCTCGGATTAACGGAACTCAGAAAATGGGATCCGTTTTTTGTTGTCACGCCCAGAACCAGATAATCTTTCCGTTCCATGGCGTTGCGCGGTACCAAGCCTTCGGTTTTCATTGTCACGGTTATGTTTCGACGGAACTTGCGATTGATAGTTTCCATCATTGCTTTGAACACGGTGCCATGGGCCGATGTGTCGACCAATCCCAGATAAGAAATCGCGTAATGAATCATTTCGTGAATCAGGATGTCGTCGAACTGCGTGCTCGACAAGTCGTAATAGGTTGAAACATAAATCGTGTAGTCTTTCGTCCACCATTTTCCCATCCAGGTTTGCCTGCATTGCATCCTACCGAGTTTTGTTTTTGATTTTGCCAACCTAAGGCGTGGTCGCGGCAGTTTGTTATCGAACATTTTTATGTTGTATTTGTCGAAAGCTTTGTCGAGATATTCTTCTGTGATAATCATCGTTTATGGTTCTTGAATTAATTCCGTACAAAAGTATCCGAATTGAGCGATA
>NZ_BAKH01000081.1 GCF_000614105.1 Prevotella micans DSM 21469 = JCM 16134
ACCTTGAGCATGTCGGCCGACACGTTTATTTTCAGGAGGTCGACCTTAGCCACCTGGTCGTACTGTGTTTTGTTAAACTTAGCGTGCGTAACATTATTAAACTGCGTTAGGTAGTTCGTCTTGATTTTGAATGTTTTGTTCATCTTATTTTATGTTTAGAATTTGAATATCGGAGATTATCTAGATGCCGTCATAATTTATTTTGAGGCTCCGGAGTCTTTTAGCTCTCATAATAATTTATTTTGAGGCGTCCGGATACTTTTAGCCCTCGTAATAATTTATTTTGGGACATCAAGAGTCTTTTAGCCCCCGTAATAATTTATTTTGGTACGTCCAGAGACTTTTAGCTCCCATAATAATTTATTTTGAGACGTCCAGAGTCTTTTAGCTCCCGTAATAATTTATTTTGGTACGTCCGGATACTTTTAGCCCTCGTAATAATTTATTTTGAGGTGCCGGGAGTCTTTTAGCTCCCGTAATAATTTATTTTGGTACGTCCGGATACTTTTAGCCCTCGTAATAATTTATTTTGAGGTGCCGGGAGTCTTTTAGCTCCCGGCATAATTTATTTTGGCTCGAAAAGACTTTTTTCTTGCTGTAATAATTTATTTTGTATTGCCCAGATTTATTATCCAGGGTAGTCTCCGTAGATAAAGAGGTATCTCTACAGAAACTACTCTGGGTACCGAGAGGAAATTTCTATTCATCAGCTATTGGATGAATGCCATATGCTGAAGCACCATAACCACCTCCTGGTTCATCTGTTCTGTCTCGCGATAGATACATCGCCCACGCGGCATGTTCGCTCCACGGAATAGCAGACAAATAGTATGTAGAGCGTCCTACAGAGCTTGATAATCCCCCCCATGCATAATCTCTATCCCCTACAGCAGGGAAATAAATTGTTGCATCAGGAGAATTAAGTTTATTATAGTAATGATATCCATAATCCCATTCTCCTTCAGCATTAGGTTTTCCCTGATTGTTTCGGAATGCTGTGAAAGCATTAGGGGGTGGCATTTTAAATCCTGGTGGGCAGGGATCATAAACAGTTTTAACGACTGGCTTATCATTCTGACTTGTAACGATATTATTCGTTGACCATAGATTTACATAAAATGTCTTAGTCCATGCAAGAATATTTGGTGTGGTTTGTGAATATTGAAACATCTTATCAGGATTCTGAATGGCCTCACCTAAAGTGTGACCACCAGTAGAACTATCGAAAGTATAATTTCCTTCAGCTATAGCATCTGTGCCTGGTAGCGCGTCTTTACGCCCAAATTGATATAGAGCGGTAGCAAAATCTTTAATACCTCCTGGATTCTGAGTAATAGTTATAATACTTTCCTTATTACTACCATTGACTTTCATTGATTGTCGTATCTTAAGTTTTACAGTACGTGGTTTGTTGTAATCGGATATCTCCCATCGAAGATAAGAAAGTCCTAAAGTACTTTTAGAGAACTTGTAGACATAGTTCGTTTTATTTGTGACTGGAATCTTGTCGAGTGCATCAGCATGAGAGAACCATAAATGCCATGACCACATTATAGTGCCGCTGTTGTTTTTAACAGCTATTACAGCGTTACCACTACGTATATTATCCTTAGATACTTTGAACTTAACAAATGTGTTTGAGCCACTTCCTTCAATATTCAGGTCTTCTACTAATCCTGGCTGATCTGCCCAAACTATACTTGCTTTCGTTGCCGGATTAGCTGCATTCTGGACGTTAATGTATGGAGAGTGTATTTCTTGATTATTATGATCAAGGAATTTATGCAAGACTATATCGGGAAATGTATAACCTTGGTTTCCTGCAAATGAGACAGATGGTGCAGAACTAATATATGAAGCAGGATTGTCCGCGCTATTTGTTATAGCATTGCCATATACTAATGGGATTTTATAGTATCCACATGATGGTACAAGATAACTGTTTCCTGTATTTTCGATTGTAGTAGCACCTGTAGAATTAGATAGATTATAAGGGGCGGCTTGTGTTCCTTTTGGAGGCTCTTTTCTAATAATGTCATTATAAGGTTTGAGCATATCAATTAGCTTAGCTTTCTTTACTGTTACTCTACCTAATTGCGCATTATAACCACCAACGCCTTCGGTTAGACTTATACCTTCGAGCCATTCTGGTTTTTCGTTCATATCGAAATTGCCATCATCATTAGCATCATAACCTACTACATTCCATGCAATAGGTATACGAGTACCATTAAATTGGCGATAGCTGGTCACACGATAAGTACCAGCATCTGTTTTATCATAGGCAGCGGTATTATCTTGACCCAGCACTTCAAATTTATAGTCCCAATTACTTGTAGTGTTTGTGAGTGTATAGGATTTTGTTGTTCCCTGAAGCCATTTACCTTTAAGGGGCACATTGATTTCTTTACCATCATAGAACTTTACATAAACATTTATGCCTTTACCGGTTACTTCTTGGGGTATCATAAAAAACGTATAGTTACCGTTGTCATCAGTAATAACAGAATTGGGAGAAGTTACAGTATTGATATTTATGTTACTTAGAACAAAATTGTCGGTACTTGTACCAAGCGTCCATGTTCCAGACTGGGATGGATCGTCGGAAAGGATATAAGTACCCTTATTTATTGCACCACGAATTTCTATTTGCTTTATCTGTCCAGCCCATAGATTTTGTCCCATTGTGAAATGAACAGCAGTCAAGGCATGTCTAAAATTAAGGGTCGTTCTTGGTGCCTCGCCACGATTAGCGTATTCAATAACTCCCGTTGTGGCAGTCATTAAATCCTGCTGGTCGATTACATTGGGTTTAACCGTAAATTCAATTTGAGGATTTCCGGAATGGGTTTCTGAAGAAAGGATGATATTATTTGTTGCCGATGTTATTTGCGGATAGATTGCATAAAAACGGGCGAAACGATTATCCCACGACCAAAAAATTTGGTCATAAAGCTGACCGTCGCTTTTTGTGCGCTTGTTGTAGAACCAGTTCGGGGTTTGGCTAATGGTTGATGCTTGGTCGCCACGATAGCCGAGAGTGCTGAAATCGGTGGGAAGGTTGGTTTTAATAACCTTTCCGCGAGTTTGCTCGTCTGTTTGAACAGGATTCACACCGGGATGGTGGTTTCTACAAGGCAAATATCGAGACCGGCATTGTTGCTGGCCTCGAGAACTTGCGGGGCCATGTCGGCTTCGTTGAGGCCAAGTGCAGCTACGCGGGTTTGTTCGGGAGTGGCATCTTGAATACTTTGAATTTCGAAGTTGAGGGCTGCGCCACGGTCGGATTCCTTATTCTTGTCAATGAAATTGTCGTCGGCACATGCTCCGAAGAATAACACTGCGAAGAGCAGAGCGGCCGATGTTCGGATGAATATTTTCTGTTTCATTATTCGTTTGTTTGTTTTTGATTTTACTTTAATTATTTACTTGTTATGGAGCTTCGATTACATCATCATCTCCTCCGTTATCTTCGTCGAAGTCGCCAACGGATACTGTCCCTCCGGCATCACCTCCCGGGCGAGCCTTAGGACTACCTGCAAGTAGAAAGAACTCTACTTCGGTTTCTATTGTCATACACCAGGGTGCGGTGTATGGGCGTTTCCTGAAATCTGTTTTGTTCATTTTTCTATTATTTTTTGAGTGAATATTATCCCGTTATTTCTTCCTTACACGGCTCGCAAAAGGGCACAACAAATTGAACAACAAAACTCGCCGGAGTATTGTTGTTTAAAGTATTTGTGTAACTTATACGCGCGCGTATAAAAAGCTAGAAACTAGGCTGTGTGTGTGTGTGTG
>NZ_BAKH01000080.1 GCF_000614105.1 Prevotella micans DSM 21469 = JCM 16134
TTATTTCTATTTCTCGCGTTGCGATGCTCGGCAGAGACTATTTTTCGATTTACACTGCGTGTAAGTACTCGGCAGAGACTATTTTTTCATTTTACACTGCGTGCGATGCTCGGCAGAGACTATTTTCTCGACTTACACCGCGTGCAAGTGTTCAGCAGAGACTATTTTTTCGATTTACACTGCGTGTAAGTACTCGGCAGAGACTATTTTTTCATTTTACATCGCGTGCAATGCTCGGCAGAGATTATTTTTTCGACTTACACTGTGTGCAAGTGCTCGGCAGACAATCTGCCGATGTTTTACACGTGATTCAATGCTCGGCAGAATATCTTCCTACAATTGCAAAAGAGATTGGAGCTGGGAATACATCGTATTTTGGCTTATTCTTTATGCTGAAAAGGTCCGAAACCGACTGCTACCGGGCCTGGTAGCAGTCGTTGAGTTTCGGAAGTCCAGAATACAATCATTTTTACCTTTGTGTAATTCGCAAAGTCGTTGTCTTTCCGGCTTGATTCACCTTTATTATATATATGCCCTTGGGGAGCGACTTGAGAGTTGCTCTTCCGGTGCTGCGGCGAATCATGGTTCCGGCAGGAGTATAGACGGTGAGCTCGGCATCGTCGGCAATGGTTTCAACGTTTGTTATTCCGGTGGGCGACGGTATGAAGTGCTCAAGCATGAAGTCGTCGAAGAAGGCTACGTTGCTCGTTTGGTCGGTACTGTGGCGTAGGGCAACATAGATGTTCTTACCGGCATAGGCGGAGAGGTCGACAGTGTAATGTTGCCAGTTGTTTCCGTCGAGGAATGGAATTTCTTGCTTGGGCAACACTTCGGTGAACGTACTCATGTCGGTATTGCTGGTTTCGCTAACCAGTACCGTAACTTGATGCTTCGGAGCGGGAACAACGCTTTGGTTAGACTCCCAGTTGCGAGCATAGAAGCTGAACGAGGCTCCGTTCTGTGCAGTGAGTTGCCGGCTTATAATCCAGTTGTTTGCCTGCGAAACGCCTGTTGCGGCGGCAGGAGATGCTGCTACAAGAGCGGCGTCGCCAGAAACAGGACTCATAATTCCGTTCATCTGCGAGTCATAACCTACGGCGAAGGCGAATGGCTGTCCGCTCTTTTCGAACTTAATCCACCATGTTCCGAAAGCGTAAGAAATGGCCTGGTCGGCATCAATCATTGTGAAATCGCTTTCCCAATTGCGGTCGAGTGGATTTTTCTCGAATGAATAATAGAAAGCATCTCTTGCAAGAGCGTGTCCTTTCACGGGTAGACTCACCTTTAGACCGCTTTCGAACTCGACAACTAGAGCATCAATTACCTCGGCATTGCTTTCATGAGCATTGAATTGTAATGAGAACTGTTTGCCGCTGCCGCTGGGAATCTCGTCACCTGCCAACAATGTCGTAGAGAAGTTCTGAGTGGCGAATGCTGCACTCTTAATCTTGAGATTACTGGTGCCTTTGTTGATGAGCGTGAACTGTTCGCCCGAGTTGAGAGCCATGTTACAGTTCACCTTTCCGGCATTCCATTCAGGCTTATTGAACGTAGCTTTGTCGGCCATCACTTCTTCTATTACAATATTGTCAATCGCACCGCCGTGGTCTTTGTTGGAATTGAAACCATAGTGAGTCCAGCGGAACTTCACGGTTTTACCAGCGTAGGCAGCAAGATTCACCGTCTCGTTTATCCAATATCTCGTTTCACCTTCTTGTGAGATATAGGCCAGTTCGTTCCACTGACCATCAACATAGATATCGAACCCTATCTTGCTTATTCCATTGTTTGGAGAAACATTTTTCTTTTTGGCTATGCCCGTTTCATCTTTGAGAATGCTCGTTGGATGACCATCGCTCCAGTCGAAACTGATTTCCATAGCCTTACCCTCGGGCAGTTTGAATTCCTGTGTGGTAACAGAAGACCGCTCACCCGTTGCGAGCCATGAAGAATAGAGACATGGCTTTGCATTTCCACCAAATTCATTGATGGTCCATTTACGATTGTAGGTTGGCGACGGTTCACTTGACCATCCGTCGGGGAATCTAGCTGATGAGAAATCCTCCGTATAAGGATAGTTACCTGTTGAAGCATCTTTCTGCGTTGTGAAATGCCAAATGGGAACGTTTTGTGCATTACCCATAGTGTTGTATGGAACGATTTTCCAGTAGTAGAATGTTTCATAATCGGTGGTCGGAATGGTGTAGGTGAGTGCATTACCCACATCCTGTGCATTCACTAGCTCGGTGGCCGCTTCGGTCGTGCCAACATACACCTTGTAGCCAGTTGCAAATTGTGCCGGGCTCCATTTTAAGATGATATCCTTGCCGTAAACATCCTTCAAACTGTCGGCAGGCGCAATGAGCCCAGATATACCGGGAAGACCGTTAGCACCATACACATTCGGTAAGAATACGCGGTCTAGATAGAAGTTTGAAAACTCCTCAACACCTGTTTCGCTATCGTATTTCACAGCTGTATTTTTCCATCTCACAAACGAATTATTGGTTCCAGTACCCAAATCAACCGTTACCATCTCACGATGGTCGCCCTTAGTATAATCGAACAGCCATTTTTGCTGCCATGTTACTCCGCCATCTGTCGAAAGTTCTATACTCACATCGTTGTTCTGATATGTTCCTCCGTCATTACTTGTAAACTGGTTGTAGTATTCGAATATAAGCTTTCCGCCGTGCGAAAGATCCAGTCTTGGTGATGTGAGATAAATGTCGGTCATCGACGCCGTGGCATAAGCCGTGTGGTCACCCTCGAGTGCGAATCCATTCCATTCCCAACCCTTGTTTGTCCATCCAGCCGGAGGGAAGAATTGCTCGAAAGTTTCTTCGGTCATACCTTGCGGAACCACCGTTTTGTTGGCAATCAAGGCAATAGTTACATAGCCACCGTTGGTGTGCAGAACAGCCGAACCTGTGCTTGGACTGGTTAATGAAGCCTTATAAGATAATTGAAACTCAACATTTTCATATTTATTTAGGTTCACCGTCGACGGATCGATGGTCATTACTACCCCCTGTGGCAGATCTACGCTTAGGATTTTTAGTCCATTGAGTCCTTTATTGGTTAATTTGATCTTTTCCGAATAGAATTTCTCACCTACATAAACTTGTCCGAAATCATATCGATTGAGTGACACTTCCGGTATTGGTTGTGTTGGAGGAGTATACTGCTTAACCTTCACATTATCCAGGAAAACTACGTTCGCTTCGGTCGTGAGCATTTTATAAACAAATGCAATCTTAATCCGCTTACCCTGCCATTCACTCAAATCGATTTGGCTAGTGAACGGGTCCCAGTTCGTAATTGGATAAACTAAAACTCCACTAGCTCGTAAATCCTCCTCATTATGAATTGAGAAAATAGTTTCAGCGTTTTTAATATCGTTATTTTCAACGATTCTTACCTGCAGATCATAGAGCGTTTTCGATTGAAATGCCATCGGGCTCACTTTCCAATCGAAACTTAATTGATAGGTGTTGTCTAGATTAAGCTCGGGCGAAATAAGAATCTCTTCTCTAGGACCGTGTCCGGCGGCATCGCTTGGAAACATTGCACCATCGCACGACGCAACATGTTTTCCACTCAGAGTACCTTTTTCATTATAATAGTTCGTCCAATTATATTTCATGGTAGAACCATTATAACTATTCACTGTAGTCCACCCGCTCCCATTAGCAATTGGAGTTGAATAGGTATTAGTACTCGCAGTTTCAAAATCTTCGTCTAGAAGAATTTGAGCATTGGCATGAAGGCTCATTAGAGCTATAGCCAAAAGAAAGTATAATTTCTTCATAGATAATAAATTGATATGAGATTGATTATTGTTTGCCAAATGTAAGCAAAATTTTCAATTATGTCTGGTTTTATAATCTGTATTATTAAGTTATTTTAAATCTCCATCGTATCCATCAAGTATTTTTTCTAAGTTAGCAGTGTTTGCGTATTTAGCCTAGCTGTATGTTTAACCGTATGTATACTTACTGGTATGTATTAGAATAAAATATTTCT
>NZ_BAKH01000079.1 GCF_000614105.1 Prevotella micans DSM 21469 = JCM 16134
ATCGGGGCGATGGAATATGTTGCCATGTAACTCACGGTGGCAAAGGTATATTAATCAATTCTTTCTGACAAACTGGGAGTTATCTTTTTGATTTAGAGCATGAGTAGGGGGGCATAAGAATTGATATGCAATTGCCCGAGTTTCTCTGGTTTATAGCACATATTCTTTCTTATTGTAATGTGAGTTGTGGATTAATAAGCTGTGGAATTCTTCACAGCATGGAAAAAGCCATATCCGGTTCCTCCTTTCCGGGGGGGCAGATATGGCTTTATCGTTTGGTTGAATAAATTTTTATTGATGTTGCGGACGGAAGAGGTCGTTCACTGTCTTCACGGGATTGAATGTTTCGAGTGGAACCTCGATGAAGATGGTGTTCCAATTGCTCATGGCGCCGTTCCAAAGGCCGGGGAGTTCAAGGGCTAGGAGTTCGCGACCGTTGTTCGACTTTTTGCTGATGAAACCGGTAGAACTGTCGACATATCGCGGAAGATTGAACTGTTGTCCTTTGTAGTCGCGCAAACCGCAAACCAGGTCGACGGGGTTGAAATGGGTACCGCTTTTGAACATTGTTCTGTAGTTGGGATTGTCTTGATTGATTTGCGAACTTTCTAGAATTTGCAAACTAATCGTGTTGTCGGAGTTATAGGCTAGGAAGGGACCACCACCGGGCTCGCCGCTGTTTTTCACCATTCCGCAAACGCGTATCGGGCGATTTAGTTTGTTGCGTAGGTAGCAAATGAGTTCGGTTTTGCCGAGGGTGTCTATATCTTTTTTCAGGCAACACAGTTCTTTCTCGACGAACTGTATTATTTCTTTGAGTTCGGCTTCGGTAGTGTTGCCGGTTTCGAGTTTATGAAGATAGGTAAAGGTTTTCTCCTGTATGTCCACCAGTGCACCTGCTATAATCTTTTTCCATTTCACGGTGGGTTCTTTAAGTCTATCGGGCACTACGTTGTCGATGTTTTTGATGAAAATGATATCGGCATCGATGTCGTTCAGATTTTCGATGAGTGCTCCGTGTCCGCCGGGTCGGAATATAATCTCTCCGTTGTTGTTTCTAAATGGTGTGCCGTCGGGATTGGCGGCTACCGTGTCGGTGCATGGTTTTTGTTCGGAGAAGGTGATGTGGAATTTGATTCCGAACATCGTTTCATATTTCGCTCGTTTTTCTTCCACCTTTTGTTTGAAGAGTTGCAGATGCTCGTGTGAAACGGTGAAGTGTACATTGGCTTCACCTCCCACTGTGGCATACAGAGCGGCTTCAACGAGATGTTCTTCCATTGACGTGCGTGGGCCGTCGTCGTAGTTGTGGAAAAGCAGCAGACCTTTGGGCAAGCTGCCGTAGTTGAGTCCGTCGGGTTCAAGAAGGGTGCGTACGATGGCCTTGTAGTTTCCTTCTTCCAAGAGTCCGCAAACATTTGTTTGCATACTGCTTTTACAGATTTTGCACAGGTCTTTCCTGAAAGCGAACTTGCGGATGTGCTCGAAGAATTCTTTTTCGAATTCGGTTGTCGGAACGTCGTACTCGGCATTTAGGAAGGCGAACAAATCTTTGAACATTCTACTTGCTGCTCCCGATGCGGGCACGAATTTAACCACGCTGTGGCGGTTGTTTGTGTATTCCTCCCAAATACGTATGTAGCGTTGGCATTCGTCGTTGCTGGGTGCAATGATTCCGTTGCCTATTCCGGCAGCATTCGATAGTTTGAGGAAAGGAAATCCGGTTTTGAAAAGCTTTAATTGCTTGTTAAGTGTTTCGGGGCTGATGCCCTTTTCTGACAGTTGTTGTTGATCTTTCTGTGTTAGCATAATTATTAGTTTTTCTTGAATTGAATATGTGGCAAATGTAGGTACTTTCTAGGTAAGCGCGGAAGCAACTGTGCCTTTTGTGCTACCTTTGCGAACAACAAACTTCAATAGGATTTATGCAGACAGGATACATTTTCACCAAACCTGAAAAAGAACTCTCTCTATTATATTTCAACGAACTGAAGATACAACTTTCGCCAGACGATGAGTTGCATCTTCGCACCTTGTTAAGACGAGCCGTGGCCGAAGATAGAATTGAGCGGAACGTTTTCGGATTGAATCCCGTGCTCCTGGCTTTGCAAACGGCTCGGATTGCAGTTAATGAAATTGGATTGAAACGCGATTCGATTCTTGCAATATTGCTCTACGATGGTGTGCTTAACGGCTACAATTCGATAGAGACGGTTGAGGTTGAGTTTGGTGAAGGAACGGCTAAGATTATTCGTGGATTGGTGCGTGTGCAGAATCTCTATAAAAAGAATCCTGTTGTGGAGAGCGAAAACTTCCGTAATCTGCTCCTTTCTTTTGCTGAGGACATGCGCGTGATTCTCATCATGATTGCCGACCGCGTGAATCTGATGCGGCAGATTCGCAACACGTCTGATACCGATTCGCAGCATAAGGTTGCCGAAGAGGCCAGCTATCTTTACGCTCCGCTGGCTCATAAGCTTGGCCTTTATCAGCTCAAAAGCGAACTTGAAGACTTATCTCTGAAATATCTTGAGCACGATGCTTACTATATGATAAAGGATAAGCTCAACGAAACTAAATCGGCCCGCGAGGCCTATATTTCCCAGTTCATCGAGCCTGTGAAGCAACGTCTAGAAAGTGCCGGTTTGCGTTTCCACATCAAAGGTCGAACAAAGTCTATCCACTCCATATGGCAAAAGATGAAGAAGCAACGCTGCAACTTTGAAGGAATTTACGACCTCTTCGCTATTCGAATAATCATCGACTCGCCCGAAGAGAAAGAAAAGATGCAATGTTGGCAGGCCTATTCTATAGTGACCGACATGTATCAACCCAATCCGAAACGGTTGCGCGATTGGCTCTCCGTGCCGAAATCAAACGGATATGAAAGTCTGCACATAACCGTTCTCGGCCCAGAAGCAAAATGGGTTGAAGTGCAAATTAGAACCGAACGGATGGACGAGGTTGCCGAGCACGGACTTGCTGCCCATTGGCGATATAAAGGAATAAAGGCCGAAGACGGTATCGACAACTGGCTTGCAAACATTCGAGCAGCTCTTGAGGCTGGAGACAATCTTGAGGTTATGGACCAGTTCAAGCTCGACCTTTATGAAAAGGAAATATATGTGTTCACGCCAAAGGGCGACCTCCTTAAATTTCCCAAAGGAGCAACCGTGCTCGACTTTGCATATCACATCCACTCACAGGTGGGAAATCTTTGTGTTGGTGGAAAAATAAACGGCAAAAACGTTTCATTCAAAACCGAACTCCGCAGTGGCGACACGGTTGAAATCGTTACATCGACAACCCAAAGACCGCGCCGCGAATGGCTCTCGTTGGTTAAATCGGCCCGCGCCAAAGCAAAAATCAAACTGGCCCTTAAGGAGTCGCAAGCCCGCGAAGGAGCTTATGCCAAGGAGATGCTAGAACGCCGATTCAAGAATAGAAAAATAGAGCTCGATGATGCCGCGCTCTCGCAGCTCATTCGAAAAATGGGATTCAAAGAGGCATCCGATTTCTACAAACAAATAGCTGACGAAAAACTAGACCTCAACACACTTATCGACGAATATCAAAAGCTCTATGACAAGCTACACAACCTAAACCAACCGAAGGAAACACAGGGCGCTGATACTTTTGAATATGAAAATCCTGAAGAAGAATTAATCAAACAGAACGACGACGTGCTTGTAATCGACCAAAACCTTCACGGCGTCGACTTCACCCTGGCCCGTTGCTGTCATCCCATCTATGGTGACCCCATTTTCGGTTTTGTAGGAATAGGCGGCGGCATTAAAATCCATCGCAATAATTGTCCGAACGCCCCGGAATTGCGCCGTCGTTTCGGCTATCGCATCGTGAAAGCCCGATGGAGCGGCAAAGGTGCGTCGCATTACAGCATAACCCTGCGCATCATAGGCAATGACGATATCGGAATCGTCAGTAACATAACCAGTATTATCTCCAACGACGAGCGAATTGTGATGCGTTCCATAAATATTGATTCCAACGACGGTCTTTTCTCCGGGAATCTCGTTGTTTTCCTGGAAGATGTGTCGAAGCTCAACGGCCTTATAAAAAAACTCAAGGGCGTCAAAGGTGTCAAACAAGTCATTCGCGTATAACGGTCTCACATTGTGCTTCGTAACATCCCTGATAGAGGCTATGTTGTAATGAGAATTTGTGCCCGATATTGGGGAGAACTCGTCCAACTAGTTGGAACACTTCCCGCAGATGGATTTAGCTCTTCCAACTAGTTGGAACGCTTCCCGCAGACGGATTTAGCTCGTCCAACTAGTTGGAACACTTCCCGCAGACGGATTTAGCTCGTCCAACTAGTTGGAACGCTTCCCGCAGACGGATTTAGCTCTTCCAACTAGTTG
>NZ_BAKH01000078.1 GCF_000614105.1 Prevotella micans DSM 21469 = JCM 16134
AACCGGCCGGGAGAATATTATGCTACAAATCCATATCGGTGTCGCCGTCGATATCTTCATCGTTATCCCAGTCGTCTTCGGTGGAACTACCTTGACCGGGAAGGACGGAGGTACAGAAGAAATTTTCTTCTTCAACTTCGACTACCTCGCTCCAAGGGGAAACATAAGTTCCCTTTTCGCAGAGAAGCTGCTTAACAGACTTATTGTTTTCTTTATTCATACTCTCTGATATTGGGAATTAAGCAGGTTTATTTAAAATGACACGAATGCACGCACACGCAGTTTGGAGGCTATAAACGAAACATCCTCTTCTCTCCTCTGCTTATTTTCTGCATAGATAAATACATGGTTGTCTGCATTGGGGGTAATGGTAAATGCTTCGAAACTCCACAAGGGATTATTAGGAAAGACATCAAATTCCGAGCTTGTCCAATAATAATACCCTGCACCGGCATTGTTCCAAAGAGGTGTTCCGCCGGCTTTTTTGAGCGCATAATTAATAATGGCAGCATTGTAGGTTGCAACGCCATGTCTTTTTACTGTTGATGGAGTGACCTGGCCAAAAGGACCGCAAGAACCTATGGCCTGCAGGAACTTATACCATTCGTTGGCGCTGGGCAGGAACCAAAGCTCTTGCGCCAAGCCGGAAAGGTCGCTAAGCCCGGCTGCCTGGCTTCCTGCCGTTTCACCAAAGGATATTGCCCTGCCCAATAAAAGGCGGGGAAGAGTATCTGAAAGTAGGTTGGAGTAACCTGCTGTCCATTGCCTTTTACTTTTTCTGCCGGAGTCAGGTAAGTAGTAGATGACGATCCTGAGAACTTTAAGTCACCGGTGCAGTTCGGATCCCAAGTCCAATCCCTGCCGCTGCGACCATTGCTAAGCGCTTCGCTCCATGAATTGAAAGGAAATTCGGGTTTATTGTTTCTGAACGGTGACTGGGCATACCCTGTTTCGGTTACGTTACGCGATCCCATTGTTGCCGTCCAGCTTAAAATAGCTGTAGTAGGACTTATCTCTAGAGGTATTCTGGATGCTGGGCATAGCTCGTTGGGATAGCCTACGGGGTGGGCATCTTTTAGGGCAATGCCGAGGTGGTCGCTAAAGGCCAGAGCTACGGGGATATGGTTGCCCTTATCGCGCAGGTAACGACGGTAGCCGTCTTCGAAGACATACTTGAAGTTGGGTACGAGTTTGATGTAAAGCATGTACGACTTGTTCACCTCTATTATGCCTGTTCCCGAAGAGAGTTTCCTTGCTGCAAAGGTGTTCATGGCTTATTGTAGAGTCGCGAACCGTTGAGGAAGCGGATAACAATATCTTTAAGCGGTGTGTTCGAAACGAAATAGGTGTAATCGTTGCACAATGCGGCGCTAAGGTTCATGTTGAGCGAAGCATCGTGCACACTTGCCGCAGGCGTATAGCCGAGTTGAGGGAATGGAAGGGGCGTAGGAGATGCATTGGCATATTGATACTGGTCAGTGGCAAGGTTGTAGGTCATGTCGTGCGACTGCGCCGACGGAGCAATTCCGAGCTGCGACTGCATATCGCCCGGCATAGGTAGTAGTGCGTACACCATCGTACGGATACGTCCACCCACATGTGTCATCGCAAAAGAAACATGCTGGTTATCGGTGCCACCTACATAAATATTCTTGGCAAAACCAATGAGGGCTCCGCCAACGTTGGAGTGCGGAACGATAAACTTGTTATCCCTGAAGCTTACGTGCTCGTTACAACAGTAGAAACTGTAGACACCGGGAGGCAGGGTGAGATGGCCGGCAAAGGTTACGTTGCCGCCCGAAACGATGAAATTGAACATTCCTTTATTCACACCGTTCTGATAGGCGAAGACGCGATAGTTACCGTCGCTCATACCATGCTTCACCGCACGTGTAGCCGGCAGGCGGTCGCGCTCGAGGGTTATTTCCGCCTCTACGCCTTCGCACAGTTCTACGGTGTCGGTTAAAGCAGGTTCCTGGGCGGCGCGAGTTTCGTCTTCGGTATCGGCGCCAAAAGGCAGCTCACTTATATTGAACGTAATGTTGCCCGTCTTTACCAGCGTGCTGCCATCTTTCGGCTTCTCGGGCTCAACAGAGGGGTTCAACGGTTCGTTTTCGCTACTGCAAGATGCAAACATGGCGGCGCCTGTTATAATGCAAATCGCAAGGAGCAGTTTTGTTACGGTTGTTCTTGTCATAATCGTTGTATTTATTATGGGTGAAACTATTTCTTTTGCCCGCCCTTCAGCAAATAGTCTAAGGGCAGGCTTTATGTGTTTATAAATCGATTTCAAAATCGTCTCCACTTATATTCTGATCCGGGTCGCCTGCCCATCCGTCTTCGGTTGAACCACCGCTGTGGGGATGTATGGCAGTGTTAGAGAATGTAACGAATGCACGCACCCTGAATGCTTTTGTGTAGGTAATCGGGAATCCGGTGAGATTCTTCTTTTGGTCGGAGAGGAAGAAGTTCCAGTCGGGACGTACAGTGATGATGTAGGCCTTGTTGGTTAATGAGCCTTCGGTACTTGTCCAGTAGTATCGTCCCTGCGGGTCGGTGTCGTCCCAAAGGGGAGCCCCGCCGGCAACCATAAATGCCTGTCTAACTATTAGGATGTTATACCACACGCTGATAGGATGTCCCGTGGCTACGCCTCCTGGGGCAAATAGAGAATTGGGATTGCTGAAGCCTACGTTTTTGAGCAGATACATCCATTCATTCACACTTGGCAAGAACCACCGACCTTTTTGTGTAAGGAGGTTACTGTCGAAAAGTTTACCCTCGCTTACGCATTTGTTTTTCATCTCTTCGCGATAAGCGTCGGCCCAGTAGAAAGCAGGATAAACTTCGCGCTTATCGCCCTTAGAGCCGTTGTGGGCCGCGTTTGCGTGATTATAGGTTCCGCCCGCCGCCCATGTCCAGTGCGCACCGCTGGTTGTTGTTGTGATGGCATCGTTCCATTGAGTGAGCTGAAATAAGCGGTCGTTATCCCGCTGCCCGGTGACCGACCAGTTTCCTTGCAGCACTCCACCTGAAGAGTAAGAGGGCACATAGTCGTTGCCTACGTGAGAATCGGTAAGAGCAATGCCCAAATTATTATTGAGCACGAGAGCTACTGGCATACGGTTGCCCTTGTCGCGCAGATAGCCTACTGTTCCGTCTTGAAAGAGGTAACGGAAAGTGGGTTTCAACTTCACACGCAACACATAGGAATGTCCGGCAAGCATGTACTGTGTGCTGCTGTTTATTCTCAGCGCACCATAGGAATTCATTGCCTTACGATAGAGCTGTCCGGTATTTGTGAACTGAAGCATAAGGTTGGTGAGGGTGTTGTTTAGCAACACATAGCGATATTCGCTGCTTTCCATAGCATAGATGTTTGCCTTTAATGAGGGGTCGTACACATCGGCCACCTTCGTGTAGTTGCTTGCAGGGAAATCGAGTGTACGCAGTTTCGAGGAAGAATATACTCCGGTAGGAATGTCGTAAATCATATCGCCCAATGCACCGTTGGGAACAGATACGAGCTTTGCCTGCACACCTTCGTTGGGAAAAGGCATTAGGGCCGTTAACCTTGTCTTGATGCGCGTGCCCACATGCTTCATCGGGAAACTGATTGTTTGCCTAACTCCGCTTACATGTACATTCTTGATACTTCCGATAAGAGCCGTAGCGGCGTTGTCGAATTCAACCTTGAACTTGTTTTCTCCCTGCTTGAACTCAACCTTGTCGTTGCAACAATAGAAGTCGTAGTTACCGTCGTTCAGGATGAGTTTTTCGAGATAGGCAATTTTTCCTCCTGCAACAGTAAAGCCAACCTGTGTTTTGAAAACGTTGGCCTGATAAACTACAAGCCGATAAGCTCCGTCGCTGAGTCCATGCTTTACCCCTCGAGTTACGGGCGTTCTCTCCCGCTCGAGTGTCACTTCGGCCTCAACACTCTTGCTAAGCACAACGGTGTCGGCCATTAGTGGTTGTTCGGCGGTGCGAGTTTTATCTTCGGTGTCTTCTCCGAATGGCATTTCGCTAATGTCGAACTTCACATTACCCAAATCCACAATGGTGCTATTTTCGTCTTGCGGATTTTGAGGAATCACTTGTTCGTTGCTACTGCATGCCGAGAATAATGCAAGGCATAGCATAGCAAATGGAACAAGGAATAGTTGTCTACTTATTTTCTCCATATTCTATACTTTAATTTTTAGGATAAAATCCATGCTTATATCTATTGTTTGATTAATAATCGAGTGGGAGCTTTTACTTGTGGATACGGGGTAATTTACCGCAGGAAAATCGTGCGGATTTTGTCGAGAAAATAATTCCTTATTTTCTCTTATATCGGTTCCGAAAGGGGTACAAAAAACATAACACAAAAGATAACTATATCCCTTGTGTTTCCTTATGTTTGCGTAACTTCTACGCGCGCGTAAAAATAAGTTAGGTGAGGCTAGGTGTGTGTGTGTGTGTGTGTGTGTGTGTGTGTGTGTGTGTGTGTGTGTGTGTGTGTGTGTGCTTCATTTCG
>NZ_BAKH01000077.1 GCF_000614105.1 Prevotella micans DSM 21469 = JCM 16134
GGCGAAACGTTCCCGCCGTTGGATTTGGCTCGTCGCCCTTTGGCGAAACGCTCTCGCCGTTGGATTGGCTCTTCGCCCTTTGGCGAAACGTTCCTGCCGTTGGATTCATCTCTTCGCCCTTTGGCGAAACGTTCCTGCCGTTTGGGGTAGAGCAGAGGGAGTTATTTGTTGAGATGCAAGGGTGGGGATTATTTCGGAGATATTTCTTTGATTAGGCGGTCAGCGTGTCCCCATTTGTCCATCATGTAGAGCACGTAGCGTATGTCGACGCCAATGCATCGGGCTAGGTGGGTGTCGAAGTTGATGTCGGACGAGAGGCTGTCCCAATTTCCATCGAAAGCGAGGCCGATGAGGCGTCCTTTACCGTCGAACATCGGAGAGCCTGAGTTTCCGCCCGTGATGTCGTTATTGGTTAGGAAGCAGAGCTGAAGTTGCTTGGTTCGCTTATCTTGATAGGGGCCGAAATTTTTTGCGCTCATGAGTTGTTCCATTATGGGTTCAACTTTGTAGTCGGCATTGTTGGCCCCTTGTTTCATTTTGTCGAGTATGCTTTGGGTTGTGGTGTAGTATCCGCTGTTGAAGTTGCCTATCATGTATCCGCCTACCTGCCCGTAGCTTAGTCGCATGGTGAAGTTGGCGTCGCTGTAGTGTGGTTTGTTCATTTCCATTTCGAGCTTGGCTTGGCATAGTTTCTTTTCTTGTTGGGCTATGCTGTCATGATGGGTTTGATTTGCGAACCGATTTCAGCGTATTGGAGCATGAGCTGGAAGCCAACTTGTACGCCAGGGTCTTTTAAGAAATCTTTCTGGTTGTCGGGATAGAACTTGGTGCCTTTTACGAGCAGTTTGCTTTTGCTGTATAGCCATGCGGTGTATTTCTCGTAGTTGCCTTTGAATTTTGTTTTGATTGTTTTGAAGAGTTCTGGTTGATATTCTTCGGGAACGTTTGCTGCATAGTTCTTGAACATTGCGGCAGTGAGTTCTTTGTCGAGTTCGAGATTCCATTCGTTGCTGTTGTCATCGAATTCGCAGTATTGGTTGTCGGGCGTACCTTTGGGTTGCATTCCGAAGTTTATTTTGATGGCTCGTGTGAGGAATTCGGAGTTTTTCCAGAATGATTCTTGCCAGTAGCCGATTGCGTGGGCCAGGGGTGCGTTGCGATTGTAGAGTTGCTCGAGGAGTGCGAAATCTACGTCGGTTGCAGAGTTTTTATTCTTTGGATTACTGAGCCAGGCTCTGATTTTGGCTTCGTATTCTGCTTTCTGGCGTATTAGGCCTATCGAGTCGATGCACTTGTTCATTCCTATGGAGTTTTTCCAATAGTTTGCCGAACCTACGTAGGAGTCTTCGTATTGAATGCGTGTTTTTTCGCTAGCATCCATGTATTTCTTGAGGATGGCGAGCTTGATGTCGCGTACTTGTATGCGACTGGTGTTTTCGATATCGCGGCGTTGCTTGATTCCGTATGACGAGAGGTATCGGTTAGTTGTTCCGGGGTAGCCAACAGTCATTGCGAAATCGCCATCTTTATATCCTTCGAGGCTCACGGGTGCCCAATGTTCGGGATGATATGGCACGTTGCTTGGCGAATAGTCGGCCGGCCCGTTTGTTTTTGGGTCGGCATAGATTCTGAACACAGAGAAGTCGCACGTTTGTCGTGGCCACATCCAGTTGTCGGTTTCTCCGCCGAATTTTCCCATCGATTTGGGCACGGTGAATACAAGGCGCAGGTCTTTGAAGTCTTGGTATACGGTTGCAAAGTATTTGTTTCCTTCGTAGAAGGGGTCTATTTCTACGTGGAGAGTCTTATCTATTCTCTTTACCGAGTCTGTTAGTAGGTTTGTTAGCGAATCGATAGCTGCTTCCTGTGCATCGGTTTCTTTTCCACGAGTGATTGCATTGACCCGAGAGGTGATGTCTTTCTGTTCCTTCATGAAGGAAACAAACATTTTTTCGTTCGGGAGTTCTTCGCTATATGATTTTGCATAGAATCCGTTGAGCATATAGTCGTGCTCAACGGTTGAGTGCGAATTGATGGCAGAGAATCCGCAGTGGTGGTTGGTGAATACGAGTCCGTCGGGCGACACTACTACTCCGGAGCAATAGCCGGAGAAATTCACCACATAGTTGCTAATTGCATTTGGCGAATTGTAGAGCATGTCGCAGGGAAGTTGGAATCCCTCGTTTACCATTTGCTCGTAAACGGCATCTGGTAGGTTGTAAAGTGTCCACATGCCTTCGTCGGCGTGGACTGTAGAGAGCGCCATTAGGCCGGCGACGATTAAAGCTGTTTTCTTCATTTGTGCGTTTTATTTATTAATTGTTTGATGTTTTCGGAGCATTTTGCTGATGTCGGCTTTGTAGATATATAATCCGAACACTGCTATGAGGAGTGTTTTTACGCCGAGGGCAGGTATGGTTTCGAGATGCTCATTGGCCAGAGTTATTCCGGCAAAGAGCACTGTGGCCAGTATTGTGTATGTTACAATGGAGGTTAGCGGATAGGCTATGGGGTATTTTTTCTGCCCAACGATGTATGATAGCACCATCGCCGTGGCGTATCCTGCAAATCCGGCCCATGCGCAGGCCATGTAACCGTATCGCGGTACGAAGATGATGTTAACGGCGATGAGCACGGCACATCCGGCTCCCGAGAAATAGGCTCCCCAGATGGTTTTGTCGATTAGTTTATACCAAAAGCTGAGGTTGAAATATATGCCCATCATTATTTCGGCGGCCATCACGATGGGCACAACTTTGAGACCGTCCCAATAATCGCGACCGATGATGTGGCGAATAATGTCGAGATATCCCACTACTAACAGGAAGGCGAAGAGGGTGAATATCACGAAATATTTCATCGCCTTGGCATAGGTTTCTTTGTTGTCTTTGTCTTTCGATTTACCGAATACAAACGGTTCGTAGGCATATCTAAAGGCCTGGGTTATCATTGCCATAATCATTGCAATCTTGCTTGCGGCTCCGTAGATTCCGAGCTGCGTGTGGGCGTCGCTACCTTTATATATATATGGAAAGAGAATCTTATCAGCCGTTTGATTGAGTATGCCGGCTATGCCCAGCACTAGAATCGGCCAGGAGTAGGCGAGCATCCGTTTAACCAATTGTGCGTCGAGTAGCTTTCCGCCTGCAAAGAATCCGTCGCGCAGTTCTTTCCAGAAACAGAGGGTTATTGACGCAGTGCAAACAAGGTTGATATAGAATGCATAGCCCACTTCGGTTCCGCCCAAAATGATATAATAAACTATGTTGAGCGCAATGCTTAGTGCGATGAACAGAAGTTTAAGCGCAGCGAATTTGACGGGGCGTTTTTTGTATCGGAGGTAAGCAAACGGAATACATTGAAATGCGTCGATGGCTATGGTAACAAACATTACCCATACATACGACGGATGGTCGGCATAGCCCATGAGATTGCTCAACGGGTTTATGAATATAAACACCAAGGCGATAAACGTGAGCGAGGTTATTCCAACCATCGAAAGCACGGTAGAGTAAACCGTTTGGGGATTTTCTTCGGTTTTGTTGGCATAGCGAAAGAATGTGGTTTCCATTCCGTATGTAAGCACTACGAGTAGCAAAGCTGTGTAGGCATACATGTTGGTTATAACTCCGTAGCCTCCGCTAGCTGCACTTATTTTTGCCGTGTAGATGGGTACAAGAAGATAGTTCAGAAATCGCCCGATGATACTGCTCAATCCGTATATGGCAGTGTCTTTGGCTAAAGATTTTAAGTTTGCCATTTCTGTTTTATTTGTCTAAAAGAAGATGTAGCATACGGCTATGGCTGCAATCACTCCGGCGAGGTCGGCTAAGAGTCCGCATGCAACCGCGTGTCGGGTGTATTTAATGCTTACGCTTCCAAAATAAACTGCGAGAATATAGAAAGTAGTGTCTGTAGAACCCTGGAAGATGCAACTCAGTCGGCCGGCAAAGGAATCGGCTCCGAAATGAGTCATTGTTTCCTGCATCAATCCACGAGCCCCACTTCCCGAAAGTGGTTTCATTAATGCCGTGGGCAGGGCGTTTACAAATCCGGTGTCGAGTCCACATGCCGAAACCATCCATCTTATTCCCTCTGTGAGCAAATCCATTGCACCCGATGCGCGGAAAACTCCCACGGCCACAAGAATCGCAACCAAATAAGGAATAATTTTAACGGCGGTTGTGAATCCCTCCTTGGCTCCTTCGATAAACGAATCGTAAACGTTGATATGCTTGTAAATTCCGGCACAAAGAAAAAGCACGATGATGGAAAGAATTATCAAACTCGATGCAACCGATGTTACCGTCTTCATTGTTTGCTCGTCCATCTGTCCGAATCCCCACATAATCGCGCCCACAAGCGCAATCATTCCAAGAATTGCTCCCAGCAGAGCCGGCTGAAGGAGATTTATGCGTTGCCAAATGGCGGTGATAATTATTCCGGCTATCGTAGCCACCGTAGTTGCGAGTAGAATAGGAATAAAAACATCTGTAGGAACCGCTGCTCCGTTGGCGCTTCTGAAAGCAAGAATGCTCGTGGGAATAATCGTCAACCCCGACGTGTTAAGCACCAGGAACATAATCATCGGATTCGTGGCCGTATCTTTTTTCTGCGTATTAAGTTCCTGCATCTGCGCCATAGCTTTTAAGCCAGTTGGTGTGGCGGCATTGTCGAGGCCGAGCATATTCGATGCAATGTTCATGAAGATTGAACATAACGGATGATTCTTCGGAATGTCGGGAAAGAGCTTCGTAAACACCGGATTAAGCATTCTTGCCAGCACATTCACCACACCTGCGCGTTCGCCAATCTTCATTATTCCCAACCACAGAGCAAGCACGCCTGTAAGGCCCAGAGAAGTTTCGAAAGCGCCTTTCGATGCGCTGAAAGTTGCATCGAGCATTTTCTGAAGCACTGCAGCGTCGCCCGTTATCAGAGCAATCACGCCGAAAATAAAAGCTATAAGGAAAAATGCAATCCAAATATAATTCAATACCATGAGGGCGGAAAGTGTGCGTTTTGTATTTAAATACCAATTGATTTTACGCGAGCAAAAGTAAGCACTTTCAAGAAGAAAATTTGCCGACTGCTGGAAATGAAGTACATTTGAGCCAATTATTTACATTAATAACAATCGATTAATTCACAGAGTCATGAAAACAGATTTCGAAATCGCGCATGAAACAAAGTTAGAACCCATCGGCACCATTGCCAGTAAAGTTGGAATACCTGAAGATGCGCTTGACCCGTATGGCAAACACATTGCCAAAATCCCTTATTCTCTCATTGATAATGAACGTGTGAAGCGTTCGAATCTGATTCTCGTCACAGCCATCTCGCCTACCAAAGCAGGAATTGGTAAAACCACCGTCAGTGTAGGCTTGGCATTGGGAATGCACCGAATCGGGAAAAATGCAATGTTAGCTCTTCGCGAACCATCGCTCGGCCCATGCTTCGGAATGAAGGGCGGAGCTGCTGGAGGTGGATATGCACAAGTGTTGCCGATGGAGAAAATTAATCTTCACTTCACTGGTGATTTCCACGCCATCACATCGGCTCATAACATGATTTCGGCCCTACTCGACAATTATATCTACCAGCATCAGCAGGATGGATTCGGAATGCGCGAAATTCTTTGGCGCAGAGTGCTTGATGTGAACGACCGTAACTTACGTAGCATTGTAACCGGACTAGGTAGTCGAACCGACGGAATAGTGAGTGAAAGCGGATTCGATATTACGCCAGCATCCGAAATCATGGCCATCCTTTGCCTTGCAACCGATGAAGAAGACCTGCACCGCCGCATCGAAAACATCCTATTGGGTATAACCCTCGAAGGAAAACCATTTACGGTGAAAGACTTGGGTGTGGCCGGAGCTATAGTTGCTCTTCTGCACGACGCTATTCACCCCAACTTTGTACAAACAATAGAGCACACGCCGGCACTCATTCATGGTGGCCCATTTGCAAATATCGCGCATGGATGCAATAGTATAATGGCAACGAAGATGGGACTAACATTTGGAGATTATTGCATAACCGAAGCTGGATTCGGAGCCGACCTCGGAGCCGAGAAGTTCTTCGATATCAAATGCCGTAAGGCTGGCTTATCGCCCAAACTAACAATTCTTGTTGCAACAGCTCAAGCTCTGAAGATGCACGGAGGAATCGATGTTAAGGAAATATCTAAGCCTAACACCGAAGGCATTGAAAAGGGATTTGCAAATATGGACAAGCACATCGAAAATCTTCGTAAGTTCGGTCAAACAGTGGTTGTTTGCCTCAACAGATTTGCAACCGACACCGACGAAGAACTCGAACTCGTTCGTAAACATTGCGATAAGCTTGGTGTTGGGTTTACTATCAACACGGCATTCCTTGATGGAGGTAAAGGAGCCGAAAACCTCGCCCGACTGGTTGTTGATACCATTGATAAATCGCCTTCAGCTCCGCTCAAGATGCTTTATAACGATAACGACAGCATTGAAAATAAAGTCGAAACTATTGCGAAAACCATCTATGGCGCTGCGAATGTTCGTCTTCGTCCTGCCGCCAAGAAGCAACTCGAGCGCATCAAGGAGCTTGGTTATGCTCATTTCCCGGTTTGCATTGCCAAGACTCAATATTCGTTCTCGGAAGATGCAACAGCCTATGGTGTCCCAACAGGTTTCGACATAACAATCCGCGACTTCGTTATCAACGCCGGTGCCGAAATGATCGTAGCAATTGCCGGTACAATTATGCGCATGCCAGGCTTGCCGAAGAGCCCGCAAGCCGAGAGAATCGAAGTAGTTAACGGATTAATCGAGGGCTTATCCTAATCCTTTCCTCAAAAATCCCCTCTTTCCCGAACATCTTTTCGGAAAGTATAAAAAGGGTGTCCCTCGTGAGAGAGGCACCCTTTATCTTTTACGAATCGAACAGATTCTAATGCTGAGGTAGCGTTTTATTATGGACATCTACTTACCTTTGTCACGCGCAAGTTGAGATTATTCGACTAGCGAACACTTAATAAGTAAATAATAAAAACAAAAGCATTATGAATCAAAAGTATGTTTGCGACGTGTGTGGCTGGGTTTATGATCCGGCAGTTGGCGACCCCGATAACGGCATAGAGCCGGGTACTCCTTTCGATAAACTTCCCGAAGACTGGGTTTGTCCGGAGTGTGGAGTCGGTAAATCGGAATTCAGTCCTTTAGAGGATTAATCGATTTTCATTTTACTTGATTATTATAATTTAATTGACAAGAGAGGGTGCAAGTTTTATTTGTGCCCTCTTTTACTTTTTACAACCAAGCTAAACTACCGTTTTTCGTTCAGTTGCTTCGATGCTGATAAGGAGAGTTGGAGAATTATTTGCCAGAAAAGACTGAATGATATACCTTTGCCGCCATGAGTAACAAACCCTTCTTTTATTATAGCAATAATACGGCGCGAGAGAATTCCACTT
>NZ_BAKH01000076.1 GCF_000614105.1 Prevotella micans DSM 21469 = JCM 16134
AGAAATCAAAGTTTCTCTGCGTCGCGATGCTGATGGAATGTGCTATTATATATCTCACGGCGGCAAAGGTATATGAATCAATTCTTTCTCGCAAAACTTACCCTATCTTCTTGATTTAAAACAAGTGAGAGATGAGGGATATTATAATGTAGATTAAGCGTTGGGAGGGAGCTGCAGCCAGTTGCGCATGATATCGGCTCCGACAGTAGTGAGCACGCTTTCGGGATGGAATTGAATGCCGTGAATGTCGTACTCACGATGTCGAATGGCCATGATTAGGCCGTCGGGAGTTTCGGCAGTTACTTCGAGACAGGCGGGAAAATCGTTGCGCGAGACCGTCCAACTGTGATATCGGCCCATCATGAATCTTGGAGGCAGATTGGCAAATATCGGGTCGTGTGCAACTTGACTCCCTTCGGTGGCTATGCCGTGAAAAACATCGGAAAGGTGTTCCAAATGTGCGCCGAACACCTCGGCTATGGCTTGATGTCCGAGGCATACGCCGAGCATGGGCTTGCGACCGGAATATTCGCGGACTACATCGTACAATAATCCTGCTTCGGAGGGCAAGCCGGGGCCGGGACTAAGAATGAGTTTGTCGAATGGTTCCAGTTCGGCGAGTGTAAATCCATCGTTGCTGAAAACGGTTACTTCGGCACCGAGTTCGCGCACAAGATGAACCAGATTGTAGGTGAAAGAATCGTAGTTGTCGATTAGGGCGCAACGCAGTGGTGCTGCCATATTCTGTTCTTCATTCATTGTTTGTTTGTGTTTTTCAAAGTACAGAGGCAATGGTGCGGCGCAGCTTATCGATATCTTTCCTTGCAGGGGCGATTTCAAATCCTTCGTTTATGTCGACCCCGATGAATGCTGGGTGGTTGATGTGTTTTACTCGTTCAACCTCTTCGATGGTATTTGTTTCAAGCAGAAAAGGGATATCGTCGGTGTAGGCATCGAGCGTCGATGAGTCGGCAAAGAGTTTAAAAAGGAAATAGTCGGCATAACCTATATAGGGCTTGCACTTTTCGAAATCGTTTTTATGGTTGATGTCGAGTTGTTTAATGATTTTTATTTCCGGGCGGATGTCGGGAACGAGTGTTCGGCGCAGATTGTCAATCATAACAGCATTTTCTATTCCGTTCAGTTGAATCAGGTCAAGATGGAAATTAAAAGCTCGTGTTACGATGTTTTGTGGCATATCGTTGGCGAATACTCCGCAGAGCTTTACCTGTTTGCTCTGGCTTTTAGTTTTGAAACTTCCGCGGTCGGGAATGAATCCTGCATTCGATGGAATTTGAAGAACTAATCTTGGGCTGTCGGGACGAAAATCCAGTCCTACCCAATCAATTCCAAGCTCTGATACGTCGTGAATATTATCGGCTTCACGCATGCCGCATATCTTTATAATCATTGACTTACAGCCTTATTCCTAGGCACGCAAAGGTACTGAAAAAGAAAAAAGACTGTGATAAAATCTTATTTGCATTATAATAATTGGTCGATAGTGGCGTTTCTAGTGGCGTAACAACAACCAAAGCCTATGATCAAGTTATTTACACCAGAAGAGTCGTCTCCCTCGGAGAAGACATTGAATTTAATCCGACAAATTGCCCATACTTATCGCACAGTGAAATTCAACGGCAAAGTAGAATCCTATTGTTTGAACTGAACATGGAAACAATTATTTCGCCTTCTTTGCTTTCGGCCGATTTTATGCATCTCGACAGGGAAATCGAGATGATTAACGAAAGCGACGCCGATTGGATTCATATGGATGTTATGGATGGAGTTTTCGTGCCGAACATTTCTTTTGGATTCCCGGTGATGAATGCTGTCGGAAAGGTTTGCAAGAAGCCGATGGATGTGCATTTTATGATTGTTCATCCGGAGAACTACATTCAGCAAACGGCCGATTCGGGAGCTGCCATCATGAGCGTACACAGCGAAGCCTGCTTACATCTTCACAGAACCATTCAGGAAATTCACAAAGCCGGAATGAAGGCCGGCGTAACCCTTAATCCGTCTACACCGGTTGCGATGCTCGAGGATGTTATTTGCGACATCGATATCGTTCAGCTTATGAGCGTTAATCCCGGATTCGGAGGCAGAGTTTCATTGAAGAAAGCATAAGAAAGGTTGCCCGACTTCGTGAACTTATCGCTCGAACCGGAAGCAAGGCGCTCATACAGGTTGATGGCGGCGTGCAGGCCGAAACTGCTCCGCGGCTAGTAAATGCTGGCGTGAATGTTCTGGTTAGCGGAAGTTATATTTTCAAATCGCCCGACCCGCTTAAAACAATAAGCGAACTGAAAAGACTTCGCCCCAGTGTTGCTCTGTGATTAACATGCGCGGTTCAGAACTGTCGCTAAGAAAAAAGGCTAGATGCTTTCAAATAAGAGAGTATCTAGCCTTTTCAGTTTTCGGGAAACCGTGGTTCAGTTTATTTCAAAACGCACGATGCGCTGATTGAATCGTGTGTGGAGATAGGGAATCTTGCATAACAGTCGGAAGACTAACGGAAGCCTGCCTTGGTCGTGGTCGCTCATGAAATATTCGCGCCCCAAGTGCAGCCGTTCGTGCCACGATTCCATCTCAACCGAATGCAACACCGACCATTTGAACTCCACGTCATTGTCCATCTTTTTCATTGCATCGTGCTGCCTGGCATGCTTCACGCCGGAATAAAACAGTATATCCATCAACACGGTAGCTTTACCGAGACGATTGCACATCTCGCAGAAGAACTCCCTTACCTTTTCGGGCTCAAAATACATCAGCACGCCTTCGATTATAACAAGAATCGGTTTGCCGTGAGCCTTTACCGTGTCGCACCAAGAATAATCGAACAATGATTGAGCGATATATGTGTTCCGCTCCGACTCGGGCAGAAGTTTCCGTCGTACTTCTATGGCTTCCGGTAGGTCGAGGTCGTACCAATGTTCAACTTTCGGCGCCCCAATTCGCTGATAGCGTGCATCGATTCCGGCGCCAAGCTGAATAACCACTGCGTCGGGATTATTTTTAATGAACTCTCTGGTTTCTTTGTCGATGAGCGATGCGCGAACGCAGGAGCCCGCCTGCGACATCTTTGCTTTTTTGAATTTCGAGAAGTCATAATCTATCTGTTTCATCATTCGCACGGCATCGTTGTCTTCAATCAGTCCGCCGTTTTGTTGTGTTTCGGTTGCCTTGGCCCACAGCGTGATGAGCATGGTTTCGGGAACGCCCGTAAGAAGTGTTGTTTCCATACAATATTATTCGTTGAATGTTTTTATTCGCTCGTCTTATGAACGGATGCAAAATTAGGCGCTATACCTCCCCGAGACAATACCCAATTGTGTGTATTCTCCCGACCTGTTTGCGGTATAGTCGCCCCACCCTACCTGCCGAGGAATACCAATTCGGTCTGCTGACCGAATTGGTATGGGTATCGGACAGACACGGGGTCTGTCCCTACATGCGGCCTACCGGCCGAATTGGCATCGATTGGGTTGATGGGGGTGTCTAAGTATGTAGGGACAGACCCCGTGTCTGTCCGATACGTCTGTCCGCCACCGTCCATTAAGGATGACATAATAACCCGCCCCTCGTCTGTCAAGGGACGGGATAATTTCTCTTAAACCGAGCATATGTATAAAAACGGTCGACCTGCACGCGTCGTCATGACGGATGCAGGTCTGAATGATTATATAAACGATATTTTCTTTTCTTCCCGGATTCGATTTCAGGAGAGAGGGAGAGGAAATCGTCCTCTTATACTTTATCTTCTCCCGGGTCTTCTTCTCGCCCGGGTTTGGGAGAGCCACCACCAGTACCTCCGGAGCCACCGGGTTTAGAGCCAGTGCCTGGACCATTCCCGCTTCCGCCATGTTTTGAGCCTCCACCGATTGATTTTCCGCTCGGTTCGGGAACGACGACGAGTTTGCCTTTAGAGATTACGACCCAGATGGCACTCTTGCCGGTGACGTTCAGCAAGTAAGCGCGCTTCTTGCCCGAGCCACGGGTTTCGCGTGCAAACGACAGCGAACCACTCGACAGACCACGCTCTTTCTCTAGTTCGGTGAATAAGGGTTCGAGCTGGGCGGCGTATTTGTCCATATCGCGCTCATGCGCGGCCTTGTTAGCGGCTCGACGCTCGGCTATAACCGTTTGCCTACTCTCAACCAGGAAGTTGTATTGCTTCACCAGTTTTTCGATGGGTGGCGTGGGGTCAAGGTCGGCCAGCGCAGTTATTCGTATGAGAATAGCCTCGAGAGCCTTATCAACTGCCTTTCTAAGGGCAAGAAGGTCGAATTTACCCGATGCTTCACTCACCTGAACACGGTTATGGAACACGGCGTCGAAAGCCTTGTTGGCATTGTCCAAGCGTGTCACGGCCGGCATTGCACCTAGTTGGGCTAGTATGCCAGGCATATCGCCTTCCTTCGTGTCGGCCACAAGATTTTTGAGCATACCCGTTTCTTGGTCGTAGTTTTCCACGTCGGCATGCGGATAGCGCGACATCACCTCGCGGAGACGTTTGGCGGCTTTGACGATTTCTTCGTCGTCCGACTGTAAATGCATCTTCACCAATAGTCGTAGGGCTGATAGGCCTTGTCGCGCGCCTCGTCGAGCTTCATGAGTTCTTCGGTTCCGAAAAGAACTTTCGATTGATTGAGCGCTTCGTCTTCAGCTGCGATTGCGTCACTTAGCGGTTTGAGAACCGCGGTTAATTTCTCTACGTTCGCCTCCTTGCATAGTTGCAGCACTCTACCGGCGAACTGAAAATGCTCCATGTGTCGGAGCTCCCTTCTGTAAAAAGCTTTCACTTTCATAGTAAAAAAATTGATGTTAGAAAAATATTCAGAACCCAATGACCGTTTTGCACCGCCTCGGGCAAGTTTTTATTAAAACGGTGACCGGGAAACCGTGCCTGGAAAATTTTTGTGCGAATCCGATGTACGTTTTTTGTCGCCTGCGATTTTTTTGATTCAATACGGTCATCGTTTTTTGTTCCCCGAAACTCAGGCACGTTTTCCCTGTCACCGTTTTTGCTTCCCTGAGTTTCAGGCGCGATTTTTCGATGACCGTTTTCATCTCCCTAAGAAATTTTGAGCGAACCCGATGACCGTTTTTATCTCCCCAAATCCGGTTCGTGTCAATACTGCCATCGGGTTCGCTCCTTTTAATTGCTAGTTTTAATTGTCGGCCACGGGGCGCACGGAGTGCCCAAATCCATTGTTACGATAGTCAACAGGATTTATTACACTGGCTTCGAAATGCAGGCGGATTGCTCTTTGATGGTCAGCTAATGCGGACGTCCAATAATATCCTCTTACGCCAAGTGTAGCCATTGCAAGACCATTATCATATGCACGATAGCCTGCTGCCGGCATATAGAAGGATGTTGTGTGCGAATCGTCTGTCCAAATTTCCCATCCCTTAATGGTATTGAAAGTTGTTGGAGAATTATCTACAACTTTAGTGGGAGAGCTAGAATAGCCGGTTGTTGTAAATCCTGTAAAAGCATTAGGAGCGGGCATCTTGAATCCGGCTGGACATGGGTCATAAATTGTTTTCACAACTGGGTCGTCATTGTAGCCGAGAACCGTACTATTGGCAGACCATAAATTTATGTAGCACTCATCCAGCCAAAATAATTAGTATAGAACGTATTCGGATTCTTAATGAATTCATACACACGTATAAATTCTCCACTATTTCCTCCTCCCTTATTTACAAAACTCGACCCAGGCGCCAGAGTATTTGTTCCTGGGAAAGCGTCTTTGCGTCCCCATTGATAAAATGTGGCATTACCTTCGATCTTACTGATGTTTTTCTGAGTAATCGTTATTGTTGCTTCTTTCTTGGAATTGTTGTTTCCCACGATTTGTCTGATTTTCACTTTCACACTCCGAGGTACGTCATAAGATGTTTTTTCATAATGAATATATTTCCATCCAAGTGTTTCTCTGGAGAAACTATATTTATGCCCTTGCTTGTTTGTCATTTCAAATTTATCGAGCACATCATCCGGAGCAAACCATAGGTGCCACGACCAGAGTACTGTTTCTGAATCGTCCATAACTGCAAGTACCGCATTGCCATTCTTAATGGATGAGGTGGGAACACGGAACTGAAGATAGGCACTGCTACCGGAGCCAACTACTTTAGGAGTAGTTATGAGTCCTTGCTCATCAGCCCAAATCAATTTGACTTTTTTCGGCACATTGGCGCCACCATTGGTTAACCCTATCCATGGATCATCAATGTCGTTACCTAGATGGTCTTTGAAGTTCTGCAAGATATATGTACCGGTGTTGGAGGTTTTATAAGCACTTTCGTTCTTGGTTCCATTCTTAATGGCATTGCCGTAGACCAGTGGAATTTTGTAGTAACCGGGATGGGAGATGACATAACAATTGGCTGTATTCATTGATGTGGTATTGCCTTTAATGTCATGGGTCGAGAGGTCGTAATAATCTCCCGAACTGCCCTTTGCGTCCTCCTTCAATTTGTCATTCCGTTCTGTAAGTTTATCGATAAGTGCGTTTGTGGAAACTGTAGCCGTACCTGTTTCTGCAGTCGTTCCGCCGTCGCCATTTATCTTGCTTAGGCTTGTGAGCCAGGTTGGCTTTTCTTCCATTTTGAAAACGTTGTCGCCATCGGCATCATAGCCCACCACTTCCCACTTCACGGGATGCTGCGTACCGTCGGGAGCCTGACGGAAACTGGTAACCTTGTAGTCTTCGGAGTTGGTTGCATTGTAGTCCATTGGCGCAGGAGAGGAAACACTGAACTCGTATGTCCAGTTACTGATGGTGTTCGAAATCTTATAGGTCTTGGTCGTACCAGCTTTCCAGGTGCCGGTCAGGGTCACTTGAATAGACGAAGCATCAGTGAATGTAATTGCAGCTTCTACATTCTTGCCGGTTAACTCTTGAGGAATCATGTAGAACGTGTAGTTATCGGTTGCCGTACCAGTGATGATGGCACCGGGATTCTTCTTAGTATCAATAGTGGGAGAAACTGTTAAACTAAAGTCTTTGCGTGCGGTTAGAGAGCTGGCAACCCATCCGGCGCCATTGCCATCGAGTTTATCAGAAAGATTATAACGACCCTTGTAAACAGCGTTACGTATTTCGATATTGCTTATCTGTTTGCCCCATGAAAGGTTATTACCCACAGCAAACTTTATTGCGGTCAGGGCGTGGCGGAACTCGAGGTTTGTCGTTGGGGCGGTATTCTGGGTGTCGTAATGAACTACACCCGAGCAGGCGGTCATAAGATCTTTTTGGTCGGCTACGTCTTCTTCCACTTCAAAGTCGAGGTAGGGAGTGCTTGATGAGAATCAGGCGAAAGGGTGATTTTGTTTGCTGCAGTTGCTTCGGGATAGATAGCGTAAAAGCGACCGTAGGGCTTGCCCCAGCTCCAGAAGTGGGTTTCGTAGAGCTCGCCGGTTTTCTTGGTCTTCTTGCTGTAGAACCATTCGGGCTTGTCGCTTATTGTGCCGGCAGTTTCGCCGCGGTAGCCGAGGGAAGTAAAATCGTGCTCGATGCTCGTTTCTACCTT
>NZ_BAKH01000075.1 GCF_000614105.1 Prevotella micans DSM 21469 = JCM 16134
CTCGAGCCCCTCTTCGAAGCTCTGGAGAAAGAGCGCGGCCTCTCGAGCGGCTCGCTCTCATTCGCCCGCGAGTTCCGCGGAACCGGCAAGAAGCGCGCGTATCTACTGAACGTCGCCGGCAAGAGCTCCATCTGGGTCGTAATCTCTAAAGGCAAACTCGTCGTCGTTCCCGAGCCGAGCGGAAAATCAACCGGCTCCGGCTCAAAACACGGCGGCGGGAATGGTTCAGGCTCTGGTGGAAATGGTTCAGGCGGGAATGGTGGAAATAAACCCGGTGGCGGAACCGGCGGCGGCTCCCCCAAACCCGGTCGAGAAGAAGACCCCGGAGAAGATAAGGTATAGGGGAAATAATTCCCTCTCCCTCCCCGAATCCGGGGAAGAAAGATAAATCGTTTATATAATCATTAAGACCTGCATCCGTCGTGACGACGCGTGCAGGTCGACCGTTTTTATATATACATGTGTTCGGTTTAAGAGAAATTATCCTGCCTTTGTCGGACGGTGGCGGACAGACGTATCGGCATGGGTATCGGACAGACACACCCACCTGTCCATCCACCAAGACAGGATAAATATTCGTGCAGAACAGGGCAGAAAAAATCTCATGCGGTCGGCAGACCGAATTGGCATGGGTATCGGACAGACACGGGGTCTGTCCCTACATGCGGCCTGTCGGCCGAGTGCAGGGGGACGCTGACATTTTTAAATCAAACCAATCATATTCCTTATTCTTAACTCGCATTAAAAATCGATTCGTAATGCAATTGCGCCGTTTAGGCGGGCATGGGATAGTTGAGAATCACATCATATTTTTGGTCGAACAGATTATTAACCTCTAAAATGGCCTTACATCTGGCATTTTTCAACCGAAAATCATATTGCAAAGACGCATCGTGGGTGTACCACGGTTGCATGTAATTATATTGGATATTCTCCTGCTCGTTATATCGCTCGCCGGTGTAAATAAAACTGTAGTTTAAATGCCAGCCGCAATAATCGAAATTCAGAACTAGCGAACCGCTGTGGCGCGGGATATAAGGAATTTGATGGTGATAGAAGGATGTCGACGAAGAGGTTACATCACGAGCCGACTGGAAAGTGTATTGCAATCGGCAATTCAACTCCGAATTTCGGAACGGAATGAATTTAAGGGCCGACGAAAAATCTAATCCGCGAATGTCGACTTTGCCGAGGTTCAACATCGTCCAACGAAACTGTTGTCCTTTGGGGTAGGCTATAATTTTATCATCAACCATGTTATAATACACATCCGTCTGAACAGAAATATTCTTCAGAAAACCTGCGAAACTGCGCTCGAAACTCGCTCCGATATCGAATTGCTTAGCCTTTTCAGGACGAAGGGCGGCATTACCCACATCAGTGTAATAAAGGTCGTTGAACGTTGGCATACGAAAACTTTGTTTCGCAAAAGCCCGAAACGATACGGTTTTTCCGGAAAACGGACGAATGTTGAGAAACAGAGCCGGAACAAAACGCGAAATGTTTTTCTGACTGCCCGCACGCAAACGGTCGTTCACGAATATTCCAAGAACCGATGCTTGAACACCGATTATCCAACGTTCGAGAGAGGTTGCAAAACTCGCAAAATGACTTTTTCGTTGTGGAAACACAAACCTATAAACGTCGGCATTTAGTTTGTTCCATTTGAAGTCGTAAGCCAATGAAGCGCTCCATCCTGGAAGAATTTCATAAGCATTGGTCGTTGAAATATAAGCCTCCTGCTGCCAAAAACGATTGTCTACTGGCAACTGTGTAGTGTCGCGATTGGCATAATGAGTCCTGTAGTAGGCATATTTGGTCATCCATCGAGTAGAAAATCGGCTGGTGATGTCGCGCTGGAATCTGCCCTGAAAAAAACATTCAAATCGTTTTGTCGTTCCCCGCGTCGCCAAACATTATTCACAATTGCACCTGGAATTCCTCTTTCCGATTCGTAAGCATACAATTTAGCATTCCAAAATCCATGCTGAATTGTTCCATTTATATTCAACTCCGTTCGGAAAGCGCGAATGTCGCCGTTTTGTCTCACGGCGATGGTATCGTAGGCTATCCCGCCGTCGGGACGCACTCGTTTATAACGGAATCTGTAACGCCCGCTCGACGACAAAAAACATGCATTCAACGAGGTGCTGACGCGCGACGAAACTCGCTGTTCCCAAAGCGACGAAATGGAAAATAAATCGCTCGAACCATATTTCGCATTGAAACGAACATGGTAGCGCTCACCCGGAAAAAAATCGGTCGCCGAGTACGGATATAAATATTTCCGGCGTTACCAAAATCGGCTGCCGATTGCAACAGTGCACTTTTCTGACCATTATAAAGTGAAATCTCCTCGACATTATCAAGCGCAAAATGTCCCAAATCAATCTGTCCGTTCTGTGCGTTCCCAAGCTCAATTCCATCATAGAAAATCCCCAAATGATGCGTTCCCATACTGCGAATATCTACAGTTTTCAATCCGCCCACGCCGCCATAATCTTTCAACTGCAAGCCTGCGAAATAACGCAATGCATCTGCAATCGAACCGCTACTCAACTGGTCTAGCGCATCGCCTTTCAATGTTCTGGGTGCAATAATCTCACGTTGTGAAGGACGACTACGCACAATAATCTCATCGATTGTGTGAGCTGTGTCTACAGGCAAAGTTTGCGCTCGCACAGTCATAGCATAAAAGGCAAATAGAATTGGAACGAAAAGGAATCGTAACATCGAAATCTTTTTGCCAACAACTAAACTGAAAGCTATGAATTTCATCAATCGAAAAAACAATCGTCACTTTTGCGGAACAAAAGTCTCCCAGGTTTGATCGTCGAAGAAAATACGAATCTCAGTTATATTTCGTTTAGGTGCATCGACAATCTGAACTTCCTTTATAATCTTATTTTCTATTGATGACTCATCCTTTGGCTTTGTAAAATCCCGTTCATTAGTTTGGTTTCGCAAATTTGTAGCTCCTGTAAACGAACGTACCGGGATATCGTTTTCAAAATTCAAAGTAGGTTCGTTGAATTTCGATTCCACTGGTTTATTTACCGGTTCCGCTCCGCCGTTTTGTTCTCTATTACTAAACATAGGCTCGATTCCATACATCAACCAATCCAAGCTAATCGACGGAAATTTACTCCTGATAGCTTCCACCGTATTTAGCGTCGGTTTCGTGCGCCCATTAAAAATACTGCTTAATGATGCCGACGAAATGCCGATAAAATCAGAAAATGTTTGCTGTGTCATGTGCTGGCTCTCCATGAGCTGTTTAATTCTATCCTTCATCCTGTTTTTTATCTGATTTATATTAAAAAATAGTTCTCTATAACGGTTTACAAAGATAAAGCCTTTGTTTTACGTATTCGAATTTGGGTTACCAAAACTGAAAACGTATGCCACCTTTACAATTACAAATCTAAAAAGAAAAGCGTTTAAAAAAAGTGTCGACGGTTTAAATATATAAACCCACATACACTTATACATAGCTTTACAAACCTTTAATTACACCAATTTATATATTGGTGTACAGTGCTTTTTATATCTCTATAAGAATCTATATTCATAAATACTCCCCACGTATTGCCTGCAAAGCTTATTGCCATATAATACTTCATTAATTATATCTTATATATCACTGGCGCTAAAAGAATTATAGATATTCGCATCCTTTGAATTTAGTACGCATTTAGATAGCTAAATGCTATACTGAAAAGGGTTATGATATGTAAATTACGACATCCCCACCCCCAGTCTTGGTTTCAGGAAACTAAATATTCACGCTTTGTACATACATAGTTGTAAATTTGTTTAGGATTACAAATGTGAAGGGCTGGCGCATTGCGTTTTCACTTTGTAAATAGAATCCTAAATGCGTACTTTTGGGCATGAAAAAACCATATCATAGAATACATGCAGACAGCTTTACTTTCTTCAGTCTACTTCGGTCCGGTACAATGGTTTCAAAAGTTAAATCGATTTGAAACGTGCATCATCGAGCAGTACGATAATTTTGTGAAGCAAACATACCGCAACCGTTGTGTCATTGCTACCGCAAATGGTATTCAGGTGTTATCGATTCCTGTTGAACGATTCGATGAACTAAAATGTCAAATGAAAGATGTACGAATTAGTGACCATGCAAATTGGCGACATGTTCATTGGCATGCAATCCTTTCGGCCTATGGAGAAAGTCCGTTTTTCGAGTTCTATCAGGATGAAATCCGGCCATTCTTCGAGCGCAGATGGAAATTTCTTCTAGATTTCAACCTCGACATAACACAGAAAATTTGTGAACTACTCGACATTCAGCCGAAAATGAGCCTCTCTTTGGAATATTTGAAGAATCATCCGAACGATTTTCGCGAAACGATTCGTCCGAAGCATCCATTGCCCGACCCTGATTTTGCGTCGAAAGAATATTATCAGGTTTACCGACAAAAAAATGGATTTCAACCTAACCTAAGCATTCTCGATCTTCTTTTCAATGAAGGGAACGAATCGATTTTCTATCTATGAAAGCTGCCACTGCCCTAAATCTGAATCCTCTTTTGAAAATTGCCGTCATGTTGATGATTGGTATTCTTATCGGTCGTTCACTATCGGCTTCTGTTGGTATTATTCCATGGATTTTTCTTACAATCGCTACTTTGCTGTCGGCACTATTCATTTGTAACAAAAGCCTAAAGAATTTGTCATTGCTCGCAAGCATTTTAGCTCTTGGCGGATTCCTCGCAACCACTAAGGAGAAATCATTGAAAACGCCCCTTCCAAAGGGTGAAACGTACTATGAAGCAATAATTTTGTCAGAACCTGTGGAGCATGGAAAAGTTATCATGATGGATTTGGGCGTTTTGGTTCCGGATGGTATTATGAAAATAAAAGCCTCACTACTACGCGACACGCTCACCAACCGATACTGTACTCTGCACGTTGGCGATGGTATTGAAGCCTTTTCCGAAATAACCGCTCCCTACGGCTTACCCAATTCCCGATTTAATTACGGCGAATGGTTACGCATGCACAATTTTGCTGGTCAAACATTCATATATTATAATGAATGGTGTAAGGCCGAGCTCGATTTAACCAACCTCAGCTATCTTGACCGAACGATAATTGCTTTGCGGCGCTATCGCCAAAAACTAATCCAACGCTATGAGCGTATGGGGCTTTCCGACCAGGAGCTGGCCATCGTCACCGCAATGACGCTGGGCGACAAACACCTCATCGACAAGGAAACAAAGGAAAACTTCTCCATTTCAGGTGCAAGCCATGTTCTGGCGCTTTCGGGTCTTCACCTTAGTATAGTCTATGGTATCCTTGCCTATCTTCTTTCGCTCATTGCCGGCATTCCATTTCTGGGATGGTTGCGCAGGAGCGGAATTTCTGAACTACTAGTTCTAGGTGCTGTTTGGAGTTATGTTTTTCTGGTGGGATTCTCACCGTCGGTTGTCCGTTCAGCCATTATGCTCACGATTTACTCTGCTATTTCGATGCTCGACAGAAACAAATTTTCATTGAACACTTTGGCTCTTTCGGCAATCGTGATGCTTGTTGTTAATCCCTTCATTCTATACGACGTTGGATTTCAACTTTCGTTTGCGGCCGTTACAAGTATATTGCTTTTCACCCCAATCTTTTTCAGTATGTTTTCAAGAATATGGCTACAGCGTCATCTATTTTTCCGCTCAATTTATGGTATGCTGGTCATCTCTTTGAGTGCGCAATTAGGCACAGCTCCGCTCATAGCCTATTATTTCGGCCGATTTTCATGCTATTCCCTTTTCACGAACATCATTGTTGTTCCCTGTGCGGCCTTGATTCTCTATTCATCGCTTGTACTCCTATTTTCCGAACCATTCTCGACGCTTCAATCCTATGTCGCCGAATTTCTAACCGCAATTTCCCGAACAATGAACAACGTAACCGCATTCGTGAGTCATCTTCCTGGGGCAAGTATAGAGCACATCAACATTTCCGTCGTGCAGACATCGTTGCTCTATGTACTACTTCTTTTTACCTATCTGATTATTTCTTTTTTCACCCGTCGAATCGATTTCCGATAGGGATTCTTACGGCTGACATTGGACTAGGGGCAACAACGGAAGGACACATACCATTTTCTAAAGTTCTGATGACCGAGATAGGAGATATTGAAGTGAGGGGTTTTATTGTACCTTTGCGCGGTCTTTTACTTTAAAAAACAAACAAGAATGAAAAAAATGGAAACCCACACCGATAAATCAGGCGGTGCAATGGGAAAGTTGAGAAAATTAATCCCATCGGGCATTACGTGTTTAATTATCATTGGCGTACTATTCGGTTATATAGGGTCTAAGATGGGGGCGGCCGAAATGCTAAACACCATCATGCACACAGCGCACGATTTGTTGCTCAACACTGTGTTCTATCTTATGGGAATATGTGTGATTACGGGTGCTATTGGTAAACTGTTCGTTGAATTCGGAGTGGTTGATTTGCTAGAAAAGATTCTTCGTCCGATGATGCGACCGCTATTCAATTTGCCCGGTGTTGCATCGTTGGGAGCTGTTATGACTTTTCTTTCAGACAATCCGGCCATTATTTCGCTGTCGCAAGACAAGCGTTTCAGCAGCTATTTCAAGAAGTTTCAGTTCATTTCGCTCACAAACTTCGGTACGGCTTTCGGAATGGGACTAATCGTGATTGTGTTCATGATTGGTCAGGGATTTTTCATCGAGCCGCTAATCGGATTGTTCGGAGCTTTCATTGGCTGCATTGTTTCAACTCGCACTATGCAGTATTTCATAGTGAAGAACTATCCGCAATACGCCGTTGAAAATGCATGCGATGAGGACTTCAATCACGAACATCAAGAGGTTGAACAAAAAGAGGAGAAATCTGTGTTCCTGCGTGTGCTCAATTCGTTACTCGATGGTGGGAAAACGGGTGTCGATGTGGGAATAGCCATCATACCGGGTGTGCTAATTATTTCGACCTTGGTTATGATTCTTACTTTCGGAGCGGGCGACGATGGGCATTACACCGGTGCAGCCTACGAGGGAATTGAACTGCTTCCGACTTTAGCCAATAAAATCGACTGGTTTTTCAGATTCATGTTCGGCTTCACCGATCCTCACCAAATAGCCTTTCCAATCACGGCTTTGGGAGCAGTGGGAGCAGCACTCAGTTTGGTTCCTAATTTCTTGCATCATGGCTGGATTGATGGTAATGCTATTGCTGTGTTCACAGCCATCGGTATGTGCTGGAGCGGATTCCTAAGCACTCACACAGCCATGCTCGACTCTCTGGGCTATCGTGAACTCACCTCGAAAGCTATTATCTCGCACACGATAGGCGGCATCATGGCCGCACTCGTTTCGCACTGGGTTTATTTGCTATACACTTTGATATAGGATAATCTTTTTGAGATTAATTTGTCAGAAAAGATTGAATAATATACCTTTGCGGCCATGAGTTTCGAACCCATTTTTAATAACAGCAACGCGACGCAGAGAAATTTCGATTTCTCTGTGATTTTTTCGTCCAATAATTTGGTAGGCTCGGAAAAAGTGCTAACACACACACACACACACACACACACACACACACACACACACACACACACACACACATCATATATAATA
>NZ_BAKH01000074.1 GCF_000614105.1 Prevotella micans DSM 21469 = JCM 16134
TTTTCATGCCATCGCATTTTTGCAAAACCATATCGAAGACTCTTTTCATGCCATCGCATTTTGCAAAACCATACCGAAGACTCTTTTCATGCCATCGCATTTTGCAAAACCATACCGAAGACTCTTTTCATGCCATCGTATTTTGCAAAACCATACCAACAAAAACAAAATCCTATACCTAAACCAACGAATAAGTAGATGGATGTGAATCTGCTATTATTTACCGGACGGTAATAACCTGACTATAATTAAAGTTCTATGAAATATTTAGAGAAACAAAAGGGCCAGAATTCACCTATCTGGTAAATTCCAACCCTATTTTTCATTGAGGAGAAGTCTTACTCTTAACTAAAGAGTAAAATGGTATAGAAGTAAATTACTTCAATTCAACCTTAGCACCCTCTGCCTCTATTGCCTTCTTAAGGTTTTCGGCTTCATCTTTAGACAAACCTTCCTTAAGAGTAGAAGGAGCACCGTCTACGAGATCTTTAGCCTCTTTCAAACCTAAGCCACAAGCTTCCTTAACTGCCTTTACAACTTTAAGTTTGTTTGCTCCTGCATCAGCAAGAATAACATCAAACTCACTCTTTTCTTCAGCAGCAGGACCAGCGCCACCTGCTACAGCAGCAGGGCCAGCAACAGCTACGGCTGCAGCAGCAGGTTCGATTCCATACTCATCTTTCAAGATAGTTGCTAACTCATTTACTTCCTTAACAGTAAGATTCACTAATTCTTCTGCAATAGTTTTTACGTCTGCCATTTTATTCTAAATTTTTAATTTTATTCTTTATACAATTTTTATTTGACCTATAATTTTTATTCAGGACGCTCACCTAAGGTCTTTAGTAAGCCATGAATCTTATTTGCACTCGATTGTAGAGCTGAAGAAACATTTTTCACAGGAGACTGTAGTAATGCCACAACATCCGCAATGAGTTCATTCTTACTTTTCAGAGCTACAAGCTCTTCTAGTTTATCACCACCTATAAATATCGATTCCTCAGCATAAGCTGCTTTGAGTGCTGGAATCCCTTCTTTAGTATATTCCTTTAATAATTTGGCTACTATATTTGCCGTCTGACAGAACATAACAGCCGTATTACCCTTTAAGGAGCCATATAAAGGCTCGTAGTCAACATCAGAGGCTTCAAAAGCTTTAAGAAGCAAATTGTTTTTTACAACAACCATCTTAATCTCACTATTGAAACATTTACGACGAAGGCTACTAGTAGATTCGGCATTCAATCCAGACACATCTACTAAATAGAAATGAGGGAACTCCTTCAACTTAGATCCTAGATCTGTAATAATCGTATCTTTGATTTCTTTCTTCATGTTACAAAACTTTTAGAGTTACTCGGCAGATTTAGGATCAATCTTTATACCTCTGCTCATAGTGCTTGAAATAAAGATACTCTTTATATACGTACCTTTAGCCGCTGCAGGCTTAAGTTTATTCACTGTTAAGATAAACTCCTTAGCATTACCAAAGATTTGCTCTGGAGACATACTAACCTTGCCAATTGAAGTATGAATTATACCAGCCTTATCTACTTTAAAGTCAATCTTACCCTGTTTGATGTCTTTTACAGCCTTAGCAACATCCATGGTAACGGTACCACTTTTAGGATTAGGCATCAAACCACGTGGCCCAAGAACACGTCCTAAAGGACCAACCTTACCCATACAAGAAGGCATCGTGATAATCACATCTATATCAGTCCACCCGCCTTTAATTTTATCTATATATTCATCAAGTCCAACATAATCAGCACCAGCTTCTTTTGCTGCAACTTCTTGATCAGGAGTACATAGACAAAGAACACGAGTAACCTTACCAGTACCATTAGGTAACGACACCACCCCACGAACCATCTGGTTAGCCTTGCGTGGATCTACACCTAGACGTACATCTATATCAACAGATGCATCAAATTTTGTAGTAGTAAGGTCTTTCACCAATTTAGAAGCATCCTTCAAAGTATAAGCTTTGCCAATCTCCACTTTATCAGCCACTAATTTCTGATTTCTTGTCAGTTTAGTCATTTCACTGTAAATTTTAATTGTTATTTACCCGGAAAGTCTCCTTTTACGGTAATACCCATACTACGTGCCGTACCTGCGACAAGCCTCATCGCACTTTCAACTGTAAAACAATTTAAGTCCGACATCTTATCCTCAGCAATAATCTTTATTTGTTCCCAAGTAACAGATGCAACTTTCTTACGATTAGGTTCACCAGACCCACTCTTGACCTTTGCCATCTCTAATAATTGAACAGCCGCAGGAGGAGTCTTTATTATAAAGCTGAAAGATTTATCGTTATAATAGGTAATTACAACTGGGAGTATCTTACCAGCCTTACTTTGGGTACGAGCATTAAACTCCTTACAAAATCCCATTATGTTAATACCCTTAGAACCTAAAGCAGGTCCTACAGGAGGAGAAGGATTAGCTGCACCACCTTTAATTTGCAATTTAATTAATCCGGCAATCTCTTTAGCCATTTTTGTCAATATTAAAATTAAAAATTATAGAAGAAGGAGAAGATCCGTAACTATAATCTCAATCCTCTTTTGCAACTTGCATAAAACCCAATTCTAGGGGATTTTGACGACCAAAAATCATAACCATGACTTTCAACTTATACTTATCGGTATTTATTTCTTCTATAACACCATGGAAGCCCGTAAAAGGTCCGTCAATAACCTTAACAGACTCTCCTACCTTATAAGGTGTCTTTACAAGATTATTCAATTCTGAATAATCTGAATTACCAAGAAGTTTATTGATATCAGTCTGTCTTACAGGAGAAGGATTAGATATACCACCTAGAAACCCAAGAACATTAGGTATAAAACGGAGAGTTGAAGCTACCTCTGGAGACATATTAGCCTGAAGTAATAAGTATCCTGGAAGACTCAATCTCTCAATTACCACACGTTTCCCATTACGCAAAGTAGTACGTGATTCTGTAGGCAATAAAATCTCAAACACATTTTCTGCCAATTTTCTGTCTTGTCGCAATTCGGCTTCGATATATTCTTTAACCTTCGCCTCCTTACCACTAATCACACGAATTACATACCATTTCCTTTCTGTAGAGACCATTTATTCTGCCTAATGTCTATTTAACTTGGGTATACAAATGCCATTAAATGCTGGATAATAAAATCCATAGAGAATACAACTACAGCTATAATTAAGGAAGCGGATAGTACAATCATAGCTCTATGTATAAGCTCTGCACGGGTTGGCCATGTAGTTTTACATACAAGTTCTTCGTAACAAGCCTTGCTATAATATAATATATTCTTAAACATATAATATAATATTGCACGGGTTGAAGGACTCGAACCCTCGACACCTGGTTTTGGAGACCAGTGCTCTACCAACTGAGCTAAACCCGTAAATAAATTCCCGTTCTAGATAAAACGGGAATTATTTTTATTAAAGAAGTGAAGACTCTCTATTTTATATCATCTAAAATAGCTGTAATCTGACCTGAACCAACTGTACGTCCACCTTCGCGAATTGCAAATCGGAGCCCTTCGTTTAGAGCCACCTTATAGATCAATTCAACCTCTATCTCTACATTATCACCTGGCATAACCATCTCAACTCCATCAGGAAGTTTTATTTCACCAGTACAATCCATCGTACGCAGATAGAACTGAGGGCGATATTTATTCCCAAAAGGTGTATGACGACCACCTTCTTCTTTTTTCAATACATATATAGCCGCCTTAAAATGATCATGAGGAGTTATTGCACCTGGATGCACAACAACCATTCCACGCTTAACTTCTTCCTTATCAATACCACGAAGTAAAAGTCCAACATTATCTCCAGCCTGACCCTCTGCTAGATTTTTACGAAACATCTCAACTCCTGTAATAACAGACTTCTTATCTTCGCCTAAACCAAGCAATTGAATTTCATCACCGACTTTACATTTACCAGTCTCGATACGTCCTGTAGCAACTGTGCCACGTCCCGTAATAGAAAAAACATCTTCAACTGGCATCAAAAAAGGTTTATCTACTTCTCGCTGAGGTTCCTGTATCCAATCATCTACGGTATCCATTAATTTCAGAACGGAATCGACCCATTTATCAACACTATTCAAGGCTCCTAAGGCTGAACCGCGAACAATAGGAGTATCTTCTTCATAACCATATTGTTCAAGAATCTCACGAACCTCCATTTCAACGAGTTCTAACATTTCCTCATCCTCAACCATATCACACTTATTGAGAAACACGACCAAACGAGGCACATTTACCTGCCGTGCTAATAAAACATGCTCACGAGTCTGAGGCATGGGACCATCAGTTGCAGCAACCACAAGAATTGCACCATCCATCTGCGCAGCACCAGTAACCATATTCTTTACATAATCGGCATGACCAGGACAGTCTACATGTGCATAATGGCGTTTTCCAGTCTCATACTCAATATGAGCTGTATTAATTGTAATACCACGCTCTTTCTCTTCAGGAGCATTATCAATCTGATCGAACGATTTAACTTCCTCCGCTGTACCTAACTTCTCATTAAGCACCTTAGAGATAGCTGCAGTCAAGGTAGTTTTACCATGATCAACATGACCAATTGTGCCAATATTTACATGCGGTTTGGTACGCACAAATTCTTCTTTAGCCATAACTTTCTTTATTTAATATTAAACGAATAAACTTTATTTTACGGGGTATTTACGATATACTAGAGCTGTAACTGAGAGTTGAACTCAGGACCTCTTCCTTACCAAGGAAGTGCTCTACCACTGAGCTATTACAGCAAAAGAGCGGAAAACGGGACTCAAACCCGCGACCCCCAGCTTGGAAGGCTAGTGCTCTAATCAACTGAGCTATTTCCGCAAAAAACAATGTGGGTAGTGATGGATTCGAACCACCGAAGCTAGAAGCAGCAGATTTACAGTCTGCCCCATTTGGCCACTCTGGAAACTACCCAATTGACCTAAGGTTAGAAGAGCCTCTTGTCGGATTCGAACCAACGACCCCGAGATTACAAATCACGTGCTCTGGCCATCTGAGCTAAAGAGGCGCTTATATCTAATACTTTTTATATAGCATAAGACGGATGCAAAGATAAATTCTTCTTTCTTATTTTACGAAAGAAAATGAAGTTTTTTCAATATCCTCTCTGTTTTGATTTAATCTTGCCTAGTTGCACTTTTATTGAATCTATACATAAATCTAGGCTTTCTTCAAAAGTGCTACATGTCTTCTCTACAAAAAGAGTATTTCCCAATATTTTCACACTGATACTAGCAATCTTATTCAAAGCTACTGTTGGTTTTTCTACTTTCAGAATTATTTCAATGCTCTGAATTTCCTCGTATGACTTATTCAGCTTATCGAGTTTTTTATCAATAAAAGCTTGTAGCTTTTCGGTGATATTGAAATGGATGGACTGAATGTTTATTTCCATAATCTACAATTGTTTTTATGATTAAACTCTGGGGTGAGAGCTCTTATATGCACTCTTTAATTGATCGAATGTTACGTGTGTGTAGATCTCTGTCGTAGAAAGACTCTTATGTCCAAGTAGTTCTTTCACGCTTTCTAGGTTGGCTTTATTATTAAGCATTGCTGTCGCGAAAGTGTGACGAAGTACATGAGGACTTCTTTTTTCTATACTGGAGACTTTCGAGAGTTCTTGTTTTACGATTTCTCTTACCCGATCTATTGTCATCCGCGTTCCTTTAGGGGTTTGAAAAAAGGCTTCGGAATGACTTTCAACTTCTTGATTGCGCTGATTTCTATAAGATTTCAATGCTTCGTAGAGTTCTTCCCCAAAAGGAATGATACGATGTTTGTTTCTTTTGCCTATTACTTTTATTTCTTTCGTAATGTAGTTTACATCGGCATCGTTTAGATTCAATAACTCTGACAAACGAATTCCTGTTTCGTAGAACACCATAATTATGGTGTGGGCTAGTGTGTCATTATATTTTTTGCTCCGTTTTGTTTTGTCGAGCAAGTTGTCCATTTCTTTTTCTTTGAGGAAATATGGTAGTGCTCTTTTTCGTTTAGGAGCTTTTATACAACGGGCTGGATTTTGTGAGATAATTTTTCGTTTTTGAGCGTAACGGTAGAATGATCTTAGGGCGCTTAGTCTTCGGTTTATTGAGGTTGCGCTGTTTCCTCGGTTCATCATTTCTTCTATCCAGTTACGGATTATATCGGAGTCTATTGTTTCCCAGTTGAGGTTTTCTTCTTGTTTTTTGAAGAATTGCTCGAAGTGTTTGAGGTCTCTTCCGTATCCATCAATAGTGCATGGGGAGTAGTTTCGCTCTAAACTTAGATAATTCAGAAAGTTATCGACTTCTAGCACTTTGATTGGTTTTTTGGAGGGGTTTTGTATTTGTCTTTGGAGATTTTATTCTTCTGCGTCGCGAAGTTGTTGTATGTAAATGGCGTGTTCCATCTTCAGACGTCTTTTAACAGATGGTTTGTCGTATTGTTGACGGGAGCGTAGTTCCTTTACGACGCCTGTTTTTTCAAACTTTCTTTTAAATTTCTTGAGAGCTCTTTCGATGTTCTCGCCATCCTTTACGGGTACAATTATCATGCTTTTTGTTTTAATTATTTATTTATTGAACATTTAATGAGCGGCTTATGGCTGCTCTGTCGGTTGCAAAAGTACGGCTTGTTTTATTTGTTTCCAAATCTTTAGTAGAATATTGTCAGGATGTTTCTTTTTGTTTATGTGTGTTATGTGGGGTTTTATTGTCGTATTAGGTTTCTGCCGGCGTCGATGCGAAGGAAGATGAATAGGAGGAGTGTGAATCCCCACAGGGATGAGCCTCCGTAGCTGAAGAATGGTAGTGGGATTCCGATTACGGGGGTGAGTCCTAGTACCATTCCGACGTTTATGAATACGTGGAAGAGGAAGATTCCGGCGACGCAATATCCGTACACGCGTCCGAATTTGAAGGATTGTCGTTCGGCGAGATACATTAGTCGGAGTATTAGGGCGAGGAAGAGTAGGAGTACGGTGGCTGAGCCGAGGAATCCTTCTTCTTCGCCTACGGTGCAGAAGATGAAGTCGGTGTCTTGTTCGGGTACGAATTTGAGTTTTGTTTGTGTTCCGTTGAGGAATCCTTTTCCTTGGAGTCCTCCTGAGCCGATTGCTATTTCGCTTTGGTGTACGTTGTATCCTGCTCCGGCGAGGTCTTCATCGAGTCCGAGGAGTACGTTTATTCTGACTCGTTGGTGTGGTTGCATGACTTGGTTGAGCATGTAGTCGGCTGAATAGAAGAAGGCTATTGAGCCGAGTGCGAACAGGGCTATGTACAGGTAGCCTTTGAAGCGTGAGTTGAGGGCGTTGTAGATGAGTGTGCCTATCATCATGGCGGAGAGGAGGAGTTGTGCCCAGACGATGTCGAACGGGGTGATGTATCGTGATATGGCGAGTGATGCGGCTGTGAGGAGGAGTGTGATGAGGAGTAATCGGATGGTTTTTTTGCGGTTGGGTGCGTAGGCCCACATCATTCCGGCGGTGAAGATTTGGACGAGCAGGAGTACGCTGAATTTTCCGACGGAGGTGGGTGTGTTGAGTAGCATTACGTTTTCGAATTTTATGCCGACGACGAAATATACTATCATCGCGACGCCGGTGAAGAGTATCGACCCGGGCATTCCTTCGCGATAGAACATGAGGAAGAATGAGAGGTAGACGAGGCTGAGCCGGTTTCGCTTTGTCCGATTATGCATAGGAT
>NZ_BAKH01000073.1 GCF_000614105.1 Prevotella micans DSM 21469 = JCM 16134
CGCTGGGGCGATAGGGTTCTGGAAATGTATTGCTAACTGTTTCACGTCGGCAAAGATATATTAATCAATTCATTTCAACAAAATTTAGCATGTCTTCTTGATTTAGAACAAGCAGAGCAGCATGTGGTTTTAGGTGCTACGGCTATACTTATATATGAGTTTGCATATTTTTGGGCGGAGAACTGATTTTATTTCTCTATGAGGCAAACGGCATAGGCCGAAATGCCTTCTTCGCGCCCAACAAAACCCATGCGTTCGGAGGTCGTGGCTTTGATGGAGATATCGTTAACGGAACAGCCTATCACATCGGCTAGGCATTGCTGCATAACTGGGATATGAGGATTTATCTTAGGACGCTCGGCACAGATGGTGGCGTCGATATTGCCCACACGATAACCCTCGCGGGCGATTAGTTCGATGGTTTTGCGGAGGATTATCTTTGAATCCATGTTGAGTGTTTCGCTGGATGTGTCGGGAAAGTGGTAGCCAATATCGCGCATGTTGGCAGCTCCGAGTAGAGCGTCACAGATTGCGTGAATCAATACATCGGCATCGCTGTGCCCTAGCAGTCCATGTGTGTGTGCTATACGAATGCCGCCGAGCATGAGAGGGCGCTCGGCGGTTAACTTATGGACATCGTAGCCCATTCCTATTCTTATCATATTCCTTTTTTATCTGCGTTTGAAGAGGTCTTTCAATCCGTCCATATCGAATAGCAGAGTGAAGCGCAAGGTTTGGTCGAGAGGGTTACTCTTTGCGGTTGCGATAACATATCCTGCGTCGAGTGAGAATACATTCATGCGGAATCCGGCTCCGACGGTGAAGTATTTTCGGTTGCCTTTGTTTTCACTTTCGTGATGATAGCCTGCACGGAGTGAGAATTGGTCGTTGTAAACGTATTCGGCTCCGAGACTCCATTGGATTTCTTGCAGTTCTTCGGAGAATCCGTTGGGCGCATCGCTGAAGCTTTTGAATATTCCGGATATAGAGGAAACGTCGTAGTATTCTTTTTGTAATCTGGTTTGATAGTTTACATCCTGTTCGCCCTCTTTCTTTTTTGGATAGGTTGGTACGAGGAGTTTATTTGCGTCAGCCGCGATGGTGAACTTATTGAACTCGTCGATGGGCACCATAAGCGATGCTCCAAGTCGAAGGTTAGTCGGAATAAATTCCGAGCGATTATCGCCTCCGAATGTGATTTTTGAGCCTATGTTAGAGATGTTCATCCCAAGTCCGAGCTGGCATTCACGACTTCCGATGTTAAGATAGTTTTGATAATATCCGGCCAGGTCGGCTGCAAATGCAGAGCCTGGCGTTGTTTCGCTTGTATAGTTGTAGGTGAGGTCGGAGTATATCCATCTTACGGCTGCTCCGAGAGAGAAGTGCTCGCTGAGCATTAGCGAATAGGCTACGTCGAGCGACATTTCATAGGGATTCATGGTTAGCGAGCTACCGTCGTTCGCACTAACTTCTCCAAGTGAGAAATAGCGCAGCGAACCGGAGACTGCACTGTAGTCGCCAATTCGATAGTAGCCGGAAAGATAGCCCAATCCCATGTCGTTGACAAGTTGCTTTAGCCATGGTGTATAGTTAATCGATACGCCGGCGCGTGATATGGCAAAAGGGTACTTTGCCGGATTCCAGTATTGCGAGTTCACGTCGGGGTCGGTTGCGGCTCCGATATCGCCCATCGCTCCGCCTCGCGCATCGGGCGAGAAGGATTGCGAGGTCACGGAGACATTCACGGGGTTAAAGAAGTCTTTCTTGTCTTGCGCAGCAACAGTTGTAACAATTGCTACGAGCATGAGCGTACCTATGAGGCGGACTTTTATGTTCATTTTCCTATTCATTTTTGGTTTATAGATAATTCGTTTGCATCGCTCGAGAAAACGCTGCGTGCTGTTCAATTATTGTTTATGACAATGAGTTTCTTTGCTTTCGACTCTCGGGTTGCTCCGTCGCAAGTGAGCTTCACCCGGTATAGATAGACTCCTGTGCGGAGCTTGGCTCCGTTTGCAATGATGAGGTTCCAATCGTAGGTGTAGGAGCCTTCGTTAGAAACCCCATACTCTTTGTTTTGCCAGAGTCGGCGGCCGCTGGTGTCGAACACTTCTATTTCAATATCGATACTCGAACCTGTTTGATTGTGGGCCACAATGAATGATGTTTGAGTCGTAGCGGGGTTCTTAGTGCAACTAATACTTTCAGTCTCGGGCGCGAGACCTTTCATCACATTGAAGCTGAGTGTTGCGGTAGAGGGATTATTGAGGATGTCCCAGGCACGGAATTGTAACTGGTGCGGACCTTCTTTGAGCGCGGGAATACTTAAATGAGTTTCACCTTTAGTGTAGCTTCCGAAGTCGAATTTGAAGTTTTCATTGAGATTATAAGTCTTCGCCGGGTTTCCATCAATAATAAGTTGCATATCGTGCCCCACTCCATTTCCGGCTGCGTTAATTCCGTCCTTATCGGATATCTGCGCCACGAAATAGGGCGTTGTGTTGACGTTGCCCCCATTTACGAACGATGGGCTGTTGAGATAACAGAAGAGCGACGGTCCGATAGAATCGTTCGCTACTTGTTCGGTTCCGTCGATATAGAACCGGCTCTCGTTTCCATGTGCAGTGAGTGTGCAGGTGGTGTTGGCGGCATAGACGTTGATGAGGCCCGTAGAGTTAGCATAGTTTATGTCGCGCGGCACGGCGAATGTGAATTCAAATCTTCCGCCAATCACGCTGTCGGTTCCGTTGTACAGAATTTTCTGTCGGTCGTAGAACCGGAACGGACTGTAGGTTTCATTATCTTGCTTGCGACAGGTGATGAGTTCGCGAGTGTCACGCACGGTTGCGGTCATCGTTCCGCGGAAGTTGTCTACGCTTTCGCTTCCCTTAGCTATGTAGCCAGTCACCTTGACTATACTTCCGGCTTTGAGGGTTATCTGCTCGCTTCCACCGACGGGTTTTCCATTTATCGAATCGATAATAGCTTTCAATGTGGGCAGGTTGAGCGACAGAGCCGGGTCGCCGAGCAATGAATACTGTAGTTTATTTCGGGTACGGTCGTTGCCAGTTTCAATCATATCGCATTTTGCTAGTCGTTGCGCTTCGCCAAGCGTTGTAGGTTTCCCGTTTGTAAAGCTCAGCACGTGTCGCATAAAAGCCGTGTTGATAGGCTTATTGTAGTTAGCATACACTGTTCGGGTCGTTCCCCAGAAGGCCATTGCACCACCTTTCTTGTTGAGCAAGCAGGTTTCGCCGATGGTGGGCGTTGTCCCGTCAAAGGGCATTATATCACAGCTCGCGGTTATCCATAGCGGAAGGTTGGAGTTGGTGAAACCGGCAAAATCGGTTATCCGGAGTACCCTTTCATGCGATATTTCAATCTCCGAACCATGCCCGGCATAGTCCATTACTAGCGCGCCCTGCGCCTGCTGTTGTTTGATAATTGCGCTCACCTCGGGATAGGTATGCCCAGTTGCCGATGAGGTACGAACATATGCATCCCACATCACCTTCTTCACGTGATAGCTAGGATGGGCCTGCATGATTACCTCTGCTGTTTCGTTCACATCTCTCATATGCAGATTGTTATTTCCGTCGTCGCCCATGAACATAATGATGTTTTCCCAGTTACCGGCATTCTTGTTAAGGGCATAGTTTATGGTTTTGTCCACGAGCGTTTTGGCATCGCTCACTTCGGTTACAGGGAATCGGCCTACACCCATGTCTTCCTTGTCGCGTGTTGTGAGATAGAGTCCTTCGCCGGCGTCGAGTAAAGTTATCCAGCCATCGTTAACATAGCAATCGGTTTCGCTGAATGAGTTTTCACTTTCATAAGCCAGCAGATAATCGTCGGGGTTAAGCCGGCTGCAATCGGTTGTGAGCATCCGGTTGTCCCATACGCAATCACCAAAAAGCAACACTGATTTGGGCAGTTGCGCCTCAGTCTCGGCACGGTCGTAGAGCATTTTCAAATAACGACGATAAGCATTATATCAGGCGTTCCACTTGAGAATTCATTATAAAGTTCGTCGGCCGGAACAATACGAACGTTCATCGAATCGTGCTCCTTGTGGAAGTCAGCCAGCCGTTGCGCCTGATCGAGAAGTTTCTGACTGGTGGGGATAATTATCACCATATCCGCACTGGTGTGTGAATGCAGGTCCTGATTCGTTATACGATGAACATATTCGGGCGCAGAAAACGTTCCTGTTGCAAGATTAGGTACAGGCCGCGGTATGTCGTAAACGAAAGCGATATAATCCAGCCGAGCCGGACCACCCGAGAGCGTCGTAATCTTAACCGTGTCAGTAGGTTTCAGATTCCGCACCCTGTAGTTGCGTTCGGCTATCGCACCTTTATCGTAATCGTCTGTTCGGTTAATGCTGATATTGTCCACTATCGAATCGTTCAACGATACGGCTACGGTTGTTTTTATTGGCCCCGATGTGATGCTGATGATAAGCCTGCCCAGAGCTGAATTAGCTTTGTTCGGCATGGTGTAGGTTTGTGTTTGTCCAACGGCAATAGGTGTATTCTCGAACAGGTTCCGCCCCCCGTGATACCAGCTAAAGTTATCGACCTCGTGCAGCGAATAGTAATCGTTGGTCCTCTCATAAAACTTCGACATAAAGGTGACCGAATCAACCGAAAGTGGTGTACCGTCATTCTCAGTTAAGAAATAATATCCGTATTGCGAATATGGATTGCGGATGCGCTTGGTTGAAGTAATGCTGGGCCAACTTACCGGCCCCTTGCCGTAGAACAATCGCCGACCATTCACTGTACATGAGGCCACCTCCGGTAAATCATCCAGTTCGCGCAGTGTGAGCTCTTTCAGCACCTCGTCTTGAAGATTACCTCCATAGCCATATATCCGAACCTTGTTCACGTCAGTGAATCCAGCTTGCCTAACAAGTTCAGGCGTGATTTGATACACTCCGCTGGCCGGAACCCTAATCTTGGCCCATTTACCCGACCGTAGCACCGAGTGTTGAGCATATATCGAGGCATCCGATTGCCCCTCTCTCGCCTTCCGTGCAATATCACCGACCGGCCTCGCTGTCAATGCAATCATGAAGCTTACCATGAACTGTCGCCGCCCCTCGCGCTCAACAATCGGCACAAACGAAAACTCTAGTGAGCCGCGTTTACGCTCTACAACAATTTGCTTGCTAATCTCAGGCATTGTCGGCGGCGGAGTATTTGAAAGAGCATCATAAAGTTCCGATTCGCGCTTACTAAGGTCAATGAACTCCGGATAGCGAATCTCAATCTCATAAATAGAATCGGCATAGTTCCTTCCAAGCGGAATGGAATACGCAAACCTCGGAAGAACCGAATCAATTCGCACATCGTTTACCGTTAGATTGAAAAAACGCTGCGCCCGTGCTGCCGAGAAGCAGGCGCCAAATATGATGAGGATTATAATTATTCGTTTCATGCCGTATATATATAATGTGTAAGAAACTAGCCTTATGATCCGGTCTTTACTTGCAGTTAAATTCCAGGACCTTCGTGTCGTTCAGATAGCCTTCCAGATGGTCGTCGATATTCACTCGCCCCCAGCCTTCAACTGGACATCCGGTGTAAATCAAATCGCCCGTCTTGAGGGTGAAAAACCTACTCACATAACTAACTAGTTTGTCGGTCGTGTGAATCATATTTGCTGTCGAACCGCTCTGAACCGTCCTGCCATTTATGTCGAGCTTGAAATCAATATTTTCCAAATCTGTCAGAGATTTCTTGTCGACCCATTCACCCAGAACAGCCGACCCGTCGAATCCCTTACAAAGTTCCCACGGCCGACCTTCGGCACGGAACTTTCCGAGTAACTCACGTGCAGTGAAGTCAATTCCCACCGTAAGAGCATCGTAGTATCGGTGAGCGAACCGCTCGGGAATAGTTTTCCCTAGCCTACAGATACGAACTACGATTTCGGTTTCGTATTCAATGACTCCAAGCTCGTTGGGGATGAAAAACGGTTTATTATTAACCAGTAAAGCCGAATCAGGCTTCATGAAAATCATCGGATTTTCCGCGTTCAATAACGCTTCTTCCCGTGTTTTATTGTACGGGAAATAATTCTGTGCTACAGCAATAATCTTCATAACTCAATTTTCAATAATAACTTCCTTTGTGGCCCATTTCATTTTCAGCGACAAAGTTAATCAGTTGAGTACAATCCTGCCTTCGTTAATAAAATCGAGGCTCCGTCTATTGCGATGTACTTAGCTTGGTTTCTGAGTTTTCGCTGCCAAGCCATCTCGGCATAACAAGTTTCATATTCCTATCATCTTTTGGTATGTTCTAACATTCCTTTTTACATTATTTGGCTGTTCCGAAAGGATGTTATATCTTTGCCGCCGTGAGTGAATTAGCAATATCATACCAGAGCAATAACAGCATGCGAAGATTCTTGAAATTCTTTGCATCTTTTTTCGTCAATTACTTGGCCAATCCAAGTAATTTGCTAACACACACACACACACACACACACACACACACACACACACACACATTCGCACCTAGCGTCTAACTACACATTTTTCACTTTCGCTTACGCGCGCGCGAAGCGTGTCGTGACTCCTGTAAACAAAGGGCTCGTAAGGGTTCTCTTTGCTCACTTCTTCATGCCCTTTTGCCAAGCCGCGCAAGGGGGAAATAACGACAATTATTCAACTATAAAATTATTATAATGATATGAAGAGATTTTTATTCTATTTGTTCGCTATACTCTATTCGGTAGAATTTATGGCACAGAGCTTTACTGTAAACAATTCGGATGGTATGCCTCTCAAGTATACGGTGACAAGCACGAATCCTAATGAGGTAAAGCTGACAGGAAGGGGAACAATTCCTACAGGCTATACACTTGGCACGGAATTGAATGTACCTGCAACTGTCTTCTATGGTGGAAGCACATACAATGTCGTAGAGATTGCAAAAAATTGCTTTTTCTCTGAAAGCATACTGACCAAAGTTAATCTTCCGGAAGGCATACGCACAATAGGCAGTTATGCCGTATTTCAGTCTTCCATATATTCTATCTCAATTCCAAGCACACTTACAAAGTTGGAGGAAAATGCCTTGCTCTTTATGGCTTATTCTTTTTCTGATAGTCATACAGGAGCACGTTTCCTCGATATGGACTTTTCAAAAACATCTATTACCGAATTTCCTATAAGTTCAGTGCAAATTGGCTCACACTCTAAGTCTATACTGCGAAGCGTGTCTTACCCTGCTACGACTCAGATAATATCTGAAGATCAATTCAGTAAGGACTATGATACTCCTCCTATAATATACTTGTATAACTCAATACCCGCGACATTAACGGTAAATATATCACAACCATTTTCTGGTCACAAAAATCCTTTCAGGTCAGCAACGCATATCTATGTTCCCATCGATGCTACCAAGATTTATGAGGACAATACGGACTGGGCGAAGTATAAAGGTCGATACTACGAGCAAGTGCCCGTAGGCCCCAGCGGCTACACTTCCTACTACCTCGAGAACGAGAACTTCCTCGTTCCCGCGGGCTGTACGGCGTATATCATCACGGGCATTACTCCGAGCGGAAGTATTATGACTCCCGACCAAGCCGTGGTGAAAGCGTTCGGAGCAGGCAAGATTATCCCGAAGCAGACGGGATTTATTCTGCAAGGCGCGGCAAACAGTACGGTGGTTTATCAGCCAACGTTACGGGAACAGAAGAAAACGTGACGAACAATCTACTCATCGGCACCGCCACCGAGCAGGAGTTCAACGCAAGTGGTTACAAATATTATATCTTCTCCAATAACGGCGACGAGGGCATCGGCTTCTATAAGCAGGGCACTCGGAATGGTGCTTCCATCAAGCTGGCGGCACATCGCGCTGGTCTGCGTCTGCCCGAAGCCATTGCGCCTGCCAAAGGTTTTACAATCGACTTCGATGCCGCCCGCAAGGAGGCCGAAACGACCGGCATACGCGACGTTCGCCCGACAGTGCAGCCACGCGAAAACGTCGTCTACGACCTCCAGGGTCGGCGAGTTACAAATCCCGGTCGCGGCATCTACATCGTCAACGGCAAGAAAGTAGTGCGGGAGTAAGG
>NZ_BAKH01000072.1 GCF_000614105.1 Prevotella micans DSM 21469 = JCM 16134
AGATATGCCCGCCATGCTCGCCCGACTGGGTGCCATGCCTGCCGTTACACGACTGGAAAATGCTAACAGAGCTTTCGACGAAGTTTACCACAATCGCGCTCAAGTTAGCAAGTCGTACGGTCAATTCGATGTTCGCGCTTTGCGTGGGGCCGTAGATAAGGCGCTCGACACGATTCTAACACGAATCATCGCGCTTGCCGACCTCGACCCTACACCGCCCATCGAAAAACTGGTGGAACAATACAACTTCCAGGCCGACAATTGGCAAGCTCATCTTGCACAGCGCAAATCGTCTAACAAATCGTCTCACGAGCGCGACATGGACAAATACGCCGCTCTTCTCGAGCCCCTCTTCGCCGAACTGGAAAAAGAACGCGGCCTCTCGAGAGGCTCGCTCTCATTCGCCCGCGAGTTCCGCGGAACAGGCAAGAAGCGCGCGTATCTATTGAACGTCGCCGGCAAGAGCCCCATCTGGGTCGTAATCTCTAAAGGCAAACTCGTCGTCGTTCCCGAGCCGAGCGGAAAATCCACCGGCTCCGGTGGTAATGGTGGAAATAAACCCGGCGGAGGAACCGGCGGCGGCTCCCCCAAACCCGGACGAGAAGAAGACCCCGGAGAAGATAAAGTTTAGAACTTATTATTTCGTTTATATATATCAATCATGAGAAATAGACCTGCACGCGTCGAGATGGACGCGTGCAGGTCGTGTTTTATAGATACCAATTCGGGCGGAACGCCCGCAGGTGTAGGGACAGACCCCGTGTCTGTCCGATACCCATACCGATGCCCATGCCAATTCGGCCTACCGACCGCATAACAATATTTCGCACCTTCTCTGTGGTTTGGTATTTATGCCGTCTTGTGGACGGTGGGCGGACAGCAAATCACCCCTCAATCACCCCTCAATCACCCCCTTAATCACCCCTCGGGGTCTGTCCCTACGTTAATCACTCCTCGGGAGGAGAAAGAACGATGGAAAACTTCTCCCGAAATACTTACAACGCTTGCATAATGATAGGCTTCGCGGGGCATTAGGCAACATGTGAAATGCAAGCCGCGATGGGGTGCTTACATTCGGTTTAATGCTTGTTTTTCAGACGCTTTCGAGCTGCGGTTTTTTCCTATGTAAACATTTTGTTACATCAATAAAAAGTCTCACTTTTGCGCCCGTCATAGTACTAACATGAACAAGAAGAAATAATTCTATGGATGAACAAATCGAAGTGAAAGAGCTCGATAGCGTTGTAGTGCATTTCTCCGGCGACTCCGGTGATGGCATGCAACTGGCGGGCAACATTTTCTCAACCGTTTCAGCAACGGTAGGTAACGGAATCTCTACATTCCCGGACTATCCGGCAGACATTCGCGCCCCGCAAGGTTCGCTAACCGGCGTGAGCGGATTCCAAGTACACATCGGCGCCGGTAAAGTATATACTCCGGGCGACAAATGCGACGTATTGGTTGCAATGAATGCAGCAGCACTCAAGATGCAGTATAAACATTGTAAACCACAATCAACCATCATCATCGATACCGACTCTTTCGGCCCGCGCGACCTGCAAAAGGCCGAATTCAGTAGCGACGATTATCTTGCCGAGATGGGTATAGACTCCGACAGAGTCGTAGCCTGTCCGATAACGAAGATGGTCAAGGAATGTCTGGTCGACTCGGGCATGGACAATAAATCAATGCTCAAATGTCGCAACATGTTCGCTCTCGGATTAGTTTGCTGGCTCTTCAACCGCGACCTGTCGCTAGTATCAAACTTCCTACGCGAAAAGTTCCGCAAGAAACCAGCCATCGCCGAAGCTAACATAAAGGTGGTAGAAGCCGGATATAACTACGGACACAACGTACACGCCTCTGTTCCGAACACCTATCGAATAGAATCGAAAGTAAAAGAACCAGGACGATATATGGATATAACCGGTAATAAAGCCACAGCCTACGGCCTTATCGCCGCCGCCGAGAAAGCAGGTTTACGCCTCTTCCTTGGCTCCTATCCAATTACACCAGCCACCGATATTCTTCACGAATTAGCTAAACACAAATCGCTAGGCGTAACAACCGTTCAGTGTGAAGACGAAATTGCCGGCTGCGCATCATCTATCGGAGCTGCATTTGCCGGAGCATTGGCCGCAACATCAACCTCCGGCCCCGGTATATGTTTAAAGAGCGAAGCTTTGAACCTCGCGGTAATCGACGAACTCCCACTTGTAGTTATCGATGTTCAACGTGGCGGTCCATCAACAGGTATGCCAACGAAGAGCGAACAAACCGACCTTCTACAAGTACTCTATGGACGAAACGGCGAAAGTCCGATGCCGGTTATTGCCGCAACAAGCCCAACCGACTGCTTCGATGCTGCTTTCAATGCATGCAAAATAGCTCTCGAACACATGACACCCGTTGTGCTGCTAACCGACGCATTCATAGCAAACGGCTCATCGGCTTGGAAACTCCCTAACATCGACGACCTGCCAGAAATTCATCCGCACTTCGCACCCGAAGAGCAGAAATATAAGTACACTCCCTACAAACGCGAGGCCTATTCAAATGTTCGCTATTGGGCCATACCAGGTCAGGAAGGCTATGAGCACATCCTGGGTGGATTGGAGAAAGACGGCGAAACCGGAAGTATATCAACCGACCCGGATAACCATGATTTGATGGACCACTTGAGATTCGACAAAGTGGCTCGTATCCCCGTTCCCGACCTTGAGGTGCTAGGCGATGCCAACGATGCCGACCTGCTTATCGTAGGCTTCGGAAGTACCTATGGACATCTGCTCTCAACGATGAACGAACTTCGCGCAAAAGGACATAAGGTTGCATTGGCACAGTTCAAATACGTTAACCCACTGCCGAAGAACACAGCCGAAGTCCTCGGACAATACCCGAAAGTAGTTGTCGCCGAGCAGAATCTCGGTCAGCTGGCAGCTCTCCTTAGAATCCGCATAAATCATTTCGCACCCTATCAGTATAATCAGGTTAAAGGACAGCCGTTCGTGGTTAGCGAACTGGTGAAAGAGTTCGAAAAACTCATCAATGCCCCAATGCCTAAAGAAGAAAAGGGAACAACATTCTACTCTAAAATCTTAGAATAAATCGACTATGAACCAATATACAGCACAAGATTTCAAGAAAGGACAACCCAGATGGTGTCCCGGATGCGGCGACCATTTCTTCCTGGCTAATCTCCAAAAGGCAATGGGCGAAATAGGAATCCCACCGCATAAAACAGCCGTGATTTCAGGTATCGGATGTTCCAGCCGACTGCCATATTACGTAAGCACCTACGCAATGCAAACCATTCACGGCCGAGCAGCCGCAATTGCAACCGGCGTGAAAGTAACCAATCCTGAACTCACTGTTTGGCAAGTATCAGGCGACGGCGATGCACTCGCCATCGGCGGAAACCATTTTATTCATGCAATGAGGCGCAATGTCGACCTAAACATAATCCTGCTCAACAACCGAATATACGGATTGACAAAAGGGCAATATTCGCCCACCAGTCCGCGTGGATTTGTGTCGAAGTCGAGCCCCTTTGGAACCACTGAAGACCCCTTCCGCCCAGCTGAGCTATGCTTCGGCGCCCGCGGAAAATTCTTCGCCCGTAGCGTGGCAACCGACAACAACGCCACGATGGAAATTCTCAAAGCAGCCCAACAACACAAAGGAGCCGCCGTATGCGAGATTCTTCAAAACTGCGTAATCTTCAACGACGGTTGTCACGACTCGGTTTACAGCACCGGCAGTCGTAAAACAAACTCCATTCACGTTCGCCACGGCGAGCCCCTCGTTTTCGGTAAAGACAATGAGTTTGGTCTCATTCAGGAAGGCTTTGGATTAAAGGTTGTCACCATCGGTCAGGACGGTTACACAATGGACGATATTCTTGTTCACGACGCTCATTGTGAAGATGATACTCTACAGCTCAAACTCGCTATGATGAGCAACGAGAATGGTTTCCCAATAGCCCTCGGAGTTATTCGCGACGTCGAAGCTCCAACCTACGATGCTGCCGTGAACGAGCAAATAGAAGAAGTGAAGGCAAAGAAACATTATCACAACTTCATGGAACTGCTCGAAACCAATGATATTTGGGAGGTTAAGTAAGAAAGGTTAATTAAGTTTATCTATTTTATTTGTGGAGGTGTGTCAGAAATGATGCACCTCCGTTTTTTATCTATATTCTGCTTATTCGGAACTAACTACCTTTTATAATAGACTTCAACTAGACGCAGAGGAATTATTTAATGGTGTGGATGGTTATTATGAATAATATAGTCCTAACATATCCCATCTGCGAAAAGGGCTTTCCGCGTGCTCTTGAAATTGCATACGTGTGCGCATAAATTTCTTCACGTATCCCCGTAAAATTCTATACGTAAAGAAATTTATCGGGACACGTGAGAAAATTTACGGGGATACGTGAAGAAATTTATGCGCACACGTATGCGTTTTCCAGAGAAAACTTGAACGGCCCTAAAACAAGGCGTTTCGGCCATTTTAGGAACCTTCGAAAACAGCTTCTGCGCTACGAAAAAGAATGTGATTCTCTTACATCCCATTTTTGAGTAATTATCAAAGAACCTGTACGCATCAAGATTGATGTATGCAGGTCTTTATTTCCGTCTATATTTTCTGCTTCTTTCCAATCTTTTATCAATCGAATAGTCCGCTACGCTCTTTCTTTAATCCGAATAAAGCAGCTGGGAAATAGAGATAAATCTAGATGTAACTAATTAAGTGTGTTTACAATCTCCCTCTAAACGTTATACTCTAACGCGCATCATTTAGAGAAAAGTCCATTGTGTATCAGTTTAAGTACATGTGAGCATACACTCGAATAGGCATTGATTGGGAGTAGAACTTTTGGTATAAATCCTCTTCGCAGAGCTGAAGGGAGCAAAATGAGTTATTAATTGTAAGTAAGTTCTTATATTCTTGACAAGACAAGGATGATTTCTAGCCTAGAACGGGGTAGAAATATATAGAAAAAGGATTAGTAGAGAGTAATTATAAGTTGTATTACGGCTTTGATTTCTAAACTATTATACGAGAAGGACTATAGGAAGAAAAGGTAGTTGTAGTGAAATCGTATTTCCTTTTCATTTTCTATCGGCTTTCTTTTATTACTTTTGCGGCCATCAAAAACAACTCTATTGCTAATCGGCCTTTGGGCTGTTTTGCATACCATGAGAATAATCCTTTAAATATCACAATCAAAAATCATGAAATTATGAATCAAAATCAGCGATTCAGTCACGTATTCACAGCAGAAAATGCGAAGAAAACTGTCAGTAAACTAGGGGCCATTCTGGCTACCAAGAAGTTTTGGGTAGAACTTCTCATAATGACGTTGGGCATGTTTGTTGCCGCTATGGGAGTTTATTTTTTCTTGATTCCCAGTAAGCTCATTGTTGGTTCTATCACCGGCTTATCGCTAGTGGTTTCTAAACTACTTCCGTTCATTTCGGTAGGAACTATAATATTTGTTATCAATGCTATTTTGTTGATTCTGGCATTCTTACTCATTGGTAACGAATTCGGAGCAAAGACGGTCTACACGGCATTAATTCTCGGTCCGATGATTGACTTCCTGGGAACAGTTATTCCCATCAAGGAATCTATATTTGCCGTCCATGTAGCAGGACAAACGATAGCTAATCCATGGTTCGATTTGTTGTGTTTCGTTGTTGTTTTGAGTGCATCGCAAAGCATATTGTTCAGTATAAATGCCTCTACTGGCGGACTGGATATTATGGCTAAAATCATCAATAAATACACCGGTTTTCACCTCGGTTCGGCGGTTGCCATTGCGGGCGGTCTCATTTGCTGTACAGCCTTTGCAATCAACGACGTAGGACTGGTTATGATTGGACTTATTGGCACATGGCTCAACGGAATGATTCTTCGCTACTTCATGATTAGCATGAATGCGAAAACACGAGTCTATATCATCTCTAAAGACCACGAGAAGATTAGGAAATTCGTGATGAGGAAGCTCAAACGAGGCGTAACGATTCACGAGATAGTTGGTGGATACACTCATGAGAAAGGCGTTCAGCTTGAGGTTATCCTTACAAATGATGAGTTCACAAAGCTAAATGAATTCCTTTTGCACGAGACTACTCACTCGTTTGTTTCTATCGACACAGTGAGCGATGTTTATGGCCTTTGGAGTAAGAAAGAACGGCGTAATCTACCCGAGATAGAAGAAGAATAAACATCTAACTCACTTAAAAGATGAAACTAAAAAGTATCGTTATTTTTCTATTGTCTGGCAGCTCAGTGGCTATGGCACAAACCGATTCGATTACTCAAGAACAGCGTCGACCACTCAATCTGACCGTTGAAGCACGTGCCGACTATCAGCGCGCTAGCAGCGACGGAACGAATATTAAGGAAGCAAGCGGATTCAAGGGAAACATTGTGGATGTTGTACTAAAAGGGCACATCACATCGAAGTTCTCTTATGCCTACAGACAGCGACTCAATACAATTAATAAGGACAAGAGTTTCTTCGACTCTACAGACTGGTTAAACATTCGCTATCAGGCTAACGACAACATAGCAGTCACGGCCGGAAAGTCTATCGTATGGGTAGGCGGATGGGAACTTGAGCCAGCACCAATTGATTGTTATGCCCTTTCAGAGTTCTGTTACAATTTCAGTTGCTACCAATGGGGCGTAAGCGCCGACTTTACCATAAACAACGGCAAAGACAATTTCACTGCACAGGTGTGTCAAAGCCCATTTTGGAGCATGTCTCCCGACACATACTCCTATAATATAATGTGGCATGGCCAGCACGGATTTTTCGAACCACTGTGGTCGATAAATATGATGGAATATGAGCCAAACAAGTTTATCAACTATATCGCTCTAGGCAATCGTTTCCATCTCGGACCAGTGCGTATTGACCTTGATTTGCTCAACCGAGCATCGTCAGGACAAACATTCATTAGGCGTGATTGTACCATAGCCGGGCAAGTTTGCTATCGACCAATCACACAGCTTAATCTTTTCGCCAAAGTGAGCTACGATGTGAATAAATCGGGAACCACTGCTGACCATTGTGTCTACAACGGAACAGAGATTACACGTATCGGAGGTGGAGCCGAATATTTCCCCCTCAAAGACGAACGTATACGAATCCATGGTTACTATAGCTACGCCTTTGGAAAGAACACCAATCCTAACGGCGTACTAACCGACAAATATTCCCTGTTGAATCTCGGAGTAACTTGGCGTATGAAAGTGCTTTAAGCGAACAGCTATTTGGAAATGAATCCTAAAAACGTATCTTTGCAAACGCTTTTTGCAACTAGAGAGGCCTGAGATAAGGCCTCTCGGTGTGTGATGGCGAATTAAAATCATATTAATTTAGAGTAACACAAACAAAATGAAAGAAATCAAGATTTCAGGTCAGAAGCGCACAGACCTCGGAAAGAAAGCGTCAAAGCTCCTTCGTAAAGAAGGATTAATTCCCTGCAACCTCTACGGCGAAAACAGAGTAGATGGCAAGCCGGTTGCATTCTCGTTCTCATCGCCCATGGCCGAACTTCGCAAGATTGTTTACACGCCGCACATCTACGTGATTGAGCTTATTATAGACGGCGAGCGTCACACAGCTGTGATGAAAGAACTTCAGTTCCATCCAGTAACTGATGCCCTTTTGCATGTCGACTTCTATGAGGTGAACGATCAGAAACCTATTGTGATGGGTGTACCCGTCAAGCTCATTGGTCTAGCACAAGGTGTTCGCGACGGTGGACGAATGAATATGTCGATACGCAAGATTAATGTTCGTGCCCCCTATCAGCAAATTCCCGAGCACCTCGACATTGATGTAACTAAACTCACTCTCGGCAAGAGTATCAAGGTGGGCGAACTAAGTTTCGAAGGTCTGGAGATGATTACTCCAAGCGAAGTTGTTGTTTGCTCAATCAAGACCACCCGTAACTCTATTGCATCGAGCGTAGAACAGGAAAGCGAAGAGGAGAGTTCGGCCGAGGAGAAGTCAAACGAAGAATAAACTTACACATTGGAAAAATATTTGATTTGTGGCCTTGGCAATCCCGGACAAGAATACGAGGGAACCAGGCACAACGCAGGATTTATGGTATTGGACGCTTTTGCAATGCGATCCAA
>NZ_BAKH01000071.1 GCF_000614105.1 Prevotella micans DSM 21469 = JCM 16134
CGACAAGTAGGTTCGGAAAAGCAGCCCGTAAAATGGCGAGTGGTGAAATATCAAGAGAGCACCGACGGCGGTGCCACATGGAGCGCGGAGAGCGACACCAAGCCCGCCTGGCTCACCAGCCTAACTCTCACCCAGGGCGACGGCAGTACAGCTGCCCAAACCGGTACGGGCACGCTCAAACCGGATTATACCGACCAGATGGCCGCATACAATAACGTGCTGAAAACCGCACAGGGAAAAGGCTCTATCGGCAACTATTACGACCTATCCACCCACGACTACAAGGGCAATGCGACCACCCGCAATACCGCCAATTCTTACCTGATCTCTGCTCCCGGCTATTACAAGATTCCATTGGTTTACGGTAATGCCATCACGGGCGGCAGTCCTAATCCTCACGCTTATACCAGTAATGCGGCACCGGGTAATTCCGATGTCTTGTATCATTTCAAGGATCACGCCAATATCGACATTGATAATCCTTGGATTACTCAAACCAACGGCGGTGCAAACGTTCCCGATGGTGCCAAGATTGTATGGACCGACCAGAGCGGCATTGTCGAAGCCAGCAGTCTCGGCATCGAGGGTAGCGGCACGAATGCCTTCGTCCACTTCCGTGTACCCCAGGACAAGATTAAGAACGGCAACGCTGTCATTGCTGTTACCAAGGGAGGCGTGGTCGTATGGTCGTGGCATCTGTGGTTCGACCACGACGACGTATTGAACACCATCCCGATAGTAAACCATCAGAACGTTACCTACAAATTCACCAAGCGTACCTTAGGTTATGTCGAAAAGCGTGAGAGAACCTCCTACACCCAGCCCCGTAAGGTGCGCCTAAAGGTGGAGCAGATCACTGCCAACTGCGGTACGAAGCAGTTTGGCTACATCGAAATCACGCAGAATAACTACAGCGTCTCCCAAGGGTTTTCCACGCTCTACCAGTGGGGCCGTAAGGATCCAATGCCTGGTACAAACACAATTCCCGAAGGTGCATTTACACAGGATGCCGGTGACAATATGTCCATACAAAATTGTATCCAGCATCCAGAGAACTTCTATACTTGGGGCACAGGTTGGTATGGGTCTGGCGGCTACAACCTTCTCAACTTCTGGTCGATGGACAACACAACAACAGGTGCAAATGATAGTCCTGTCGTAAAGACCATCTATGATCCTTGTCCTGCCGGCTTCAAGATACCGGCATCCAATGCTTTCACTGGTTTTACCACCACGGGTCAGGACACGAGCAACCTGAACGAGTTCAATGTTGAGGGGGCTTGGAATGCTGGGTGGAACTTCAAGTCTAGGGTTGGTACCAATACCGTCTTCTTCCCTGCTTTGGGCTATCGCCTCCACAGTAACGGTTCGTTGTACTACGTGGGCGTCCACGGTCTGTATTGGTCGGCCGTCCCGGGTAATCCGCTAGTCGGTTGCGGCCTGTATTTTGACTCCTCGAAACGTATGAATCCGTGGGGCCAAGACCGTCACGCATGCGCTTTCGCTGTACGTCCCGTGGCAGAGTAAACAAAGTGAAAATAGGAACAACGAACACACAAAAAAGATAGAAAGATGAAATACAAACCCTATCACCTATCGGCAAAACCCGCCCCGAAGCATTACGCCACCATCAGCCGCCGCGAGCAAATGACCTCCGATGACGCTGGCGATTCAGACGCCACGAGTAAATGACCTCCGGCGATGCTGGCGATTCAGACGCCGCGAGCAAATAAACTCCGGCGATGCTGGCGATTCAGACGCCACGAGTAAATGTCCTCCAGCGACGTCGGCGATTCAGACACCGGCATATTCATAACAACTTAAATCCATACCATTATGACAAAATCAAAGAAAATTGTGCGGCCCAACGCGTCGCGCTTCGACAACGCCCACCACACGGAGTACCATCGCGCGCTATACGATGCCGTGGAAGAAGTAGACAAACAGAAACTGCACGTGACAGACGAGATGCTCAAAACATGGCGTGCAGCCATCGACACGGAGGAGGAAATCAACCGCGAAACGGCTGCCTCCATCTATACGCAACAGCTCGTGGAAAAAGACCGAGAGCGCGACACGGTGCTCTCGTTCATCCTCGGCACCATCAACGTGAATCGGTACTCGACCGTGAAAAACATGCGCGAGGCATCTCGCGTACTGACCCTGGTACTGAAGCCCTATCGCGGCATTCAGGAAGAGGGTTTTACGGCAGAAACGGCGCACGTGGTAGGCATGCTGCACGATTTAGACAAACAGTCGGCCGAGGTAACGCTGCTCGGGCTCGACACATCGGTAGAGCAGCTGCGCACGCTGAACACAGACTACGAGAAACTGCTCAAACAACGCCGCACGAGTGAGATGGCCTCGGCATTACCCCCATCGAAAGTGGCACGCCCGAAAACCGACGGGGCGTGGGACATTATCGCCGACCAAATCTACGCCTCGTATCTCTTGACTGCCACCGATGCCGACCGCGACCTCATCGCGAAACTCATCGCTGACGTCAACAAAATCTCCGCCGACTTCAAGGAGATTCACAACATGACGATAGCGCAACGCGCCGCGGCCGAAAAGAAGAAAAAAGGCGGCGGAGATAAAAAGCCCTCCGACCCGAAGAAACCTTCCGACCCGAAAAAGCCCGACGATGGCAAAAAGCCTGGCGGCGGCGATACCCCGAAACCCGGTAGAGAAGAAGACCCCGGCGAAGACCAGGTATAGGAGCAAAGTGGAGATGATTCCCTCTCGTCATTATTACCCTCTCCCGCTTTAGAGAATTCCCCTCCCTCCCCCTTATACCCCTCTTGCTTTAAGAGGCTCCTCACCTCTCCTAGTTAGAGGAAGAAAAGAAATATCGTTTATATAATCATTCAGACCTGCATCCGTCACGACGACGCGTGCAGGTCGACTCTTTTTTATATAATCCCCAAAATCTTCCTTTGATGTGTTTGCAACCTAACAGATGCCAAGTCGGCATGTAGGGACAGACCCCGTGTCTGTCCGATACCCATACCGATGCCCACACCAATTCGGTCTGCCGACCGCATAACAATATTTCGCACCTGTTCTGTGATTTGGTATTTATTATGCCGTCCTTGTTGGACGGGGAACGGACAGACACGGGGTCTGTCCCTACATGCGGCCTACATGCCGACTTGACATCTGTTAGGTTGGTGGGCAATTATCTTGTATCGAACTCGCTTTCTTTTCTAACAGACTTAAACCGTAAAAGCATACAGTAGGACACCTTTTAACACTTAAATTGAAACTTATGCCTATATTTGCGAGCATCATTAACTCAAACAGTCAAGACATATCTTTCTTATTCATTTTATAAATCATTTTATTTATGAGAAATCTATTATTCCTTACGCAACTGATTGCTGTGTTATTCATCGCACCGTTGCAACTTAATGCTCAGCCTTATCCTAAGGCATCTTATCAACTCGAAGACGACGGTAGAACTCTTGCTAAATGGCTCGGCTCGGAGTCTGTGCTCAACTTAACGGCCGACCCCGCATTTGCGACTGTTGAGAAAATAGGCGAAAAAGCTTTTGCAGCTTGTAGGAGTTTGAAAAAAGTGACGCTTCCCGGAAAAACTTCATCTGTCGAGGCCGAGGCTTTCTCGGAATGTGACGAACTCTCGGAAATTTCTTGGAACGATGCGCTTGTGTCGATTGGCAACGATGCTTTCTTTGCTTGTAAGAAACTAAAGAGAGTCGATCTGAAATCGGTTCAAAACATCGGCAATACAGCTTTTAGCGGCTGCGCTTCGCTGGAGGAGGTGTTCATTCCAAAGAGCGTTGAAGAACTGGGCTATGCGGTATTCTATAACTGCAGGTCGATAAAGTCTTTTAGCGTTGACAAGGAGAATGAGTCTTTGGCTTCGTATAAAGACGTGCTGTTCGACCGGAATATGAGCTATCTGTTGGCTTATCCGAGAGGCAATGCAAGAACGGTTTTCACCGTCCCGCCAACTGTTACGATAATTGCCGGGAGAGCCTTCGATAACTGTTCGCAATTGCAAGAACTGACTCTTTCGCCGCGCATCACAATGATTGGTAAAAATGCCTTATTCAATTGTTCGGGATTGCAGAAAATCAGTATTCGCTCGTCAATAACGCCCGAATTGCAAGGCGACGCTCCGCTGAACGGAATCGATTTGGCAAACTGTAAACTCTATGTTCCCGAAGGTGCGATAGAAACTTATCGGGAGGCCGAGGTTTGGAAAAATTTCGTTCACGTAGAGCCGTTCCCCGCAATAACCGGTATCCCCGAAGACAGCTATCTGCTCGACGAGAACGGAACGACACTGCTTCGCTGGCTGGGAGGCGAAACGGAAATCGACATGGGCGCCGATCCTAAGCTGTCGGAAGTGGAAGTAATAGGCGCTGAAGCATTCAGTGTGCGCGGCGAACATCTAACACCCAATATGGCCCTGTTGAGTTTAAAAACGTCGCCCCGGTTGCGCAAGATTGAATCGGTTGGCGTGTGGTGTATTTCATTGCAGGAGATTGAACTCACCGAAGGTCTTGAAGAACTTGAAACAGCCGCATTCTCAGGTGGAATGTTCGTAAGAGAAATTAAACTGCCCGCATCACTTAAGAAGGTTGCCGGCGTTCCGTTCTATAATTTCTATGAGCTGACAACCTTGGATTTAGCTGAGGAAAGCGAAACGTTTACCCTGATGGACGACATGCTGGTCGAAAAAGGCACAAACCGACTAATCTTCACGCCGCAACACCGCAATAGATTCACGATACAAATTCCGAATGGAGTGAAGATTATCGGAGAGGACGCTTTCTCCGATAATAATTTCATTCGGAAGGTCATAGTTCCTGAAGGAGTCACCACTCTGGAAAAGACCTGCTTCCTGGGTTGCGATTGGCTAATGAATGTTGATTTACCCTCAAGCTTAACAACCATAGATTTCCGTGCCTTTGCCCGTTCGCAGTTGCTCGACAGCGTGATTGTACGCGCAACAACTCCTCCCGCATTGGTAATAGGTTCGGAAGGGCAGACTCCTTTCGACCGCATCGGCGACGAAGCCGTTCTGTGGGTGCCGCAAGTAGCACTGGAAGCCTATCGCGCCAACGAAACTTGGAGCAACGCTTTCACCGATATTCGTCCTTTGGAGAATCTTCCATCATCGGTTAATCGCCCCACCGACGGAAAGGAAAACATAACGCTAGCCAACCACGTGCTTAACGTCCGGGCCACCGGAAAAATAAGCGTCTTCAACAGTGCCGGCGTCAGGTTGGGCAGCGGAGTAAACAACCTAAGCGTTGCTCTTCCACAATCGGGCGGAATCTATTTACTAAACATCGACGGTCGTGTCATCAAGATTCTCAACAAATAAATCGCCTGACCAGGAGCTAACATAACATAATTGAATCCCGAAAGTTCAACAATGTTCTTTCGGGGTTTATTCTCTCTATTACGTACCTTTGCGGCATTATCGTTATCTTAAACTTTAAACTTAACAGAAGAAAAATGAGACTGAAACATGTATTTCTAGTTGCCTTTCTTTTTGTTGCCGGAATCGCATCCGCACAAATCGGACCGATTCCCGTTAACAAAAACGTAAGACAAGGTAAGCTCAGCAATGGTCTGACTTACTACATCCTCCACAACGAGTGGCCCGAAAATGTTGCTAACTTCTACATCGCACAGCGCGTGGGCTCAATTCAGGAGAACGACGACCAACGCGGACTGGCCCACTTCCTGGAGCACATGGCCTTCAACGGTTCGGAGCATTTCCCGGATTCAACGCTCCTTGAATTTACCCGCTCGCTCGGAGTGGAATTCGGAAGCAATCTGAATGCTTTCACCGGCGTTGAACAAACGGTTTATCGCGTGTGCGACGTTCCGACGAAGAGACAATCGGCCCTCGATTCGTGCTTACTCATCATGAAAGACTGGTCGAATGGTCTGACGCTCGCCGATAAGGAAATCGACAAGGAGCGCGGTGTGATTCACCAGGAATGGCAGTTGCATCAGGGTCCGGTTATGCGCATCTATGAACGTATATTGCCGAAAATCTATCCCAACTCGAAATATGGCTATCGTTTGCCTATTGGCTTGATGAGCATCGTGGATAACTTCAAATATCAGGTTCTACGCGACTATTACAAGAAATGGTATCGTCCCGACAACCAGTGTATCATCGTTGTTGGAGATGTGGACGTTGACCATATCGAAGACCAAATCAAGAAACTTTGGAGTGGCGTAACAGTTCCGGCTAATGCAGCTCAGGTTGTCGAGGAACAGGTTCCCGACACGAAGGAAGCTATCTATGTTTCCGATAAAGACAAAGAGATGCAGTACAGCTCGGTTGACATCTACATGAAACACGACGCCATGCCAAAGGAGGCTAAGGCCGACCAGAGCTACTACATCGACCAGTATGCCAAAAGAGTTATTTCTATGATGCTCAATCTGCGTCTCCGTGAAATGTCGCAGAAACCTGATTGTCCGTTCACCATGGCTTATGGCTATGACGGAAACTTCATGCTCTCGAGCACAAAGGACGCTTTCCAAATCAGTGGACAAGCTAAGGAAGGAAAAGACCTTGAAACTCTGGCAGCTCTCTATCGCGAGGCTCTACGGGTTTATCAATACGGATTCACTCCTGCCGAATTCGACCGTACAAAAGCCGAGATTCTTTCGCAACTGGAGTCTGAATACACCAACCGCAACAAGATTAAGAACGACCAATATGGCGACGAACTCCGTGACCATTTCCTCGAAAACGAGCCTATCCCAAGCAAGGAAGATGAATACAAAATCTTGAAACAGTTCATCGAAATGCCGGCTCTCAACGTTGAGGTTATAAACACATTCGCCAAAGAGCAGCTCATCTCCGACAAAGACAGCAACCTTGTTGCTCTCATCTTCGCTCAGGAGAAACCCGACAAGGTTTATGTAACCGAAGAGCAAATGGCCGAAACAATTGCTAAAGTGCGGTCAGAAAAGCTTGAACCTTATGTTGACAACACAAAGAACGAACCGCTACTCGACGAAACTAAACTGCCGAAAGCCGGCCGCATCGTTCGTGAAAAGGAGAGCCCAATTCTAGGCTTCAAAGAACTCACATTGAGCAATGGCGCTCGCGTGATTCTGAAGAAAACCGATTTCAAAGAGAACGAAATCCTGTTCCAGGCCATGGCCAAAGGCGGCTCGGGTTCGTACGGCAAAGACGATTACAGCAACCTGCAACTTTTCAATCCCATCATCGGCACAAGCGGACTGGGCAACTTCTCGCATCAAGAACTCACCAAAGCTCTCTATGGCAAACAGGTTTCTGTAGACCTCGGCCTTGGCAGTTACTATCAATTCTTAAGCGGTAGCTCTGTTCCGAAAGACATCGAAACGATGCTGCAGCTCGTTTACCTACACTTCACAGCCGTTAGCAAGGACATGGAGGCCTACAACGCAATGATGGCACAGTTCGAGCTTGCTCTCAAGAACAAAGACCTGTCGCCCGAAAGCGTTTACAGCGACTCGCTCACCGTAGCTCTCTACAACAACGACCCGCGCCACGCACCGGTTACCGTAAACACACTGAAGGAAATAGATTACGACCGCATCTTGCAGATATGGAAAGAACGTTTCGCCAACCCCGGACAATTCGTATACTATTTCGTTGGAAACTTCGACGAAGCAACCCTGCGCCCGCTAATCGAGAAATACATAGGTTGCCTGCCGCGTGGGAAAGCCGAAAACTGGGTTGAAACTCCAGGCTATGCCAAAGGAAACGTTATGAAGAAGTTCAAACGCGTGATGGAAACACCGAAATCGATAGCCTTCGACTTCCGTCATCAGATGCTGCCCTACACTCTCGAGAATTCTGTACTGGCCGACGCTGCCGGACAAGTACTATCGATGGTTTATCTCAAAACCATCCGCGAAGATGCCAGCGCAGCCTACTCTGTTAACGCTTCCGGCGGATTAACTCGCCGCGGCGGCAAGAGCATCGCAACTCTTCAGGTTTATTGCCCGATGGACCCCACAAAGGCTGATCTCGCTCTGCAACTGCTCAGCAAAGGTATGAAAGACAACACCATCAAGGTAGACGCCGACAAGGTGCAGAAGGTGAAAGATTTCATGCTCAAACAAGCCGACCAGGATGCAAAGAGCAACAATCACTGGATAGACATCATCGATGAATATATTTGGACTGGCGTTGATTTCCAAACCAAATATAAAGACACCGTTAAGGGCGTCACTCCTAAAAAGATTGCCAACTTCCTCAAGGCGCTCTCCGCAACTGGAAACCGCATTCAGGTTGTGATGTTACCCACAAAATAGAGTTTGATTTTCATCGACTATATTGAATTTTTTATAGTCGTCCCCGAGAGCTTGAGAGAGTTCTCGGGGATTTTATTTTTATTCCTACTGCCCCGGAAATAAATTATGAGGGGGAAGAACCACTAGCGTAACCCAAAATAAATTATTACAGAGTAGTGAAACATAAGGAAGGTTACGTGTAAGTTTTATATAAATTACGCGAGTCCGGTTTGATAGAGAGTCCCGCTCGGGCGGAACGACCGTATGTAGGGACAGACCTCGCGTCTGTCCGCACCCGGACGACAGGACGAAATATGTTATACGGTTGGCAGAGGGGCGGACGCGACCGGATGAAATATTGTTATGCGGTCGGTAGACCGAGTTGGCATGGAGGCGGAACAGACACAGGGTCTGTCCCTACATACGGGCCTTCCGCCCGAATTGGCATCCGTTGTTCTACACCCAGTGATAGAAAAACAAAAATGATTTTCGGCCACAGACACTCTGTGATA
>NZ_BAKH01000070.1 GCF_000614105.1 Prevotella micans DSM 21469 = JCM 16134
TGTAGGGCAGACCCGTGTCTGTCCGCCTCCATGCCAACTCGGTCTACCGACCGCATAACAATATTTCGTCCTATCGTCCGGGTGCGGACAGACACGGGGTCTGTCCCTACATGCGGGCTACCGCCCGAGTGGGAGTCTCTATTAAACCGAACTAGCATAGAACCGCACTCTGCACAGCCAATTATTAATTGTCAAGAAGATGAATATTCTATCTGCATGATGGTTACAGATATAGGGATGTTTTATAAGATAAGTGTCTCAAGAAAATCTCATGCCTTGAAACTGTGCGTTCCATGGGATGAAACTCACAGTTTCATAGGATGGAATCGTGCGTTTCAAGCATTGAAACTGCGTGTTTCAATGCTTGAAACTTTTCTGAGACTCTACCTCCTTCATAAGCACAACCGGTAGATATTATTACCAAAGCTCGGAAAGCGCCCATCTTGATTGTTTTAATAAGAAGTAAGCCTTTGGAGGCGAGCTATGTATTTACCCAGAATGTCGAACTCCAAATTAACGACGCTACCAGGCTCGATATAAGCAAAGTTCGTGTTCTCGCGCGTATAGGGAATGATTGCAACCTTGAATGTATTTTCGGTTGGCTCGCACACGGTAAGCGACACTCCGTTGACAGTAACCGAGCCCTTGTCGACAGTGAAATATCCCCTAGAAGCAAGCTCCTTGCTAAATTCATATTCGAACATGAAATAAGTACTTCCGTCAGCATCTTCCATAGCCGTGCAACGTGCCGTTTGGTCAACATGTCCTTGAACAATATGCCCGTCGAGCCGCCCATTCATAATCATAGAACGCTCTATATTTACGCGGTCGCCAAGTTCCAATAATCCCAAATTCGAGCGTACCAAAGTTTCTTTCATCGCCGTTACCGTATAGGTGTCGTCTTCGATTTTCACAACGGTTAGGCATACTCCATTGTGCGCTATGCTCTGATCAATACCCAATTCGTTTGCAAACGAACATCTGAACGTTAGATGCAAGTTTTCCTGCTCGCGTTCGATGGCCACGAGCGTTGCCATTTCTTCAACAATGCCTGAGAACATGTTTTTTCCTTTCTTCTATTTGATTAATAAAAAGAATGAGGCTGCCTTACGGAGCCTCATTCACTGGAGATATTTTTGGAAAAGTCGTATCGACGATGTGATGAAAAGTCCGAGTTCAAATTATTTGAGAGCTTCTTGCCTTTGTAATCCACCGGCCTGTTAGGCTTAGTCGCTTAACGCGTTTTATGTGGCCCGCCATTGAATCAGAGAAGTTATCTCGGTTTCCTATTTTATTTGATGACTATCCCTATCGAATCGATACGACTGTTTTTTTTCCTTTCGCATGCAAAGTTAAATGTTTTATCTCTGCATACAAGTTCTATTCAGATTATTGCGTCTTGGAGTATTTCACTCATTGTTGGATGAATGTGTATAATCTCACGCATCTGTTCGATGGTTGTATCGCGATCCATTAGCACTGCAACCTCCTGTACGAGGTCGGCAGCATGCGAGCCGAACACATGGCAGCCGATAATTTTATCATCGCTCCCAATCATAAGCTTCAACATTCCGTCGGATGCTCCCACTGCCAGAGCGCGCCCGTTTGAGCGATGATAACCTTTCTTGACTGTATAGGCGATACCTGCTTCCTTACAGGCATCTTCCGTTAGTCCGACACAGGCTGCTTCAGGGTGTGTGAAGATTGCTGCAGGCATTATGTCGAAGTGAATATTATCGTTTTTCCCAAGGATGTGATTCACCACGTGCAAACCTTGGAAAGTTGAGGCGTGAGCAAGCATTTGGATGCCATTGACGTCGCCGATGGCATAAACGCCCTTCACATTGGTTTGCATGTCGGAGTCAACCTTGATTCCTTTATCGTCGTAGATTATCCCTGCTGCTTCCAGATTCAATCCACTGGTGTTTACTTCCCGTCCGGTTGCCACAAGAACCATGTCGGCCTCTAGTTTTTTCTGCTCGCCTTTCTTATTGAAAATAACACAGGCCTTCTTATCATCAGTTATCGTGATTTCAGTCACCGCACTTTGCATGTGGAAAGCAATTCCTCGCTTTTCAAGTCCTTTGCGGAGTCGTTTAGCTATTTCTGAATCAACCGGCGGCAGACATTCTTTCAGGAATTCAATTACCGTTACGTTACTTCCGAAAGTTTCGAATGCAGATGCAAACTCAAGTCCAATTACTCCAGCTCCGATAACCACAAGATTATTAGGAACGTGATCGGTTTCCAATAGTTCGGTTGAAGTGACAACGGGATATTGCATTGTCCCGTCAGTATTTCTGAATGGCTTCGCAAACGGCAACAGCTTGGAATTTGAACCGGTGGCAATAATTATGTTCTCTGCCGTGTATTCCTGATTGTTCACCTCGATAGTTTTCTCTGCAACGAAGCGGGCTTCACCTTTCACATAAGTTATGTTCGGCTGTGAGAGCAATCCTTCAACGCCCTGACGAAGCTGCATTATCACACTATTCTTGCGTTCCTGTATACGGGCAAAATCTACTTTCCTATCGGCGTCGTGCGGAATGAAAGGATTACGATAGAGCACCGCATCGTGGGCAAAGCTCTTTGTGGGAATACATCCTTCGTTGAGACAAGTGCCGCCAGCGTGTTTTTTCTCGATAACAATTACCTTTAATCCGGCTCTCGCTGCATAGTCTGCAGCACGGTATCCTCCAGGACCTGCGCCAATGATTATTAAATCTGCTTTTTCCATGCTATTTATCATCCTTATAAACCAAGATTGATTGCTTTGCTGCAAGTACGTCGTCCACCCTTCCTATTGGAGTATTCACTGGTGCATCTTTGAGTAGCTGTGGAGTTTCGCGCGCCTCTTTAGCAATCACTCGCATAACTTCTATGAATTGGTCGATAGAATCTTTGCTTTCCGTCTCTGTGGGCTCTATCATCATTGCCTCACTGAACAGGAGTGGGAAATAGATAGTAGGCGCATGAAAGCCATAATCGAGCAATCGTTTAGCTACGTCCATTGTCGTTACACCCGTTGATTTATCCTTCAATCCGTTGAACACGAATTCGTGTTTACAAACTAGGTCTATGGGAAGTTCGTAATCGTTCCGGAGACTTTCCTTTATATAATTTGCGTTGAGAGTTGCAAGTGGTCCCACGTTCTTTATGTTTTCTTTTCCTAAACTGAGGATATAGGCATAAGCTCGCAGATTCACAAGGAAATTTCCCAAGTAGGTGCTGATACGGTTATTCTTAAAGCAATAACCATCGGACTTACGGCAACAGCATGGCGACTCAACAGTAAATCTGTTACCATCCTTTACAACATGCGGCTTGGGCAGGAACTCCCGTAGATGCTCCTTAACACCCACCGGACCAGAACCGGGACCACCTCCGCCATGAGGGGTCGAGAATGTTTTGTGTAGATTGAGGTGCACCACATCGAAGCCCATATCTCCAGGACGCGATATCCCAAGTAGCGGATTCAGGTTAGCTCCATCATAGTAAAGCAACCCGCCACAGGAATGAATGAGGTTTGCTATTTCAGGAATATCTTTTTCGAACAATCCTAGAGTGTTCGGATTAGTGAGCATAATGGCTGCAATATCGTCGCCGAGTAGCGGTTTGAGATGGTCTACGTCGACGAGTCCGTCAGCCGTACTTTTCACTTCCACAACTTCCAGTCCGCAAACGGCAGCTGATGCAGGATTAGTTCCATGGGCTGAATCAGGCACAATAACTTTTTTGCGTTTTATGTCGCCGCGACTTTCATGATATGACCGGATAATCATCAAACCAGTTAGCTCACCGTGTGCTCCGGCATAAGGATTAAGAGTGAAATCATCCATTCCCGTGATAGTAGAAAGGGCTTGTTGCAGATTATATTCTACTTCGAGTGCACCCTGTACTGTCTGCTCGGGTTGCATTGGATGAAGATTACTGAAAGCCGGAAGAGCTGCAATTTCCTCGTCGATTATAGGATTATATTTCATCGTGCACGAACCTAGCGGATAGAATCCGTTGTCCACTCCGAAGTTGTTTCCGCTATGGTTTGTGTAGTGTCTAACTACGGTGAGTTCATCACATTCTGGAAGTTCAGCGTCGTTGCGTCGCTTCATAGATTCGGGAAATTCATGTCTTCCGAAGTCATTTTTAGGTAGACTATATGCTTTTCGGCCTGGATGAGAGAACTCGAAAATGAGTTTGCCGTATAATTTACTGTTCATACTTCTTATTTTTTTGATATTATTGATTTATAGAAGCGCTACAAGCGTATCAATCTCTTCTTTTGTCCGTTTCTCGGTTACGGCTATCAACAGCAAGTCTTCACCACTTTCACGCCTGGCAGTATACCTTGAGTGATTGCTTTATCATAGAAAGCATCACGATTCTCAACACGAACAAGGAATTCATTGAAGAAAGGTTGATTAAACACGAGCTTGGCTTTTCCTGTCTTTGTGAATTCATCACAGAGATAGTGTGCAGCATCATAACCGAGTTGTGCAGCCTCTTTCAATCCTTCTTTTCCCATTATGGATAGATAGATAGTTGCAAACAGTGTCACTAAACTCTGGTTAGAACAGATGTTCGATGTTGCTTTCTGGCGACGTATGTGCTGTTCACGAGCTTGAAGTGTAAGGACATAAGCACGCTGTCCGCGCTGGTCTTTAGTTTCACCCACTATTCGTCCGGGTAATTTGCGCATCAGTTTCGAGGTCGAGCACATATAGCCGGCATACGGCCCACCGAAAGCCATCGGTAGTCCTAGACTCTGCACATCGCCTACGGCCACATCAGCTCCCCATTCTCCCGGAGTTTTCAGCAGAGCCAAATCGGCTGCCACACTATTCATCACAAACAAAGCCTTGTTTTCGTGACAGATATCGGCAAAATCTGAATAGTCTTCAATTATTCCGAAGAAGTTTGGTTGCTGAACAATCACTCCAGACACTTTCTCCTGAGTTATCTTCTGCTTGAGATCATTCTTCGAAGTCACTCCGTTTTCTGAATCCAAGGAAACCAGTTTCACTCCATGGAAGTGTGCATATGTTTTAAGTACAGCTATAGTTTTCGGGTCAAGTGTCGAAGAATATAGAACTGTGTCGGCCTTACTAGATGCATTGAATGCCATTAACATTGCCTCCGCAGTTGCAGTACTTCCGTCATACATAGATGCATTAGATATATCCATGCCGGTAAGATGTGTCATCATACTCTGGAACTCGAATATATAATGTAGAGTTCCTTGCGATATTTCGGCCTGATATGGAGTGTAGGACGTCAGATATTCTGAACGGGAAACAATGTTCGGTACGGCACTAGGAGTATAATGATCATAGACTCCGGCTCCGGCAAAGCAAGTGAATTGCTGATTCTTGTCACCTATTTTCTGGAAGAAGTTACGTAGTTCCAGTTCGCTTTTTGCTTCGGGCAATTCATAGTCTCCGCGGAAGCGTATTGCCTCAGGTATTTCGGAAAAGAGGTCCTCTATGGAGTTTACTCCGACCTTCGCGAGCATCTCCCGAATATCCTCTTCTGTGTGGGGAAAATATTTATATGTCATATTTAATTTCTGAAATATTATGTGTCTTTATTTGCGCGAGACGGCTCACATGGAAATTGAATTCCTAGTGAGCCGTTATCACATGTTTATTGGTTAAGGAATCCTATTGGGCGCAGAAAGCTTCATAAGCCTTGGAATCCATGAGTTTCTCGAGTTGTGACTTATCTGTCAGTTCAACCTTTATAATCCAGTTTGCAAATGCGTCTTTATTCAGAAGTTCAGGCTCATCTTCAAGGGCTTCATTCACTTCTAGAACTTTTCCCGATACTGGTGCGTTCAGGTCGGATGCTGCTTTTACGCTTTCAACGGCTCCAAAGCCTTCTTCTATTTCAAATTCGTCGTCGACCTCCGGCATATCCACATAGACAACATTTCCCAGCGCGTGCTGAGCATAATCAGTGATGCCGATATAGGCGCAATCTCCTTCAACTCTAACATACTCGTGCGACTCTGAATAATAGAGTCCTTCAATTACTTTTGCCATAATCTATTTTTCTATATTTTATTTCTTATAATGTTTGTCGTAGAACTTCTTCTTAACCACAGTGCCGGGGAAAGTTTTCTTTCTGATTTGAATTTCAACCCTGTCACCTAGCTTTATCGACGAATCAACCAATGCAACGGCGCAACTCTTTTCCACAGATATGAGTCTGTAGCCGGTAGTCACTTCACCTACTTCGCGACCATCTTTTAGCACTTTGTAGCCATGGCGCGGTATAGCATTCTCATCGAGTTCAATTCCGCGAAGCTGCTTAGCAACACCTTCTGTTTTCTGTTTTTGAAGGGCTTCTTTACCGATGAATTCGTCTTTGTCAAACTTGACGAACATCGACAAGCCGGCCATAACGGGCGTGATGTCTTTTGAGAGCTCCTCGCCATAGAGCGGGAATCCAACTTCGAAGCGCAGGGTATCGCGGCATCCGAGTCCACAGGGAGTAACTCCCGACTTGATAAGTTTGTCCCACGCATCGCGAATGAAATCGTGCGTACCGTAGATTTCAAATCCGTCTTCGCCGGTATATCCTGTGCGTGATATGATAACTGTGTCGTCGAACTTCGATACGGTCCTCACTTCATAGAACGGCAGGTCTTTACAAGGAATGTTTAGCACCTCTTCAACTTTCTGTTCGGCTTCCGGACCTTGCACGGCAAGTAGTCCATAGTGTTCGCTTTCGAACTGTATGACTACATCGAATCCATCAGAGTTTTTGCGGATCCACTCGTAATCTTTCTCCATGTTGGCCGCATTGATGGTCATGAGGAACATGTCATTGTCGAGCTTGCAGATGCACATGTCGTCTACAGCTCCGCCATCGGGATAGCACATGATTCCGTAGAGTACTTTGCCTACTTCCAATCCTCTGACATCGTTTGTGAAGATGTGATTAACGAATTTCTCTGCATCGCGTCCTGAAATGACTACTTCGCCCATATGTGAAACGTCGAAAACGCCGCAATGCGATCTAACTGCGTTGTGTTCATCAATTATGCCTGCATACTGGATGGGCATGTCGAAACCGCCGAAGGGAACCATTTGCGCCCCTAGGGCTACATGTTTGTCGTATAGACAAGTTCTTTTATTTTGCATGTTGTTTAGGATATTTATATTGCTCCATAATATAAAAAATTGCCGCCAAAGCCCCTGTTTTAGCTGGGTTCAATGGTGACGGATGCAAATGTAAGAAAGATTTTAGACCACACAAAGATTTGCAGTTTCTTTTTGGGCGTTCTACTTTCTTTTTGTCTGTCAGTACTGTGATATTAGCCATCTTGGTAAGCACAATACCGAAAAATTGGTATTCGTAAGAGTAAATGAATTGCAATTTGTTTATTCCAACGTATAAAGAGCGGACAATAAAACGGCTTAAAATCGAACTTTCTTACACCAAAAGATTTACTCCTTCCAGAAGGATGATGTAGCGCACTATTTTACCGAGTGTGATGTAGAAAATCGACAGGAATATATTAGCGCGAGTGAGTCCCAAAACAACCGTGATGGCACTGCCGACAAACGGAACAAAAGCGAAAAAACCCATCCAGGTACCACGGGTGGACATAAAGCGTTGAGTTTTCTCTACAGATTCACGCTTCACGTGCAGATAACGCTCAATCCATTCCATCTTTCCCATCCGACCAACCCAATAATTGAACATCGAACCTAGAACGTTGCCGATTGTGCCGTAGATAACAAGTGGAATTGGGGGGAGCCCGGCTGCCATTAGTCCTAACAGTACGGCTTCGCTACTGAATGGGAGAAAACTTCCGGCTAGAAAGGCCGAAACGAACATACCCCAATAGCCGTAGTCTAGAAGGAAATGGGTAAGAAAGTCCATAGATTATAAGCAGTCAGAGCTACTGCCCCTACGATGAAGAGTTTGAAAGCCATGTTCGTGACGCGTGTATGCGTGAAAACAAAGAAATGGGCGATAAGCGGCGTGGTGCTTACCGTCATAACGCTTAGCAGAATGCAGTAATGGCGAGGTTGGAGAATTGCAAATGCGAACGCGGCGAAATCTATCGTCATGAAAAACTTGTATAACAATCTCGTGCGGATGCTGTCGTTGCATTTCTGTCGGATGAAATGCACTGTTCCTGTCAAAGCGCACACAAACAGATAGACTAGCATAAGCATTTGTTGTCCGGACAGAATATTCAGCTGTGCCGGAACATCGAATTGCGCTAACTGAACAGCGTGTTGTAAAATGCGTTCGGATTTTCCGATAGCCGCGAAATAAAGAATCAAGAACCAGTAGGGAAAGATTATCCCAAGAATCGACGACACAAAAATTTTCACGTTCATTACAAGCAGATTAGTGCGCAGAAGAATCCACACCAAAGGAACGAAAAATAAGATTCGAATACAGAACGTGCTGGCTATACCGAGGCACAGGAAGGCATAGAAAACCCAACCTTGCGAATGTTCGTCTTGATAACAACGGAATATGGCGTTATAAAATCCGGCAAAGCATAGGGTAACAACTGCCGTGCGAATATCGATAAACAGGAAAATAGACATTGTTACAAGAATCAAAAACGAGCAAGGAATCATCCGACTATAGATTCTGATGAGCGAATTGCGGTTATTGAGTTCTATTATCAAAAAAGCCGAAGCGAGCAAACATGCGAGCGAAACGATGGCCGAACGTTCAAAATAGGCCACCAATACCCAGATTGCGAGTATTATCGGCACAAGTACTTGCAAGGCCCATCTGCTTTCGGCAATGATGTTTTGTAATCGTTTTTTAGGCATAACCTTTTGAATGCGTTTGTTGTTATTCGTGTAAGATGTGTCGAATTTATTGCATGCGATGATTTTTTACGGGAATATCCGGCGAGGATTTTTATAGTCGGCGTAGGGTTCGCAGGGGCCGCGGAGCAAATTTTTGCGGCGGCGTAGGGTTCGCAAGGGCCGCGGAGCAATTTTTTGCAGCGGCGTAGGGTCG
>NZ_BAKH01000069.1 GCF_000614105.1 Prevotella micans DSM 21469 = JCM 16134
CGCCAAAGGGCGAAGAGCCAAAACAAGAGGATTCTTTTTTATATCACCCCAAGCGGGCAATGCTTCCTCCCAAAACACCGTATACCAATGAAGCCTACCGGCCGAATTGATATACGGTGTAATATCATCCCATTTTCCCTCCGAGGATTAATCGGATTCTTAAACCGAACTCACGTAAAATAATGTCGCGGCAAGCCCGGTCGGGAAAAAGTATTAATAAAAATCAGCTTCTTTTTGCTTTCTCCCATTCCTCGGATATGGTGCCAATATCGATGCCGAGAAGCTTCATCTGACGAAACATGTCGGGAAGAAGTATTCCAAGGAAGTTTTTACGTCGAACATCCAGAATACGCTTCAGAGCATTAGACGAAACATAATATCCCATTCCACGCCGATAATATATTATCTCGTTACGAGCCAAAAGCTCGAACGATTTAACAACAGTGTTAGGGTTCACCTGGAAATTGGCGCCTATATCGCGAGCTGAAGGAATACGCTCATCTGCCTTGTATTTGCCACTTATGATATCGTCGCAAACACGTTCGGAAATCTGCTCGTATATTGCTTTGCTGTCTGAAAATATCATTCTTGCCTCCTTTCATTTCTTAGATATTAAACCATCGGTTATTAATAACCTGCAGTCGGCAGAAAAGTCGATAAGCAAGAAAATAGTTCAAGCCGGTAAAGACTGCACCGATAAGGAATTTCAAAGGTGTACATACTTGAATGTCGGGCAAACTGAGGTGATAGTTGGTGTAACCATAAATGTAGCTCACCAATCCGATAATCGCCAAAGAAATAATAGTAAACAGCAAGAACAACACAATGATAGTGCATAGCCATGGCACCTTTTTGAAGAAAACGCCACCGAGAACGAAAATGGAATTCTGGAAGAGATAGGCGATGAAATATATCGAGAGCGAGCCGAATCCATTTCTTATTCCTGGGTAACTGTCGAGTATAAATCCAAGCATCGAAACACGAGTTCCGGCATGCAGAAGCATACATAGAAGCTGCTGTATCACGTCGGCAACCAGAAAAGAAACGGCAAGCGATAACATTACGCCGATGGTTACAAACAGCAGTCGGGCAACAAACTTTTCGAGCGCCGAAGCAGGCAAGGTCAGTTCGTCGATTAGACTGTTCTTGTTGTTCAGGTCGGATATGATAAGATATCCTCCGATAGTCAAGAAGGTAGAAAACACAATTACAATCATCCCGAGTACTCCGAGGAATCGTATCGTAATTTCAGTTTTGTCAATTGGCCCTATGTGAAATGGGTCTATAGACATGATTCCTGTCAGAGCAAAGAAGATGGTGAGGCCCAGAGTTAGGCTTATAATCTTCTTACGACGAACAATACAGAGACGACGCAAAACATTTCCGAAACGGATAATATTGAAACTATTCATTTTGTAAATTCCTTTCTTTTTGATTGTTTATTTAAGTTTTCCGAGTATAGCCGCATTGAAAAGCAATTCCACGTTTATTGGCGTTTCGGGCGAATCTTTCTGCCTTAGCGCAACAACGGCATTCCCCTGGAGCGAAGGCTCGGCATAAAGAATGTTATTGTCCATCTGGTCAGGCATTCGATAGCCGAACTCATAACGGCCCACAATTTCATCTGTCGACGCATTAATGAGCAAATTACAATTGTCGAGAATTATAATGTGGTCGAGTAATTGCTCCACATCATGTACTTGGTGAGTTGAAATAACCAACGTCGAACCTTCCGGAATGTTTCCCGCAACAATCTTGCGGAACAAAGCTTTCGAGGGAATATCTAGCCCGTTCGTGGGCTCGTCCATGAGTAACAGTTCGCAACCCGAAGCTAAAGCGAAACTCATGAAAACCTTTTTCTTCTGCCCCATCGAAATATTTCTCAAACTTCTAATCCCCTGCACCTGAAAATCGGAAAGGCATCTCTCCAAAGTTTCCCTGCTGAAATGAGGATAAAAATCCTCGTGAATCTTAATGAAACTCTCTAGCGAAATAGCAGGTAGTTCAAACTCTTCGGGCACCATATAAAGCTCTCGCAACATCTCGGGATGCCTCTTCCGAGCCTCCATTCCATTTGTAAAAACGCTTCCGCTCTTGGGTTTGAGCAGGCCGGCAATAAGATAGAGCAATGTACTCTTTCCGGTCCCGTTCCTTCCAAGCAATCCGTAGATGCTGTTATTATCTAACCCAACACTTAGACCGTCGAACACATTGTATTTACTACCGGCATAGTTGTAATGCAAATCTTTAATCTCAATCATAGTCGTAACTAAATTTATTTTCTGTTTTCTTTTAACCCGCTCATCGGTTGCGCGCAATAGAGCCTTGAGTCGAGTGTACTATTTGTATAAGACACTGCAAATATAAATACACTATTCTATTCGTACAAGCATTCTATGATTTTTTCATCTCAATCTCTAATTAGATATCTGGGTAGAGAAAGGATATACTAAGCAAGAAAATCAGCTTCTTTAGAATCCGGCATTTGTACCCAACGATAAAATATTTTAGTTTTGCCTGCCGGAATACTCAGACTCCCAAAAGAAGAAACATACATTATATAATATATGGAGATAAAAGAAATCGGAGAATTCGGATTAATCGAACGTCTCACAGCCAATATCCATCCCCAAAACAGTTCAACCATAATCAGTATAGGCGATGATGCAGCCGTACTTCGCTATGAAGACAAAGAAATTCTAGTGGCATCGCAAATGTTCATGGAAGGAGTGCAATTCGACCTCACATACATAGATATGCAACATTTGGCATATAAGGTGGCAATGATTGCTATGTCAAACATATTCGCAATGAACGGCGAACCACGACAAATTCTCGTTTCCATAGCCCTTGGAAAACGATTTAAAGTTGAAGACCTCGATAGCTTCTACATCGGATTAAAAAATGCTTGTCAGCGATGGAACGTCGACATTGTAGGAGGCGATACCACCTCGTCTTACACCGGATTGGCAATTAATCTTACCTGCATAGGCGAGGTCGCGAAAAACAAAATAGTACTACGTAACGGAGCCCGTGAAACCGATATAATCTGCGTCTCTGGAAACCTCGGAGCTGCATATATGGGCCTGCAAATACTCGAACGCGAAAAAAGCGTCTACTATCAACAAGTCGAAGAGTTCAACCGCAAGCTCGATGCTGTAAACCTAAATGGAAACAAAACTCAACTCGCTGCTCTAGAAAAAGAACGGGAAATCATAGCTAATTTTCAGCCTGATTTCTCAGGAAAAGAATATCTCATAGACCGGCAATTAAAACCCGAAGCACCCGGCGAAATAATTTGGAAGCTCAAAGAAGCAGGTATCCTACCAACCTCGATGATAGACATATCCGACGGCCTAGCTAGCGAACTAAAACACATCTGTAAGGAAAGCAAATGCGGATGCCGAATTTATGAAGATAGAATCCCAATCGATTATCAAACCGCCGCTACATGCGAAGAGTTCAACTTAAACCTGACAACTGCCGCTCTGAACGGAGGCGAAGACTATGAATTACTCTTCACAGTTCCCATCACCTATCACAACAAACTGCAAGAACTCGATTCCATACGCCAGATAGGCTACATAACAAAAGCCTCATTAGGAGAACGCATTATCACGCGCGATGGCAATGAATTGGAATTACAGGCACAGGGATGGTAGGTCGAGAAGTAACATCTAGTCGTTAACAAACACTAATCAGAAAGATAAAATTTTATCAAACATTGCGAGAGCAAGCTGAAACCTGTACTTTTGCCGACGCAAGTCAGAAATGAAACATAAGAAAGACGGTACCTTAGCTCAGGTGGTAGAGCAATGGACTGAAAATCCATGTGTCCTTGGTTCAACTCCAAGAGGTACCACTCCTCCTTTCATCAGGGCGGTTCTCTAAAGAGACCGCTCTTTTTTATTTCTGACTGAAGATAAAGAGAACTTGCAAATCAAAATGAAACAGAAGACAATCCATATTCTCCTGACAATTCTTATGCTAGCTACAGGTTTAAAAGGCGAAGCACAGACAGTTAATCATTTAGATTCTATGGAGATTTCTCTTCTCACCTGCTCGCCAGGTAAAGAAATATGGGCGCAATATGGTCACACGGCTTTGAGGATCCGAAATTTGGCAAATGGGCAGGATTTAACAGTTAACTATGGTATATTTTCTTCGAGTCAGCCATATTTCGCTCTGCGATTTCTTTTCGGACTGACAGATTATCATGTAGGTGTATCTTATACTGAACTTTTCCTTTCAGAATATGCAAGAGAGGGGCGCGGTATAACCGAACAAAAACTAAATCTCTCATCAACCGATAAACAAGCTATATACAAGGCTTTGCAACACAATCTCAAACCTGAAAATGTGATTTATAGATATAATTTCTTCTACGACAACTGTACTTCACGCGCCAGGGACCTAATAACGAATAATCTACATGGCAAACTATCTTTTCCTAAAGACAATAAAAGAGTTTCGTTCCGTTCAATGATTCATCAATGGAATTTTGTGAATAAATGGTCGCAGTTAGGTGAAGATTTATTGCTCGGAGTAAAAGCCGACTGTCCGACAACTCAAAGTGAACAACAATTTTTGCCGGCCAATCTAATGAACGATCTTAGTAATACTATATATAGAGGTAAATCTATAGTTTCGGAAACTAATCAATTGCTCGAACCACACTCAACCTTAGAGAACGATTCATCGATATTCAATCCAATACTTGTCGGTGTTCTATTTGCCATTTTGTCAACCATTATTATTATTATGGAATATAAAAACGGCGAATATTCTGGTTTTGGGATGCCTCACTGCTACTCCTATCCGGTTTGATTGGCATTATATTGTTCCTCATGATTTTTTCTCAGCATCCATGTGTTAGTCTGAATATCAATATTCTTTTCTTCAATCCACTATGTCTTGTTTTCTTTTATCCAGTCATAAAGAATGCCCGTCGAGGCAAATCCCACAGATGGTGGTCTATTTGGCAAATCAGCATAATTCTTGGATTCATTGGAACACTCTTCCAAAGAGTTCCTATTCCAATTCTAATAGTGGCATCTTTCTTGCTTATCAACTGTATGATTCATCGATTCATTTTTACAAAACAACGGCCGAAAATCCATGAATAAATACATCACCGTACTTCTTGTAGCTCTCGCCGCCACAGGAGTAGAGGCTCAGAACTATCAATTCGTGCTAAGAGTTGCACTTGGTAATATCGGCTATTCCGAAGTTCATAATTTGCCTGTCGATAACGGAATCAAAAGTAATATTCTGTCAATAATAGCCGCTTATAAAAAAGTAAATGAAGAAACCGGGTCTACTCCAACAATGTTTATTCATTCCTTGGCAGCAACCAAGGTGAAAGTATATCCGATTAGAACCATAAAACATATTCAAAATGATTTCCTCGAGCATCAGAATCCTTCCCTTAGCTCGAGCATCAGAATCCGAGCCCCAAGCATGCAGTAACTCCCCCTAATTAGAAAATCATACCCCAAATTAAAACAATAAGGAGAGAAGTCTCTAAACACAAGAATAATACAAAATGAATTTCAACAAAATATTAAAATCGCTTTTTGGCGATAAGTCCACACGCGATATGCGACTCATTCAACCTTTCGTGGACAAAATAAAGGCAGCGTATCCTGAAATAGAAAAGCTCGACAACGATGAATTGCGTGCAAAAACCCAAGAAATAAGACAATATGTACGCGATTCAGCTAAAGAGCAACGCGAAGCAATCGATAATCTACGCGCCAGTATAGAAGAAACTCCAATAGACGAACGCGAAGAGATTTTCGACAAGATTGACAAACTCAACAAAGAAGCATTGGAGAACTATGAGAAAGCGCTTAACGAAGTGATGCCCGTAGCCTTCTCCATCGTGAAAGAAACCGCACGCAGATTTGCAGAAAACGAGGAGACTGTTGTCACAGCAACTGATTTCGACCGTGAGCTTGCAGCCGACCCTTCGAAGGATTTCATCACAATAGATGGCGACAAAGCCTACTATCATAATCATTGGACAGCCGGTGGAAACGATCTAAAATGGGAAATGATTCACTACGATGTCCAGCTCTTTGGCGGTGTTGTATTACATCAGGGAAAGATTGCCGAGATGGCTACGGGTGAAGGTAAAACACTTGTTGCAACTCTTCCTGTTTTCCTGAACGCACTCACCGGAAACGGTGTTCATGTGGTGACGGTGAACGATTATCTGGCAAAGCGTGACTCTGAATGGATGGGACCACTCTACGAGTTTAATGGATTATCTGTTGATTGCATTGATAAGCATCAGCCTAACTCACCAGAACGTCGTAAAGCTTATCAGGCCGATATTACTTTTGGAACCAATAACGAATTCGGTTTCGACTATCTCCGTGATAATATGTCTGTATCTCCAGCCGATCTCGTACAACGAGAGCATAACTATGCAATTGTAGACGAGGTTGACTCCGTATTGGTTGATGACGCCCGCACACCGCTCATCATAAGCGGTCCGGTACCTAAGGGTGATGATCAGATGTTTGAAGAATATCAACCACTGGTACAGAATCTCTATGAAGTCCAGCGTAAACAAGCAACGGAACTATTATCCGAGGCACGACACAAAATATCGGAGGGAATGAATTCTTCAGATGACAAGACAAAAAATCAACTGCTTGAAGAAGGATTTTTGGCTCTCTATCGTTCCTATAAGGCGCTGCCTAAGAACAAGGCGCTCATAAAATATCTTTCGGAAGAAGGTATAAAAGCCGGAATGCTCAAAACGGAAGAATATTATATGTCGAACAACAACCGCGAAATGCCAAAAGCCATTGAGCCTTTATATTTCGTAACCGAGGAAAAAATGAATTCCTGCGACCTTACCGACAAAGGAGCTGCATGGCTTGCAAAACAGGTGAAGGATGAAAAATTGTTCGTCTTGCCAGATATTGCAACTGAACTCTCGCTATTGGAGAAAGAAAAAGAGGATAAAAACCTTGACGAGCAAACTTATGTTGACAAGAAGGATGACCTTATGTCTCATTACGGTGTACAGAGTGAGCGTGTACACACTTTGCATCAACTTCTGAAAGCCTATACGATGTTCAATAAGGACGACGAATATGTTGTTCTCAATGGTGAAGTAAAAATCGTTGACGAGCAAACTGGCCGAATAATGGAAGGACGCCGTTGGAGCGACGGACTCCATCAAGCCGTTGAGGCCAAAGAGCATGTAAAAGTAGAAGCCGCAACCCAGACGTTCGCAACAATCACACTGCAGAACTATTTCAGAATGTATCATAAACTGGCTGGAATGACTGGTACGGCATCCACTGAAGCCGGTGAGTTTTGGGACATATATAAGCTCGATGTCGTGGAGATTCCAACCAATCGCCCCGTCATTAGAAATGATATGGAAGACCGGGTCTATAAAACTGCTCGTGAGAAATATTCTGCAGTAATCGAAGAAATCGAAGACATGCGAAATCACGGTCGTCCGTGCCTAGTCGGAACAACCTCGGTGGAAATCAGCGAACTTTTGAGTAAGATGCTCGATATGCGGAAGATTCCACATCAGGTACTCAATGCCAAGCAGCATCTGAAAGAGGCACAAATCGTAGCCGAAGCCGGACAGTCGACAAACGGACTCGGCGCGGTGACCATAGCAACCAACATGGCCGGTCGTGGAACCGACATAAAACTTTCGCAGGAAGTGAAGGATGCCGGAGGCTTAGCAATCATTGGAACCGAGCGACATGAAAGCCGTCGTGTTGACCGCCAGCTTCGTGGGCGTGCCGGTCGTCAGGGCGACCCCGGCTCGTCGGTATTCTATGTTTCTCTTGAAGACAAACTGATGCGTCTATTCGGTTCCGAGCGTATAGCCAGGGTTATGGACCGTCTCGGTTTTGAAGAAGGAGAGCGAATAGAAAGTTCAATGATATCTAACAGCATCGAACGCGCACAGAAGAAAGTTGAAGAAAACAATTTCGGTATCCGTAAGCGCCTTCTTGAATACGACGACGTTATGAACAAGCAACGCACCGTAATCTACGAAAAGCGCCGTCACGCACTCATGGGCGAACGAATAGGCATGGACATCTCGAACGCTATTTGGGACCGTTGTCTCAACATCATTCAGAATAATGATTATGAGGGCTGCCGTGAAGAATTCGTTAAAATTCTCGCTATGGAATGCCCTTTCAGCGAAGACGAATTAATAAATGCCAATCGTGAGAACCTCGCCGAACGTAGTTTCCAAGAAGCCATGGCCGCATTTAAACGGAAAACCGATCGCATACAAAGCATCGCATGGCCTATAATCAAGCAAGTCTATGAAACACAAGGTCAGACCTACGAGCGTATTATGGTACCCATCAGCGATGGAAAGCGAGTATATAACATCCCGTGTAACCTCAAGGAAGCCTACGACACCGAGGCCAAATCGGTTGTGAAGCAGTTTGAAAAAGTGATAATGCTACACATCATCGACGACAACTGGAAAGAAAATCTACGCCAGCTCGACGAGCTACGCCACTCGGTTCAGAACGCATCCTACGAGCAAAAAGACCCGCTGCTCATCTTCAAACTCGAAAGCGTGAAGCTCTGGGATAATATGATTGACGATATTAACAACCGTTCGACAAGCGTGCTTATGCGCGGACAGATTCCCGACATGCAACCTGCCGACGAAATCCAAGAGGCCGAACCCGAACAGCGAAGTCAACGCTACAACGAAAAGAAAGACGACCTCATAGACCAGGCACAAGCGGCTGCAGCCAGACAGGACACCCGCGAGTCGGCATCGCAACAAAACCACACGCCCTACAGAGCTGAGAAAATGCCGCGACCAAACGACCCTTGTCCATGCGGAAGCGGAAAGAAATTCAAAAACTGTCACGGGCGCAACGTACGATAAATAAACCAAGAAGATTCGGGGAGCAACTTCCCCGAATTTTCAGTTTTAAAGCATACCTAAAAACCGAATCAACCTGGAAACACTGTTTCTAGCGATTTTCAAAACTGAATCAGCTGGAAACACTGTTTCTAGCGAGTTTCAAAACCGAATCAATCTGGAAACACTGTTTCTAGCGAGTTTCAAAACAGAATCAGACTGGAACGACCAC
>NZ_BAKH01000068.1 GCF_000614105.1 Prevotella micans DSM 21469 = JCM 16134
ATCGGACGAAAAAATCACAGAGAAATTGAAATTTCTCTGCGTCGCTGGGGCGATGGAATATGTTGCTATGTAACTCACGGCGGCAAAGGTATATTAATCAATTTGTTTGGGCAAAAAAGAGGTTAAGCCTTTTGATTATTACTCCTAATCGGTCATTAGGAGAGAATACTTCTAATGACCGGTTTGGAGCAGAGCTTATCGCTAGAATTATGACTTAATTATCAAAGTATTTCGGCTTTTCAGATTTAGCATTCTAACGCTTTTTGTGCGAGGGAAAACTCGAAGTTTCATCTCACGAGACACTGGTCGAGCGCCTGGGTTATTGCTTCGCGGTCGAGTCCCTTACCAATAAACACCAGCTTTTGCATCCGGTCGCCGTAAGGTTCTTCCCAATCTTTCTTCACGGTTGGATTCTGTTTCAGAAATTCCTTTAGTTCGAATTGTGGCATGGTGGCATACCATTGACCGGCATTCCGAAGATTCACCTGCTTGCCTGCCTGCTCGAACACGTAGCAAATATCGCGCTCGCTCTGGAAATAGCATAGACCTTTGCAGCGGATGATATTTGCAGGCCATTTGCGAGCTACAAAATCGTCAAAGAAGTTTATATCGAACGCCTGTCTACGATAATAGACAAAGGTTTGAATGTTATATTCCAACGCCTCACCGCTCTCTTCATTTTCAAGATGGTCGTGGTCGTGATGATGATGCTCGTGATGATGATGCTCATGCTCTTCACCTTCGATAGCAGCTATCCAAGCGGCCGACGTTGCAACCTTTTCGAAATCGAACTGTCCGGTATTGAGAATCTTTTCCAAATCAACATCGCCATAGTTGCATTCGATTATTTCGGCTTGCGGTTGCAGCGCGCGAACTATGTCTCTAACCATAGCCAATTCTTCGGACGACACATCGGCTGCTTTGTTGAGCAGAACAATGTTGCAGAACTCAATCTGTTGGATGAGAAGATTCTCTATGTCATCCTCCTCGAGGTCTTTCTTCAAGAGGTCGTTGCCGGCCGAGAACTCATCACACATTCGGCGGGCGTCAACCACAGTTACGATGGAGTCGAGTTTTGCGTAGCCGTTCTTGACCAAATCAGGATACATTTTCGGATAAACATTAATGGTTTGAGCTATAGGTGCGGGTTCACAAATTCCGCTTGCCTCAATAACGATATAGTCAAAACGGTTCTGACCGATGATATCGCTCAATTGCTTAACCAAGTCCATCTTGAGCGTACAACAAATGCAACCGTTCTGAAGTGCAACTAGCGACTCGTCTTTCTGGTCTACCACGCCACCTTTTTCTATTAGATTAGCGTCGATATTCACCTCGCCTATATCATTAACAATGACGGCGAAGCGTATGCCTTTTTTATTTGAAAGAATTCTGTTGAGCAGTGTTGTTTTGCCGCTTCCCAAATAACCCGTAAGCAGCAAAACGGGTGTTTCCTTTTTAACCATATATCTATTGAATATTGTTTGTTGTGATGCAAAATTACGAAATTATATCACCTCACTCCTTTTGCAACCCGGTTGCACGGCGAACCAAATAACTTTGCGGCAATAAACAATCAATACAACTGAACTATGAATAAAAAATTATTGAGAATTATTCTTACCGCCCTGCTGCTACTCGGAGCATGGCTGATTGAGCGTAATTTAGAACTGCCCATGTGGCAATTGCTCCTAGTGTATTCTGTGCCTTATTTGTTGATTGGCTACGACGTGCTGATTGAGGCTGCCGAAGGTATTATGGAGGGCGACCCTTTCGATGAGGATTTCCTAATGAGTTTGGCCACTATAGGTGCTATGCTTATTGGATTCTTGCCTGGCGCCGAATCTGAATTCCTCGAAGCGGTGTTTGTGATGTTGTTCTTTCAGCTGGGCGAGATGTTCGAGGATTATGCTGAGGACAGAAGCCGTGAGTCGATAACAAAGTTGATGGATATCCGACCCGACAACGCCAATGTAGAACGTAAAGGCGAAATTCTAACCGTGCAGCCCGACCAGGTTTCAGTTGGTGAAACAATCATAATCAGACCCGGAGAACGCATTCCGCTCGACGGAATAATCCTCGACGGGTCATCGAGTTTGAATACACTTGCACTAACCGGAGAGAGCACTCCTCGCGATGTTTCCACAGGCGATGAGGTTATCTCGGGATGCGTCAATATCTCCGGATTGCTCAGGGTGATAGCCATCAAGACTTTCGGCGAATCTACTGCCGCAAAAATCATTGACTTGGTCGAAAATGCAGGCGAAAACAAGTCGCGCAGTGAATCGTTCATTCGTCGATTCGCTCGCGTCTACACGCCCATTGTTGTTGTAGCAGCGTTAGTATTGGCCTTTGTTCCGCCACTCTTCTATCCCTCTTATGGCAATGCCTTTGCAACCTGGCTTTATCGCGCCCTCACCTTCCTCGTCGTAAGCTGTCCGTGCGCCCTGGTTATTTCCATTCCGCTCACATTCTTCAGCGGAATCGGCGGAGCCTCGCATCGCGGAATCCTCATCAAAGGTGGAAATTATATGGATGCCCTGGCCAAAACTCGAACAGTGGTATTCGATAAAACCGGAACCCTTACCCACGGTGTATTCAAAGTAAACGCCGTGCATCCCGAACAACTCTCCGAAACCGAACTGTTGCATCTTGCGGCCCACGTTGAGCGACATTCCACCCATCCTGTTGCCGCCGCTCTGCGAGAGGCTTATCCTGCTGAAAAGGACGACTGCAAGATTGAGCAAACAAGCGAGATTGCCGGACAAGGCATACGAGCTACCGTGAATGGAAAAACCGTGTGCGTCGGCAACGAAAAGATGATGCTAGCCATAGGAGCCGAGCCACACACTTGCGAGAAATGCTGCGCTCATCAAGGCACAATCATACACGTGGCTGTCGACGGTCAATATGCCGGGCACATCCTCATTGCCGACGAGCTCAAAGCTGATTCTGCCGACGCCATCGCTCAACTGAAACAACTCGGAGTGAAAAAAACCGTTATGCTAACGGGCGACCGACAAGCATCTGCCAAACAGATTGCCGACGCTCTTGCGATAGACGAATTTCATGCCGAACTGCTACCAACCGATAAGGTTGAACATGTTGAAAAATTATTGCGCAACAATTTGCCCACCGAAAGATTAGCCTTCGTTGGCGACGGTATAAACGACGCACCCGTTCTAGCCCGCGCCGACGTGGGAATTGCCATGGGCGGATTGGGAAGCGACGCCGCTATCGAAGCTGCCGACGTGGTTTTAATGGACGACAAACCTTCGAAAATATCGCAAGCCATTCGCATCTCTCGCCGCACAATCAGCATCGCCCGGCAGAACACCGTATTCGCCATCGGCATAAAAGCTGGCGTACTTGTTCTTGCCACGTTCGGACTGGCCTCAATGGGATTGGCCGTCTTTGCCGACGTTGGCGTTATGCTTCTAGCCGTTCTAAACGCCATGCGAGCCATGCGCGTTTAGCTTCGCGTCTCCCCCCTCTAAATGGGGTTACAATTCCAGAAAAAAATAAGACCTGCACGCATCCATCTCGGAGCATGCAGGCTTTTTTGTTTTCCGTATTCATTTTCTGATGGATTAAAAATGAATTAAATAATTATTCTCTAAATATTTTATTCGATAGCGTTGCAACATTGTTGCAAGGGCAGAACCGTTTGGTTTCTTGTCTGCAACGATGTTGCAGGGCCCGAACTGTTTGGTTTCTCGTTTGCAACGATGTTGCAAGACCCAAACCGTTTGGTTTCTCGTTTGCAACGATGTTGCAAGGCTCAAACCGTTTAGTTTCTCGTTTGCAACAGTGTTGCAAGGCTCAAACTGTTTGGTTTCTCGTTTGCAACGATGTTGCAAGGCCCAAACCGTTTGGTTTCCTGTTTGCAACGATATTGCAAGGCCCAAACTGTTTAGTTTCTCGTTTGCAACAGTGTTGCAAGGCTCAAACCGTTTAGTTTCTCGTTTGCAACGATGTTGCAAGGCCCGAACTGTTTAGTTTCTTGTTTGCAACGATGTTGCAAGACCCAAACCGTTTGGTTTCTTGTTTGCGGAACTCCCGCGAAGCCCAAACCATTTGGTTTTTCAGCTGCGGAACTTCCGCGAGGCTAAAACTATTTGGTTTCCTGTTTGCGGAACTTCCGCGGGGCCCAAACCATTTGGTTTCTCATTTGCGGAACTTCCGCAAGGCCAAAACCATTTGGTTTCTCGCTTGCGGAACTCCCGCAAGGTTGTTTCAATATGTTTTCTTATTCGGGCGAGCGATTTATTGTTCCATTCCACTTCGGGCTTTGCCCGCGCCAACTCGGGCGGAACGCCCGCATGTAGGGACAGACCCCGTGTCTGTCCGCATCCCTACGGTTCGCAGAACCGAATTCATATACAGAAATATGTTTTGCGGTCGGTAGACCGAATTGGAGCGGGTATCGGCGCGGGTATCGGACAGCAAATCACCCCTCGGGGTCTGTCCCTACATGCGGGCCCTTCTGGCCCGAATTGGCATCCGTCCACTTTGCGACCTGTCGGCCGAGGCATGTATTTTGGACAGCGAATCATTCCCTCGGGGTCTATCCCCACGGCGGGCGTTCCGCCCGCATAGGTCACAATGCAAAGCAAAGGGCAGAAAGTGTTTAGCTTAATCGATTATTCGGGTAATTTGTCTAGCAGGGGATGCCGCGCTCGGCCCAATCACCGCGGTCGAGATTGCGATAACTGATGGCCTCGGCTATATGTTCAGAGAGAACTGTGGGACTGCCAACAAGGTCGGCTATCGTACGGGCCACTTTGAGAATGCGATTATAGGCACGTGCCGACAGCTTGAGACGCTCCATGGCATTACGGAGGAGTGCAATGGAATCGGAATCTGGCTCGGCAAAATGATGAATCATTCGTTCACTCATTTGGGCATTGCAGTGCACGTTTTTGTATTCCTCGAAACGCTTGGTTTGCAGAGCGCGGGCGGTGATTACACGTTCGCGGATATTGCGACTGGATTCTCCGGGCGAAGCCTGCGATATGTCGGCAAACGGGAGCGGGGAAATTTCACACTGAATATCGATACGATCGAGCAGTGGCCCGGAAATCTTTGAGAGATAACGGTGAATCTGTCCAGGCGAACAAACGCAATTGTGCGTAGGGTCGCCATAGTATCCACACGGGCAGGGGTTCATGCTGGCCACGAACATAAAACTACAGGGATAGGAAACTGTATATTTCGCCCGCGAGATGGTTATTTGTCGGTCTTCGAGCGGCTGACGCAGCACTTCAAGGGTGTGTTTGTTGAACTCAGGAAGTTCGTCACAGAAAAGCACCCCGTTATGCGCGAGGGTTATTTCGCCCGGCATAGGATTGGCCCCGCCGCCAACGAGGGCCACTTCGGAAATAGTATGGTGCGGACTGCGAAAGGGACGTTGGTTGATAAGACCGCTGTTGCGTTTGAGTTTTCCGGCTATTGAATGAATCTGTGTCGTTTCGAGACTCTCGGAAAGCGAGAGTGGCGGGAGGATGGACGGGAGGCGTTTAGCCATCATGCTTTTTCCACTTCCCGGCGGCCCAATCATGATGATGTTATGACCTCCGGCAGCAGCTATCTCGAGGGCACGCTTCACGTTTTCCTGTCCGCGCACATCGGCAAAGTCGAGGTCGAAATCATATTGGTTTTCATAGAATTCCTTACGAGTATCGATTATGCAAGGTTCGGCGTCGTAGCTTCCATTGAGGAAGTTAATGACCTGTGAAATATTCTCCATCCCGTAGACCTCGAGCGTATCAACCACGGCTGCTTCATGCTCATTGGCTTTCGGAACTATCAGACCTTTAAAATGTTCGGCGCGAGCCTTGATGGCTATTGGCAAAGCACCTTAACGGGCTGGAGAGAGCCATCAAGACTGAGTTCACCCACAAGCATGTATTTATCGAGCTTGGTTGCGGGTATATCTTCGTTTGCGGCGAGGATAGCGATGGCAAGTGGGAGGTCGAATGCGGAACCTTCTTTTTTGAGATCTGCGGGTGCTAGATTAGCTGTGATGTCGGCGATTGGAAACTTAAATCCGTTGTTCTGGAGAGCGGATGTTATTCGGTCGTGACTTTCTTTCACAGCAACATCGGCCAAGCCGGTGAGATGGAACATCACTCCGCGGGTAAGACTCACTTCAACGGTCACGGTTGTTACTTCCATTCCGTTCACTGCAGCACAATATGTTTTTACAAGCATAGGTGTTTCTTTAGAGGTTGTTTATGCGTTGGCGAATAGTATTGGCTGTAACACGACGCTCGGTAATTTTACCATTCTTCACGACGATGTTATCAGGCATGGTTGTTAGGCCGAGCGTTTGAAGCAGTTTACCGTCGAGCATCTGACCGTCGCACACGTTTTCAAAGATTATATCGTCGGCTTTCAGAAGCCGTCTAACATCCTTCGGACTGGCATCAATGCTTATTCCCAGTACAGTAGCATAACCTTTCCGTGCAGCTTCGTTGAGGGTGCGCTGCATTTCGAGACTATTATAATCCCACGATGCCCACACATTTATTATAACCATGTGATTGCGCCGTAGTTCGTTGCCAGTAATAGTTTTCCCGCCGAGTGTTTTGACGGTGAATTGTGGTAGATTCAAGCCGACGGTTGCATTTTTCATTGTACGAAGCTGGCGTTTCATTCTTTCTAGCTCCCAATTGTCGGGTTGCGCCGTTTGCATTTCCTTAATCAAGTTGAGAGCAAGTTTATAATCTGGCGTTGAGTTGAGTATGAAATATCTGTTTACGATGTAGCGGCTAACAATTGATTCAGGATGGTCTTTCACGAACTGTTCGGCAAACTTGCGCTCTTCGGGTGGTGAAACCGATGCCACCTGTTTTCTGAAATCAGACATTAGTTCGTTGGCTTCAGTGCCCTTCACTTCTATTTCTCTGAGGTGAGACGCATCGGCCTTCACATTCACCTCTTCGCCAGGTTCGGTGAAAATAGGTTGTGTCGAGAAGTTCGGGAAAACAACCACGAGTGTACCTTCTTTTTCACATGGAATCTGGAATGCGAACCGACCGGCCTCAACTTTAATGGTATCTAATCCTTCGATTACGCCGTCGGGGCTGTATAAATAGAGCTCTCCTTGGTTCATGTGCAGCAATCGGCCTTCCATTTTGAAGAATCCATTGCTATTTCTGCAAGAAAAAAACAAGAGGGAGAAAAAGATTAAAGGAAGGATTCGTTTCATCAGAGTTTCGGTTAGGTTAATTGTGCCGCGAGCGGGACTCGAACCCGCACAGCCGTTGTATGGCTAAGGATTTTAAGTCCCTCGTGTCTACCAATTCCACCATTGCGGCAATGTGCTTGCAAAGATAATTCTTAAAAGCCAACCCTCAAAAGCTTTGTTTAATTAATAAACTTTCAGAATACCATGTACTCCGCTGGTTGATGCGCGATAGCGTATGAGCGGGCGACCACGCTGGCCGGTTATTATGTTACCTCCGGTGTTGAGATTGTATTCCCTACGACAGTTGCTACAGCGCGCTATACCAAGGTTGTCGACTACTAACGGATAGGAGCGCATTGGAATGGTATTGAGCGAAAAACAATTGGGGCATTGCTGGTCGTAGGCAAAGAACTGAGGAGGGTTGTCCAGATTACCAAATCCTACGATAAGCCCGTTATTCTGTCCTACGCGTAGGTTATTTTGCAGGCGCAGGTCGATTCCATTGAATGGTTTTTCCGACACAAGCCCATGGTTGTTGCGGAAAGTGTAATAGTTTCCACCTTTATATATATAGCCTATTGTGCAGAACACACCGGGTGCGAAAACGTCCATGGCCGTGGCAAGCGTGGCGTCGAGGTGTTTGCTATTGTCGAGCACTAGATTGCAATGATAATCGCTGAACTCATAGCCACTATTCTCTCCGCATCCGGCGAGCAATGTAAGGGCGAGCAGAAAAACCGTTATTTTTTTCATTCTTCGTAGGAGATAGCTGCCAGGAGGTCGGCAATTTTCTCGAGGCCGTCTTGCAGCGGTCCCGACACCATTGCGCGTGCAACAAACGGAATATCGGCATCGATGGTGAGACGCATTTTTGAGGCATCATTGCCTACCGGAACAACCTGTATCCACAGCGTGAACGAGACGGGCGACTCTGTGCTTTCGAACTTAATCATTTTAGGTTCCTCACGCTCCACGACACGCATCGAAATACGCCCTATCATATTTGCATTTATGGTTATTGTTTCGCTGTCGAACGACAAATCGTTGAGTTTATCCTCGGGCATATGTTCTTTCACGCGTTCTAGGTTTTTCAGATCGCTCAACATTTTGTAAACGCTACTTTGCGGATAGGCTATCGGTTTAACCTTACTTTCGAACTTGCTCATTCGGCCATTCCTCCCATCCAGTTTGCCGGGTCGCTTCGCCAAGTGTCGAGCTGACGAACATCATCGGCCGAAATATATCCTGTTTTCACGGCTTCGGCCACCACCTGTTCATAATCGGTGAGCGTAACCAATCGCACGCCGGCTTCCTTGAAAGCCTTTTCGGCCACAGCGAATCCGTATGTGTAGGATGCCACCATTCCCACCACTTCATATCCAGCCTCGCGAAGAGCGGCTACGGCTTTTAGCGACGAGCCGCCGGTTGAAATCAAATCTTCCACCACAACCACTCGTGCACCTTTGGGCAATTCGCCTTCGATGAGGTTTTTCATTCCGTGGTCTTTCGGTTTCGGTCTCACATAGGCGTAAGGCATAGCCAATTCATCAGCCACGAGAGCCCCCTGCGCAATTGCTCCGGTGGCGACGCCGGCAACAGCTGTGGCTTGCGGAAATTCCGACAGAACAGCGTGCGAGAGTTCGAGTTTCACGAAGGTTCTGATGTCATAATGTGATAGCGCCTTACGATTGTCGCAATAGAAAGGCGATTTCCATCCGCTGGCCCATGTAAAAGGTTCGTTCACCTGCAATTTTATGGCTTTGATGTTGAGCAATTTCCTGGCGAATATTCTTTTCATATTTTCCATTTTGTGTTTGTTTGAATCCTTTATTATAAATGTTTCCTGAGCGATATAAAACTTCCTATTATATCAGCCGCGCAAAGGTAGTACAAAACTCCATAACTAGTCAGAGCTCATTGCCTATGGCCAATTTGGGTTAATATAACATTACAACCTCTTGTTCCAAATCAAGAAGATAGATTAAGTTTTGCCTAATTAAATTGATTCCTATATCTTTGCCGCCGTGAGTTACA
>NZ_BAKH01000067.1 GCF_000614105.1 Prevotella micans DSM 21469 = JCM 16134
TCAAATACATAGTATGATGATAATCTGATTTATTAATGCATCAAATAGCACTTACGTATGATGACATCTAATTTATTTACGCATCAAAATAGCACTACGATGATGCATCTGATTTATTAATGCATCAAAATAGTGCTACGATGATGCATCTAATTTATTTACGCATCAAAATAGCGCTACGATGATGTAATAAATTTGTTTTTACACCATCGTAGTAATATGATAGATGAAATAATTTGTTTTTACATTATAATAGGACTATGATAATGCTATAGAATCTGCGGCTGGGTTTCAAATGGGTGTGGATTAGATGCTCGAGAAGTTGACTCGGTTTTATATACAGGAAATTGAAGGAAAGAATACTGGGGCTCGCTTTCGGAGAAAGTTTTTGTGGCGCTGAAAGTATTACGAGACCTTGGTTTAGGTTGGACTCCCGCTCGGCCGATAGGATGCATGTAGGGACAGACCCCGTGTCTGTCCGCCCATTCGAACAGTACAGAATTAATACCACGTCCGAACAAGACGAAGATATGTTATGCGGTCGATAGACCGAATTGGCAGGAGTATCGGACAGACACGGGGCTATCCCTGTATGCGGCTGGCGCCCGAGTTGATTCTTTCGGGTTAGACGATTGACATAATCCTTTTGATGTGGGTTGTTTTGCGGTCGTTACGGGGGATGAGGGGCATGAAACCTTCTTCGAGAAGGAGTTCGCTGGCGAGGATACTGGTGATTCGTTGGGCGAACCGGAGAATCATCATTTTGGAGAGTGTTTTTTTGAGGCGGTACTCGTCGTAATCGAGATAGCGCACGGCTCTGTAAAGGTCGCAGAGGTGGCGTAGGGAGAATCGGCGTTTGCGGATGAGCCGTTTGGCGTTTATGAGCATTGTGGCTATGCTGTTTATGTTGGTTTCGTGGTCGAGGGTGATGTCTTCGAGGCGTTCTTTGATGAATGGATTTTCGATGTTTAGGCTTTCGTCGTTGAGCGAACCGCGTTGCTTGCTGTGGCGAAGGGGATAGCGGTTTACGCGGGTAATGTCGGGTGTCTGGAGGTGGAGGCGGTGGGCTCCGAGGGCGATGATGTCGGCAATTTCTTCGTCGGCTGCGAAGAGCATTATGCGTTTCCACTGGTCGGGTAGGAGGTTGCGGAGAGTTTTGAGTCGATTTTCGTCGAGTTTCATTTCCGATTCAATTATTCCGGCGTGTAGTAGACTGGTCACGGCTTGGAGTTCTTTGGGTGTCATGGATAACCGGTAGCGGGTGTCGCTGATTTTTTGTTGGAATGCGGCCAGTTGTTCGATGGTTTCTTTGTCGCTTATGTGGTGGTGGAAAACGGGGGCGGGGATGACGTCGATACGCTTGTTCCAGCCGAGTTTGTGGAGTTGGGTGCGTTCGTGTTCCGATGAGACGAGAAGGGCGTCGGCCTGCCGAATCATTCGGCGTTGATAGAGCTGTGTCTTGAAGAATTTGGATATGTAACGCTCGGTTGTTCGGCTAAGTTCGGATAGTTCCCAGTGGGGCGAAATAATCACGGCTGCTCCTTGGCTTCGGGCTCGATTTGCTCGTCGGGCGCTCGCGTGTTGCCAACAGGTGTGGATGTTCACGATGTCGGGCTGAAATTCTTTGAGAATCTTAGAGAATTTATCCTTCCGGCAGGCGATTTTCGAGTTGGCTATAGAGTTTTCTATTTCGACCTGGTGAAGCAGATGGTCGGAGAGTAAATTGCCGGGCTCGATTTTGTCGATGTAGTGAAGGATGCGCATGTTTTAGATTTTATGCGATATGAAGTCGTTCTTGTCGGCACGTCTGTATCTGACCATGCAGGCGATGTTGTGCCAGAGGATGCGCAATTCGTAGGGTACAATTTTTCCGGCTGGGATGCTTTCGTCGGCACGCTCGATTGCTTTGCGGGCAATGGTGGTTCTGATGATGAAGATGAGCAACATGATGATTCCGACTCCGGCAGCGAGTATCCATCGTTCTGTTAGGATGGCGAAAGCTAGGGCGGCCGAGACGGAGAGATAACCGAGGCGCATGGCTATTTGGTGGAAGTTGAATCGGATTCGATGGCGGAGACTGCGTTCGAGGTGTTTACGATTCTCCATGTAGAAAAGGTGTCGGTTGCGCCATTCTTTATCGGTTGGAGTTTCTTCGATGAGTGTTCCGTCGTCGGATGTGTCGATGGCGAGCGAGTGGCGTTTGGCGTATTTGTTGACCATGAAGTCGAACTCTCCTCGCAGATATTTTAGGTCTCCGCGGAATCCTTCTTCGTCTATGAATTCGTTTTTGCGGAACAGCAGGGCGCCGTCGGTGCATCGGTAGGGTCGTCCGGAACGATATTCGCGCTGAACGTAGAGGTCGGTGTATATGCGCTCGAAGCGACGGAAGTCGGGCGTGTCGTAGTCGTATTTCGTGTGGCTTACCACGAGGTTCTTCCCGTCGTGACAATGGGCGACGAGCGATGCGAGCCAGGCTGATGATTGCGGATGGCAGGCTATGTCGACCATCGCAACCCACTCGTGTTTTGCGGCTTTGACACCTAGTGTAATGGCGAGTTTCTTGCGACTCATGTAGCGCGACGATTGCGGTACGAATGTTGTGTAGAGCTTCGGATTCGAGGCATATCTTTTCAGGATGTCGGCCGTTTCCTTGTCTTCCTGCGGGGCTACAACAATCACTTCGTAAGGCTCGGGATAATCTTGCTCGAGATAGTGTTTCAGATTCTTCTCAAGCACGATGGCGTCGTTGATTGGCGTGAGAACAATCGACAATGGCCGGGCTGGGGCAGGAGTTTCTTCTTCGGCTCGGACTCCGGCTCGGAAGAATGGGTTGAGGAAACATGACAGTAGCGCAATCAAAAGTGTTACTGCCAGAATAAGAATGGTTAGGCCGTCCAGAACGGCGTTGCCCAGGGTTATGTTTTCGAATAGGAAATTATAAAGGTCTGTCATGATTCTTTGTTTTGGAACAATACTTTCGAAAGCGACCGCAGTGCTTCGGCCTTATCATCCTGGCTGATGAGGAACGAAATGGCGTAGTCGCTGCCGCCATAGCTAATCATTCGTACTGGTATTCTCTGTATCGCGGTTGTTATGAGGGCTATGTTTCCGAGGGTGTTTCGGTTTAGATCGCCCACCACGCAAACTATGCACATGTTTCTTTCGACACTTACGGAGCCATAGCTGCCTAGCTCGTCGAGTATATCGTTCAGTCGATTTGTGTTTTCGATAGTCATCGATACGCCCACTTCGCTGGTTGCAACCATGTCGACGGGTGTTTGATAGCTTTCGAACACCTCGAACACTTTGCGTAGGAAACTCGCCGAACCTAGTCGACGACTCGATTCCACCCTTATGGCAATGATGTTATCTTTCGCTGCTACGGCCTTGACCTTACCGTGCTCAAGATGATTGTTTATTATCGTTCCCGGAGCGTTGGGTTGCATGGTGTTTTTGAGCCTTATGGGAATGCCTGCCACGCTTGCCGGCTGAACGCAGGTTGGATGAAGAATCTTCGCTCCGAAGAAGGCCAGTTCGGAGGCTTCCTCGAAGTGTAACTGGCGAACGGGAGCGGTGTTTTCAACCACGCGAGGGTCGTTGTTGTGCATACCATCGATGTCGGTCCAAATCTGAATTTCGTCGGCAGGCAGAGCGGCTCCAACGAGCGATGCAGTGTAATCTGATCCGCCTCGCTGCAGATTGTCGACCTCGCCATAAGCGTTCAGACAGATGAATCCTTGTGTTATGTAAACTTGCTTGTCGTGCTGTCTGGTCATTATCGTCGCAAGTTTTTCTTTTATGTAGAACTGGTCGGGGGCTGCGTTCTTATCTGTTCGCATAAAATCGAGCGCAGGAATCAGCGCGGCCTTAATACCCTGTTCGCAAAGGAAATTTGTAATCATTGTGGTTGAAAGAATCTCGCCTTGCGCTACGATGTTTTTTTCTTCAAACGATGTGAAGAGGTCGTCAGTGAACGAGCGCAGATAGTTCATTCTTTCATTTAGAAACAGGCGCATAGCATGTCTGTATTCTTCCGTGGAATAGAGCTCGTTGATGTGGACAAGATATTTCTGTTCGAGATTATCGATTATTTCGTGGGCGCCTTCAGTGTTTTTCTTGTAGAGCCGATTCGACATTTCGACTAGCTCGTTTGTTGTGCCACTCATGGCCGAAAGCACCACAAAAACCGGCTCGCCACCTTGGGTCACGAGCCGGGCTACTTCTTTCATTCGTGCCGGAGAGCCAACTGAGGTGCCTCCGAACTTCATTACTTTCATTTATTTGACTGGTGTGTGCTTATTCGTTAATCGAATCGTTTTCAATCAGGTCATCGGTGTCATGGCTGCTAGTTACTCGATGGAATTCACCGTTCTTGCACCGATAAACTTCGCCGGGGAATTGTTTGAGCAGGTGAATATTGTGGGTCGACATGATGACGGCTGTTCCGTCGTTGCTTGCCGTTTTCAGAATCCGAACAATATTTGCTGCTGTTTCCGGGTCGAGATTTCCTGTCGGCTCGTCGGCTATAATCATCTTCGGTTTGTTGAGCAGTGCGCGTGCGATAGCAATGCGTTGTTGTTCGCCGCCCGAAAGTTCGCTGGGCATTTTGTGAGTCTTTTCAACCATTTCTACTTCATGCAGTACTTCGTCGATGCGTTGGTCCATTTCGGCTTTATTTTGCCACCCGGTTGCCTTGAGCACAAATTCTAGATTTTTCTGCACCGTGCGGTCGTGCAGTAGCTGGAAGTCTTGGAAGATTATGCCCATCTGCCTGCGCAGCGACGGAACATGACTTCGTTTTATAGGCGTGAGCGAATGTCCCAGCACTTCGGCTTTCTCGACATCATCCCGGTCAAGGTCAAGCTCACAATATATTGTTTTCAGCAGCGAACTCTTACCCGATCCCACTTTGCCGATGAGATATATAACTCGCCGTTGTTCACTTGGAAATCTACGTCTTTCAATACCCTACGTTCGTCTTGGTATATGTTTACTTTTCTGTAGTCTACTAGCATTTTATTTTCTGTTTTATAGGATGGTGATTATGGTCTTAACGACCGCACGCAAAGTTACAGAATTACCGCGAACTCGATATAAAAACCTATCGTACATCCGGCTCCAACTGGAACTACGGTATGGTATGTAAATTTATTTTGCTTTTGCAGGTATCCTGCGAGGTCGATGCAAATTTGTTTTGCGACTTATTGGCTTAATTGGATATTCTTTCCATTAAATAATGCTTGTGCTTAGTTTACAAAAAAAGTGCTCGCGAAGTTTTTAGGCTTCGGAGCACCTGCTCACTTTGGAGCTGTGAGTCACCAAATGATTTTTTCAGCAGTTGGAGACAATTAGTATGTTTTTCCCGTTGTGGGCCTGCTATTTAGGGAGCTGCGGGAGTAGTGACTTTTTTCATTGTTATACCTGCAGGCATGTCGTCTTCGTCGAACAAAAGCATGTAAAAATAATAGTCGGTCGACGGAGTAACATTCTGAAACTTCAGATACTGTCCGGAGGTAAACTCATTGTTATGTGCTTCGATGATATTTTTTCTGATTTCGGATTCGGTTCCGGTTAGTTCTTCGTTCGAAATTTTGAGATACCATTTTTTGCACTTTGCGGGCATTTGGAAGTCAATTATCATTTCCTTATCGGTGACAGTTTCTACATCAACTGTCATTTCGAGCTTTTCAATTTTCTCGAAGGTGATGTTACTGATTTGATTGAGGAGTACGCCTTTTTGCGTGTTGTCCTTTTTGTGTATGCGTATGATTTCATTGTTGTCTGTCTGGGCAAACGATACAGTTGAAACCAATGCAGCCATTGCTAAAACTATAATCTTTTTCATTTGTCTTTTCTTTTGAATTGTTTTCATCAATTACACGAGGGGTTAGTTTTTGGCAGGATGATGGAATTTTATAACGATAGGCGCGGTTGAGGGGGCGTTGTCATCCAGTCCGACGGCTATTGCATAATAATCTTGATCGGGTTTAAAGGGATTGAACTCGGTTTCGGTGTCGCCGTTGAAGTTCTGGTTTTCTACTGTCGACTCGTAGCAGAGGTGGTTTATCATTTCCTCGCGACTTGAGAATCTGTCGACATAGCTGGCCGGTTGCACACCGAGATAATAGCTATCGTTATTGGTAGTGGTGGCTTTGAGTATCACTTTGCGATAGGCCACTGATTTGATTTCAAGTTTAATCTGGTTGGTGGACGGCGTAGGAGCTTGTGTCTTGAAGTTCTTCGTGTAGACCGGAGTGCTCAGTGTGCCGTCTTCATTCATTCCGAATGCAACAATCATCTGGTCGTCATTCCAGCGCAAACGACCCTGTACATCTTGGAAAACGCCTGATTTGAGGTCGTTATTCATCAAACTTTGCCATGTTCCACCATACATGGAGGCGAAATAGGTCCACATGGCAATATAGTGCTTGACCACATCGCCATGGTTTTCGCGCTCGTCGCAATCTTTGTAATATTTATCAAGACCGGAGCAGAGAGTGTAGAACTTCGTGTTCGGATTTTTCGGCTTAACCGAGAAATCAACGGTTCTGCGTGTTACTGAGTTTACTTTTATAGTGAGCTCGTCGTCTTCTACCTTACCGGTTTTGAGTGTGATTTTACTAACCTCGCTCGGAACGTCGTTTATGTCGAAAGCCAATGCATAAACGGTGTATTCGGTTTCGGGTTGTAGCATGTCGAACGATTTTTTATAGGATGTTTCCTTTTCCACGGTTTTGTGGGCTAGGATATAATCCTTGAGCTGATTCTCGGGAATTTGCTGCGAAGCAGGGAGGCATAGCGCATAGAAACGCTTGCTGTTTTCTTGCAGTTCGATGTTCACTGCAACGGTTGAAGATGTAACGAAACGCTCTGAAAGATTAACCTTCACTTTGTCGTAGTCGGCAAAAGTGAGCGAATCGATGTCTTCGGTGAGCATCACAATTTTTTCTCCGGATTTCAATGTCACCTTCATCTTGTAGGATGTTGGTTGCTGTGCCATAACTGCCACTCCTTGGCAAACGGCAAGTAGGAGGAGTAGATATTTCTTCATGGTTTCTTACTTTCTGAATTTAAATGTCGTGTTATTAATCTTGAATACATAAACGCCTTTGGCCAAGCTACCGATGTTCACGGGTTCGCCTTTCCAGTTGCTGTTACGCAAAACGGTTTCGCCCGATGTGCTGAACACTGCAACTTCGTAACGTTTACCGGCTTCGTAGCTTTAACATAGATAACATTGCTGTTAGCTGGCGAATAAATGCTCAGATTCGAGGCGGGTAGGGGAGTCTCTTCTATACCCGAAACAACGTTGAACGAAATGTCCTTGATGTCGTCGAAGCTGAAAGATTCTGCTGCCTTTCCTATTCGGTTGACTTTCAGTCCGCCGTTTTCGATAGCAATGTTTTTCAACTCACTAACCTTATAGGTCTTGTTGCCAGAATTACTTTTGATTGTAATTTCGGACGCACTCTGTGCAAAGCAGCCTGTTCCAATGAGCAGACCGATTGCGATGAATAATTTTCTTTTCTTCATCTTGGTTTGGATCTAAGTTTGGTTTGTTATTAAAAAAATATTATTCACGAAACTGTGCATATAAAAAAGCCTGGACAACGTTCCTCACAATTTCCCAACGGTATACAACTTACCCATTGGAATTCAATATAGTGATTTATGTTGTTTGTTGGCTTGCACTCGTTGTTTGTAGATGTCGCAAAGGTAAAGCATCATGAATAAAAACAGAAAACTTTATAAAATAGATTTTCTTATACCTTTTGATTTTAACAACTCCTTTTTGATTTCATAATGTGTTCCAGCGCCTTGTAATGTGCTACCTTTGCGCCGAAACAATCAGAAAATCATTAATTATTATGGACGAATATATTGTATCGGCGCGCAAATATCGCCCGATGACATTCAGCTCGGTTGTCGGTCAGGAAGCTCTCACTACAACTCTCCGTAACGCAGTTAAGAGCGGAAAACTGGCGCATGCCTATTTGTTTTGTGGTCCGCGGGGTGTGGGAAAAACCACATGCGCGCGAATTTTTGCCAAGACCATAAACTGTGAGAATCCAGATGCTGAAGGCGAAGCGTGCAACGAGTGTGAAAGCTGTAAAGCATTTAACGAAAATCGAAGTTATAACATCTTCGAACTTGACGCGGCAAGTAACAACTCTGTTGAAAACATAAAAACCCTCATGGAGCAAACGCGTATTCCGCCGCAGGTGGGGCATTACAAGGTTTTCATCATCGACGAGGTTCACATGCTATCTACAGCTGCTTTCAACGCCTTCCTGAAAACGCTCGAAGAGCCGCCTAAACACGTGATATTTATTCTTGCAACAACCGAGAAACACAAAATTCTGCCAACTATTCTTTCGCGATGTCAAATCTATGATTTCGAGCGAATGACGGTGCAGAATATAATCAACCACCTCAAAGAAGTGGCTCAGTGCGAAAATATTCAGTTCGAAGAACCGGCTCTGGCTATGATTGCCGAAAAAGCCGACGGAGGAATGCGCGACGCCCTCTCGATATTCGATCAGGCTGCGAGTTTTTCACAGGGCAACTTAACCTATCAAAAGGTTATGGAAGACTTGAACGTGCTCGATGCTGAGAATTATTTCCGGATTATCGACTTAGCGCTCGAGAATAAAGTGCCTGAAATAATGGTGCTCCTCAACGATATTATTGGAAAGGGATTCGACGGTGCACATCTCGTAAACGGATTGGCAGGACATGTGCGGAATGTTCTTATGGCGAAAGACCCCCAAACCATCTCGCTACTCGAAGTGAGCGCCCAGCAACAACAAAAATTCCAGCAGCAGGCTCAACACGCTCCGACACTTTTTCTATATAAAGCTCTGCAGATTATGAATCGTTGTGATGTGGAATACAGGCAGAGTTCGAATAAGCGACTTCTCGTTGAACTAACTCTAATCGAGATTGCTCAGATAACTCAGAAGGACGACGACCCTGTCGCGGGGCGTAGCCCTAGAAGATTGAAAATCCTGTTTAAGAATATAATTGAGAAGGTTCAGCCGAAACCGGTTCAGCAGGTAACCGGGGTGAGCCGTACTAAAACCCAAAAGACAGAGCAACTCGAACAGGCCCAACAAGTCCAGCCGAAACTCAGTTTGGGAACCATTGGCATGTCGTTCAAAAACGTGTTGAACGACAATAAACCCGCGCAACAACAAACTCTCGAACCCGAAATTATCAATAAAGACGAAGACAGCCACTTCACTCCACAAGACCTCGCCACCCAATGGCGTGCAATGTGCACCCGAATTGCTCGAACCAACGCCGGACTAGCTCAAAGGATGAAGAATCTAACACCTCGTATAACCGAATATCCGAACATCGAAGTGCTGGCCGAAAATAAGATTCTTCTAGAAGAAATTCTATCAATTAAAGGTCGTATACGCGCCACAATGGCCGAGTATCTGCACAACGGCAACATTAAGGTTGACTTCCGACTGGTTCTTCACGACGAAATAAAACCGATGCTCACACCTCATCAAGAACTCAAAAAACTAAAGCAAAACTACAAGTCCGTTCAAACTCTAATTGATTCTCTCGACCTTGACCTCGTTTAGAAGGATTATCATATATATATAAAAAGGTGGAATGCTGATACTCCAACTCTTCGTAACAGTTGTTGCAATGCTGAAATCTTTGATTCCGTGTATTACATAGTATGCAAGCAGGAGAAAATCAATGATTTCGGACGGTTGCATCAGATGTAACATCTAAAATAATCTCTGCCGAGTACTTGCACGCGGTGTAAGTCGAAAAAATAGTCTCTGCCGGAGTACTTGCACGCAGTGTAAGTCGAAAAAATAGTCTCTGCCGGGTACTTGCACGCAGTGTAAGTCGAAAAAATAGTCTCTGCCGGGTCGTTGCACGCGATGTAAGTACGAAAAA
>NZ_BAKH01000066.1 GCF_000614105.1 Prevotella micans DSM 21469 = JCM 16134
TGTGTGTGTTAGCACTTTTTCCGAACCATGCAAGGATATAGCGTTAAAAAATACGGGAGAAGTGAAATTCTCTCGCGCCGTATTATTGCTATAATAAAAGGTAGGTTCGAAACTCATGGCGGCAAAGGTATATCAATCAATTCGATTGAGCAAAAATGGGCTTATATATTCTTGATTTAGAACAGTAGTGGAAAGCATTCCGCCTTTCGTACGCAAGAGATGATGAAAAATCAAAGTAGTTTTGCACGGTCTTCGTGGAAGAGAAACGATAGGAAGTTTGTTGGTTCTTTCAGGAGATGAATATAATGTTAGAGTTGGATACATTACTTGATTACATGTATAAAATGAACTATAAAATCGTGGCTAGCCGAACCTCGGGAGCGATTCTCGTTGTAGCCATCGCGCTGACGATGATAAGTATTGCCGGCTGTCGCGACGACGAAATAGTAGTGCGCCCGGAGCATAACGACACGGGTGGGCCAATTGCCAGCAAGCATACCGGACTTTATGTGCTTAACGAAGGAAATATGGGGTCGAATAAAGCTACGCTCGACTATCTCGACTTTTCGACCGGTGTTTATTCCCGTAACATCTATCCTTCACGTAATCCTCGAGAGGCCATGGAACTTGGCGATGTGGGCAACGATATTAAAGTATATGGCGGTAGCTTGTGGATTGTAGTTAACCAGTCGAACAAGGTAGAAGTGACTGATGCACGAACTGCCGTAAGCCGCGGGCGGGTGGAGGTACCCAATTGCAGATATATGGCTTTTAAGGATGGATTCGCTACGTGAGTTCGTATGTTGGCCGGATAAATTCAAAGAGCGTACTTGGTGCGATATATAAAATCGATACACTTTCGTTACGCGTAGTTGACCGCTGTATCGTGGGCTATCAGCCTGAAGAGATTTGCGTCGTAGGAAACAAACTATATGTTGCAAACAGCGGCGGATATAACCCCATGCAAGGAATGGCCTACGACCGCCGGGTGAGTATCATCGACCTGCGAACGTTCAAAGTGAACGGCGAGATTGATGTGGCACCTAATCTGTTCAGACTTCGTACTGACAAGCACGGCAATGTGTGGGTTTCGTCGAGGGGAGATTATGCTTCGACGCCATCGCGACTCTACAAGATTTCCAACGACAGGGTGGAGAGCATGTTCGATATTCCTGTGACCGATTTCGACTTTCTTGGCGATTCGCTCGTCTATCAGAACGAAAAGGAACTTGGAGTCATCGACATCCGCACTAGCAGAATCCTGACTCGCCAGTTGGCCCATATGCCTGCCGGCGAATCAGTGCAAACGCCTTATGGAGTGATTGTCGACGCCTCCAACGGTAATATATACGTAATGGATGCAACGAATTATGTTTCGAGTGGTCGACTGTTTTGCTTCGACCAACAGGGAGCATATAAATGGAGCGTCAGGACGGGCGATATTCCCGGTCATGCCTGCTTCGCGGAGCGTAAGGTAGATGTTCCGTCGGTAGTTCCGCCCGCGTCGGGTTCGGCCTATATCAGTGCAGTCGACGAATATGTGCCTGCGCCCGGTCAGTTCATTAACGTATTGCCTGCTGTCGACGCCGACGACAACGTGGACTCTGTTCTCAAGAAGTGCACTGCTACGCTGAAGGGCGGATTCGACGGTATGATAAGCCTTGGCGGATTCGGCGGTTATATAACTTTCCACTTCGACCACCCAATTCGCAACATATCAGGCGAGCCTGACCTTCTCATCAAGGGGAATGCCATGGTGGGCGCCAGCGAGCCGGGCATAGTGATGGTGTCGAAAGATGAGAACCGAAACGGATTACCAGACGACCAGTGGTTCGAGCTCAAAGGAAGTGCCGATACCGACAGTGTAGGCAAGGTGACGTTCGGCTATCGGATAACATACACCGAAAATCCGATGCGCGACATCCCCTGGACCGACAGTCGTGGCGTATCGGGCACCGTTCCGCGGAACGAATTTCATAAGCAGGAATATTTCCCGATGTGGCTGCACGGCCAGCTCACGTTCGAGGGAACTCTCTTGCCACGGAACGGTTATCGGAACTCGTTCTGGGTATTATCGGCTTTCCGATTCGGCTATGTCGATAACCTGCCAACCGATGAAGGCTCGTCATTCGATATCGACTGGGCTATCGACTCGCATCGCAATCCTGTGCACCTTGACCAGATTGATTTCGTTCGTGTATACAACGCCCAGAACCAGGTATGCGGATGGCTCGGTGAGACGTCGACCGAAGTGCGCGGGGCAAAAGACTTACATTATTTAAACTAACATAAAAAGCAAATGAAGAAAATCTACACAACACTCGCGCTCGCAATGGTTGCGGCGCTAACAGCATCGGCCCAAAACGTCGTGGCCGATTTTGAAAACATCGAAGGAGTTACTCTCAATGCCGACGGATATTACATCGGCCGCGAAACCTCTCGAGAATTTAATAACTATGGTGCAAAGGGATATTATTGCGACTTCAAACAAGGCCCGTTCCGTTTCTCACAGAGCTACACACCATCCTATCCCGCATGGTCTGGCTTTGCTATTTCCAACCGAACCGAAACCGCCTTCAACAATCTCACGCCCGACCAATACAATAATGTAGTTGGCGGCGGATATAGCGGCTCTTCCAACTTCTGTGTGGTATATGGTTCGATGGATAGCATCAGCGTCGACCCCGGCACTAAAGTAAACGGCTTCTACATCACCAACTCGGCCTATTCGAAGAACAGTTTCACCAAAGGCGACAGCTATGCAAAGGCACTAAAACAGGAAGGCGACTTCTTCAAAGTAACCGTCACGGGAGTGAAGGCCGACCGCAGTGAAGTCAAGAAAGAAATAATGTTGGCCGAGGTGGTCTACGGTTCGCTCGTCTATATAAACAACTGGCGATGGGTAGACCTAAGCGACTTCGGCGAGGTTTCAACGTTGCGCTTCTCGTTCACCGGTTCCGATACGGGACAGTACGGTCTTAACACCCCGGCCTATTGCGTAATAGACAATCTCACGGCCAGCGTAACCACCTCTGTTTCGTCGGTTCATAGCGATGCCATCGAAGTAGCCCGCTACACACTCAACGGCATTCGCCTCTCCGCTCCGCAGAAAGGTGTTAACATCGTCAAGATGAGCGACGGCACAACACGCAAGGAAATTGTGAGATAGAATATGAACAAAATAGGTGCGGAAATAGTGCCTATAATATATAAAAGGTAGAAACGGAGCAGAATACGACCCGAATACAGTCGTATTTTGCTCCGCTCTTTTGAAATATACCCCAAATACGGTCGTATTTCTGTTCTCCTGGTAAAAAGACGGCCAAATCCCTTGGGGGGCGTTCTCCTGATGAAAGGACGAACTAACCCAATATATCGACAACCGAACCTATAAAGCCGTAAACGCGGCAACAAAACCGAAGATTATACCCGGAGTATTGGCAATTGCAAGCGGGAGGTCGCGCTTTTCCTTAAACAAACCGTAGGCAACCCAAAGGGTACAGTTTATTCCGGCCATGAATGGCTGAATGAACGTGCCTTTATGGCCGGCGAGATTATTCTGAATCTGCGGAAAATAAAAAATATACATCATAACCGATGTGGCCATGCCTACCCAGCCCATCATACCAAAAAATTTTTCTTTGCTCATTGAATAAAACGTTTGATTAGGTTGGCGAAGGTAGAACCAAATGGCAGAAATATTTTTCATATCAGACGATAAGTGGGCTATCTGGATTTCTTCGTGATTAGTGTCAAGGATTTTAGACTTAACTTTGTCGCACTCACAAAATCTACAAACAAACTTATTATGAACATCATCAAGAATATTATGATTGGGGCGACGCTTATGTTATCACTCCCCGTTGTTGCCCAGAAATTTGTGGGCGGCGATATCTCGCTTCTACCGTCCTACGAGCAAAAGGGTGCAAAATACTACGATGCATCCGGGAATGCCATTCCCGCGCTTCTGCCCTTCCTGGCCCAACAGGGATGGAATGCACAACGAGTTCGATTGTTCGTCGACCCATCGAAGGCACCGGCCGAAAAACGGGCCGAAGGTGCCGTGCAAGACTTGGATTATGTAACCGCACTCGGGAAACGAATCAAATATACCGGACAGAAGTTTATGCTCGACCTCCACTACTCTGACACCTGGACCGACCCCGGGCAACATGCCGTACCAGTAGATTGGACCAGCGCATCGCCCACCGAACTAGTCGACAAGGTGTACAGCTACACAAAATCCACCCTGCAACATCTCGTGGTAGCCGGCGCAACACCCGATTTCATCCAGCCGGGCAACGAGATAACCTACGGTATGCTTTGGCCCACCGGAAGATGCTATCCTACCGGCGCAAACTATGGCTCGGGAACTTTCGAAAACTTCGCACGATATCTGAAAGCCGCCATCAGAGCTTGCAGAGAAGTATGCCCGGAAGCGAAAATCGTTGTGCATACCGAGATGAGCTTCGCCGACAACGTACCGGCATTCTATAATACGCTAAAAAGTTATACGGACGACTACGACATCATCGGACTTAGTTATTATCCCGATTATCACGGCTCGCTTTCTACCTTGAACAGCGTTCTTACGAGGCTTGAAACCAACCATCCGTCGAAGAAAATTATGATTGTCGAAACCGGCTACGGCTCACAATGGCAACTACCCGGAAGCAAGAAAAACTTTACTTCCGTATGGCCGCTCACCGAACAAGGACAGGCTAAATTCGCCTCCGACCTGATAGCACTTCTGAACAATCATGCCAGCGTTACCGGATTATTCTGGTGGATGCCCGAAGACAACGAGGCCGGTGTAGATTGGCACAATCCCGTACGAAGTACCTGGTGGAATGGCTCGCTTTTTAACCAAAGTACGGGTCGAGTTCTGGGCGCGATGCAGATTTTGCGAACATTTCTTGGTGGAAGCAACGAAGTCTCTCATCGGTTCACCGATAAATCAGAGTTAGAAAAGTGGTTCACCCCCTCGGGTCAGGCCATTGTACAGCCCGTTAGGTCGGGGATATACATAACACAAGGAAGAAAAATTTTTATACCGTCCGTCCGATGATAATCTCGGGCATAAAAAGGGGATGCATCACGCGGATACATCCCCCATCCATTAACTTTTAATTCTTTACTTATGAAAACATTCTTATTCTATACTATAGCTGGAATTTATAGCCCAGAGTAACCTGGAATACATCATTCTTATATTTGCCAACCTCGTTGAACTTTGTCAAGCCCCAATTGTAGCGGGCATCAATCTGGAAGTTGCTGTATTCATAGGAAACGCCCACAGGAATAGAGAGGTCGAATTTCTTGCCACCTTTCAAATCTATAGCCTTGGCGCTGCCTGCCTTAAACTTGTTGCTAATCTGGAAACCAGGCTGAACACCGAGCTTAACTGCCAATCCGGAAACAACATAAACATTAGCCATAACCGGAACGTTCACGTAATCCATCTGGAATTTATCATCCTTCATCTTGTATCCCTGCTGAGAATACATTGCTCCAAGGGTGATTGAGAGCAGGTCGGTTACTTGATACTCGGCTTCTACTCCGGCTGCGAGCCCGAGTTTCATCTCGGCGTCTTTAGGGCATCTGAAACTGTGGCTAAATTTAATCCGACTTTAGGTTGGATGTTAATTGAACCAATTTCGTGTTGTGCATAAGCACCTACTGCGGCAAGCATTAAAGCTGCCATAAAAACTAATTTTTTCATAATTCAAAGTATTTAGTTTAACTATTCTCTCTGCCGCGTGCAGAAGAATACGAGGCAAAATTAACTACTTCCTAATTAATTAACAAATATGCCAGAACTCAAAGTGTTTTGCCGTGTCTCCCTATGAAAGAATAGGAGTTTAGGCACTCGTCGGAGTAACGTTCAATTGCTGAAATTACCTAAACATGAACTGTCTATTCATAAATCCCATAGACAAGTCTTTCTTTCTTGTTGATTTCCCTTGAAAAGGCATTCCCTCCCTCCGCCTTTTTAGTGCTTCTGACTTTTTCCCACCGTGAGGTGAGAATTATGCACTTAGTGTATCGAGAAAAAGGAGGAGACGATTGGTTATATTAACCTCGCTGACGCCCGAATCGAAGTCGAGGCTAAGAAGGTTTAACTCGGGATATAGGTCGTGCAGCCGCTTTTCGATGCCTTTGGAGATGATGTGATTAGCTATACAACCGAAAGGCTGGAGACTGACAACATTTTTCACTCCGTCGCGATAGAAAGCGGTAATATCGGCTGGCAAAAGCCAACCTTCACCGAACTGAGCGGCAAGCGAAACAATACCTTTGACACCCTCGGCCTCATGATAGATGTTGGTGAACGGACGGAAATAGCGGAAGCCAGCACCGGCGCGATTAAATTGTTTCTGTCGGCGCTCGATGAGTTTGTAGAGTGTGCGGACAACGAAATTGGGCATATTCGAATCACTCAAACATAAATCTTTCTGTGCTTCGACATTGATGAACTCCTGGAAGAAGAAAGGCGAAATGAGTGGCGGAACCACTTCGATACCGCGTGAGATGAGTTGTTCGCCCAAGAATTGATGACTAAAGGGATTGAATTTTAAGAATATTTCGCCTACAACACCCACCTGCGGACAATCCTTATCTATCGTGATGGCGTTGAACTCCTTAGCGGCACGGGCTACTAGTTCAACAAGGCCTTGGGAATCTTTCTTGGCGATACGACGTTGCCCCAAACGGATGTATTTCGTTTTTAACTCGAGAGCCGTTGGCATTCCGGGAGTTTTCAGTTCGCGTACCACGGCAGCATAATAGAGTTTGGCCAGGGCATCGCTGTAGAGGAGCGTATTGATGGTTATACCAGCCAGTTTGAGCCATGGAAATTCAAACCCTTCCTGTTCGTTATCTGTGCCGGCTGTGGAAACACCCAAGGTAATGAGGGGCACGTTTTCGAAACCATTAGCGATGAGGGCGCGTTTGATGAGGCTGTATAGTTCGTGGCACGGCACTGTCCGCCGGTTTGTGTCATGACGAGCGCTACTTCGTCGGGGTTATATTTCCCGGAACGCAAGGCTTTCACCATGTCGCCCACTATGAGCGTCGCAGGATAACATACCTCGTTATTGGCATAAGCCAGACCGAATTGCGCACTGTCGGAGTCGCTCATCGGCAGAATCTCAAGGTTATATCCAGCCAATTTGAGTAGCGGTGGGAGTAACGGCGAGAGATATTCGGTGAAATATGGTGCAAGAATTTTCCGGTTACGGTCTTTATTACGAAAGATATTTGTACGTGGAAATGGTTCTGGGCTGGAGACTTGCTGATTGGTTTTTAGACTGTCGACAAGGCTTCGGATGCGCAGTTTCAGACTTCCGATGTTCGACACATCGTCGATTTTCAGCAGTGTGAATGGCTTGCCGTACCGACGCATAATATCGCGAACCTCGTCCTGTACAAAAGCATCGGGTCCGCAACCAAAGCTGGTCATCTCAACGAAATGTACGTCGGCAGCCTGTTCAGCTGTCCATTGTGCGGCCTTGATAATGCGATTTGTGAACGACCATTGCTCAACTAAATGTGTGTCGCCGCGTCCCACCTGATTGTTTCCGCGCACAATATCGTCGGAGATTACATTCACGCCCAGTGATGCAATCATGTCGGAGAGTTTATGCTGAATGAGCGGGTCGGCGTGATACGGTCGGCCGGCTAGCAAAATGGTCAGCTTGCCTGTTTGCCTACTGTCGGCCAGGATAGTTTCATTCTGCCGGCGCATATCGTTCTCAAAATCGGTTTGTGCTTTTTGTGCGGCGTCGATAGCCTGTCCAATTACCCTACGCTTAACCCCGAGGCTTTTTAGATAGGCAGTGAGTTGTTTGCGTAGCAGCTTGGGGTTGGCAAAGTTTATCACGGGCGAATCCATGAGCGTTTGGAGTTTCATACTACTCCGAACCACGTCAGAATAAGCCGACACGATGGGACAGTTAAACGAGTTGTCGGTACGGTCATCGTCTTTCCGCTCATAGACCACGTAGGGGAAGAATATGCGGTTGAGTCCTGCACGATCGAGTTCGGCAATATGACTGTGTACGAGCTTTGCCGGGAAGCAGATATTATCGCTCATCACGGCGCGCAACTGACTTTCGTAGTTGCCAAATGTGCTACGCGACGAGAGCATCACGCGGAATCCAGCCACAGAGAAGAGTGTTGCCCAGAAAGGATAATCTTCATAGAGACCCAGCACTCGCGGAATACCTATCGTCGGTGCGTCCGACGGAGCAGAGGGATAATGCAAGGGATTGAAGAGACGGTCGTATTTATACGTATATATATTCTGTCCGGCTCGATGATTCTTTCCGTAGTTGTTGAAGATTCGTTCGCACTTGTTTCCCGAGTAGAATTTGTTTCCGCCATGGAAGGAGTAGCACGTAACGTTACAATTGTTTTCACAGCCTTTGCAGTGTAGTTGTCGCTTTTCGCTTTTGGTTTCTTCTACTTGCAGAGGTTGTGGTTTTCTATCCTCAGCGAAGGATATGGCATGAAGTGCACATCCATAGGCGCCCATTAATTCGGGCATATCCGAACGTGCCACATCATATCCCGTGAGTAGTTCGAAAGCCCGAACTACGGCATCGTTTCTCATTGTCCCGCCCTGCACTACAATCTTGCCGCCCAGGTTGTCGTTGCCATGGATTTTGAGCACTTTGTAGAGGCAGTTCTTTATAACGGAATACGATAATCCCGCGCTTATGTCACCTACCGACGCGCCTTCGCGCATAACCTGTTTCACTTTCGAGTTCATGAAAACGGTGCAGCGCGTTCCAAGGTCGCAAGGATTGGTTGCAGTGCAGGCAATACGGGCAAAGTCGGCAATGTTATATCCCAGATTGTTGGCGAACGTTTGCAGAAAAGTTCCGCACCCACTCGAGCATGCCTCGTTGAGTTCCATTCTAACCACAACGCCGCGGTCTACGAAGATAGCCTTCATGTCCTGTCCGCCAATGTCGAGAATGAAACTCACCTCGGGAAGCAGACGTTTGGCGGCCTCGTAATGTGCCATGGTTTCGATTATTCCGCTGTCGAAATTGAATGCCGCTTTAATTAGTTCTTCGCCATATCCGGTTGAACAGCTACCCATCACTTCGAGGCGTGTGTGCGAGCTATCGGCCTGTGCTTGTAATTTTTTCAATCCTTCGCTGGCGGCTTTGACTGGATTACCGAGATTGGGGGCGTAATGGCTGAATACTATTGTACCGTCCTTGCGCGCGGCGATTATTTTTGTTGTAGTCGACCCCGAGTCAATCCCGATATAAACTTGTTCTGTCATCCCGGCCCGCAGCGGTGAGACCGGTGTTGAATATTGCAGTTTTCGCTCGCACCATTGCTGATGTTCGTCCTCATTAGCAAAGAGCGGCTCCAGGTCTGAGCGGCGTTTAAGTTCGCGTTTTATGTCGAGCCGACCCCGCAGTTCGCCCACGCTTATCCCATCTTCTTTTCCGGCCCGAAGTGCGCAGCCGATGGCAGGAATAAGGTTCGATTGGTTCGATACGATGAAACTTTCCTCCAGCGGCATTTTCAGATAGTCGGCAAAAGCTTTCCTCAGAGCCGGCAGGAAGGTTAGCGGACCGCCGCAGAGTAGCAGTGGCGGTTCATAATCGCAGCCGTGCGACAGTGTGGTTATTGTTTGAACGGCTATCGAATGAAATATCGACGCTGCAATATCGGCCCGTGAAATATTTCGAGCCATGAGATTCTGAATGTCAGTTTTAGCAAACACTCCGCAGCGCGCTGCAATCGGATAAACCTGTTTTGCCTCAAGTGCAAGATTATTCAGCTCGCCGTTATCGACTCCCATGAGTACGCCCATCTGGTCGATGAACGCTCCGGTTCCTCCGGCACAGTTGCCGTTCATTCGCAGCTCCATACCATGTCCACCGAAGAAAACCACCTTAGCATCTTCTCCTCCGATATCGATGAGTGCCTTTGCCTCAGGATGCAATTCGCGTGCATAGACGGTTGCTGCAACTACCTCCTGCACGAACGTAGCGCCCAGTTGTTCGGCTGTGGCCATGCCAACCGACCCGGTGACACACAGCGACACCGAGTCGGTGCCAACAAGCTGTGCAACATCGTCGAAATATTGTTCGATGAGTGCTCCAACCTTTGCGTTATGCCGTTCGTAGCGCGAATAAACTGTTTTATTCTCCCTGTCGAGCACAGCAATTTTTGCGGTTGTAGAGCCGATGTCGAGCCCGATTCTATATGATGATTCTCTCATGAAATATCTTATTATTTAGTCGATGCAAAATTACACACCTTTTCTACGATAAGTAGATGTTTAAAATTAAATGCCACCAGATTCGTCTTTGTTTCTCAGTTGTTTTTTCAGATAAAATAAGGAGTATAGCCGGCTATATAAATGATGGGAGACGAGAAAGAGATATGAAGATAAGAGGTAAAGTTCTACCCGTGAAAAGATTGAATGATAGAGCGTTTTTTACATTTACGACATGAAACTTTTGTCCAATCCGACAGAACTCTTTACTTTTGCCGCCATGAGTTTCGAACCTACCTTTTATTATAGCAACAATACGACGCGAGAGAATTTCACTTCTCCCGTGTTTTTTAACGCTATATCCTTGCAAGGTTCGGAAAAAGTGCTAACACACA
>NZ_BAKH01000065.1 GCF_000614105.1 Prevotella micans DSM 21469 = JCM 16134
TATCAAGAAAATTAATCCGTTGCTGCCAGAACTTGAGCGAGCTATCGCGGCAGAGCAGAAGGCGCTCGCTCCGCCTGTGAAATTAGAGGGGACGGAGGATGTGCAGCGGCTCGACAAGGAGCGCGATAAGGCCTATAAGGCGCTGAAGATGATGGTGAAAGTGAAATTGCTCGACGCCGATAAAAATATGGTGTCGGCAGCCGAAAGATTGAACGATGTGTTGAGGAAATATCCTCGGGCGGCGGTGGAAAACTACAGTCAGGAGAGCGGGATGATTCATGGTTTGGTGAAAAATTTCCGGTCGGACGAGCGTGCGGCTGATGTGGCGCTGACGGGGATTATGCCGGCCGTGATTCGGCTCGACAAGGCTAATGAGGAGTTCGGGAGGTGCTATCTCGAGCGTTATAAGAAGAATGTTATGCCGGGCACGTTCAACATGAAATTGCTCCGTGCCGATGTTGACAATGTTCTCCGGGCGATTGTTCGGCGTATGGATTCGCTCGACGATTTGGAGCCCGATACGCCGGGATTGACTGGATTGATAACCGAATATAACGCGGTGATAGACGGTTGGCTGATACTTCTTGCACGTCGTCGGGGCACGAACCGGGCGGCTCGCGAACGTAAGCTGGATGGTTATGCGGCCATGCTTGCTCCGCTTATTCCGGAGCTGGAGAGCGAGTTGGGATTATCGTCGGGCTCGCTTGTGTTCGGTCGCGAGGTTGTGGGCGGCGCTCGCCGGCGACATTATCGGCTGGTTTCTTCTTCGGGCCAAATATGGGTTCTGATTAAGAAGGGTAGGCTGGTGGTGGATAATCCCTAGAGTGGGGGAAGATATTATAAGGAAGCGGGCGTGTCAAAATACTGACACGCCCGCTTTTTTATCGGCCGAATTGGCGTTGGTCGTTATTCTATTTCGTTTGGTTGGAAGGATATGGAGTAATAGCCCAGTTGGTAGATGTCGGCAATATCGAATTGCGCCATAACTTTCTTTTCTTTATTCACGAAGGTGGGCAGGGCCGAGGCTTTGGGTCTGTATTCATAGCCATTGGCGGTGAGATATTCCGTAAGATAGGGGGCGCGTATTATGAGTCGGTTGAATGTTATGGCGAAGGCTGCGAAATATTTGCCGGCGTCTTCCATCAGCAGAATTTTCGGGAAATCTGTGGAGTTGGTGTTCACGATGATGCCCATTTCGTTTGTCTCTTCGCTCACGTAGTAGGGCTGTTTGCGGTATTCAACGAGGATTTCGTTGAGTGTTTTGGTGCCGAACTCAACGATTGGCATCGGCAGGTTCACTGTTGCGGGTGGGATGCTTCCGGTTAGGTCGGAGTAAGCATAGTGCATTTGTGGTTCGAAGGTGCCTTTGCCTTCGGTTTTGTCGGTCATCAAAACATAGCAGGCCGAGCGCAACGAGTCGTTGTAATAAATGGTGTAGCCCTCGTTATCGGTCATGCCGGTGTACCGATATTGCAGCGTTTTGAGATATGCGGTTAGGTCGGCCGGCGTTGGTATATTCTGTGGGTTGACGTAGAGCGATGCCTCTTCGAGCTTCGATTTGGTTTGTACGTCGAACCAATATTTTATCGAGGGCCATTGTTCGTTGCCCGTTTTGTAGATGTATATTCCGTTGGTTGGTTTGGAGTTTTCGTTATCCAGCAAATGCCCCAGGCGCCTGGAGAAGAGTTGGAGCAATTCGAGCGGTGCATGATATCCGTTGAAGGGCATCCATGCGCCTGTTTTGTCGTCGTTGAGGAGGGCGATGCGAGTCCACGATTCTGGCGATTCGTTGTATTCGCCGAAGAAATATTCCGAATTGTTGTCGATGAATATGACTGTTTTCGATGTTTTGTTTGCATAGACCTCGATTTCGGAGTTGCGCGAGGCTTCGGGTTGCAAGGCATATCCGTTGGCGCGCAGGGTGGCTTTGAAGGCGTCTTCTTTGCCGGCGGGAATGTTGCATTTGGCGTATTTATAGGCCTTTGTTTCGTCGAAGGTGTAAACCCAGTTATATGTTTTGCCGTTTTCGGTTTTTGTGATTGAAAGGTGGGTGTCATCGGTTTTACCGACGGTGAATCCGCGTGCCTGTTCGGCGGCCATCAGGTCGTTTATGCTTGCTCCGAATTGCGTTGCCGGCATTGGCATTTCGGCTGGAGTGACGGTGGGGTCGGTTTTGTCGTCGTTTTGGAAGAACACTAGGCTGTCTACTTCAGAGGCATGGAAAACTTGCTTCTTTCCATTTTTATAGATATACACGCCTTGTGCTGATGTTCCTGTCGTGCCGAGAATGAAGAGCAGGAGGGCGAGTGTTTTAATTACTTTCATAACTTATTCTGCTTTAAAAATTAGAGCATTGCCATTTTGGTTTGAACGGGTCGGCCGTTTTCGGTGCCGGGATTCCAGTGGGGCATTTCGTTGATTAGTGCTATTGCTTTGCGCTTGTAATCGTCGGCGCAGGCATTGAGGATTTGTTTTTGCCTGGCGGGTTTTAGCTTCGCGAACTTTGGCGAATGAGCTTCGAGCCGGTTAACCCTAACTATTCGCGCGCCGGTTACGCTGCCGTCGGCTTCGACATTAAAACTGATGTTGAATTTCATTTCAACCTGCATTTTTTTTGGTTCGTTGTGAAGGTGAGCGTCCGGGCGAGATATTCCATCATGGCCTGCTGTCCGCCGGGATATTCGGGCATTGTCATTGTGAATGGTTCGGGAGGATTGATGCGATTGCCCATTTCTTCGAGTTTTGCCTTGAGCTTTTCGATTTCAACAGTGCCGAGAATTATTTTTCCCGATGGATCGATGAGATACATCGCCGGAATCCAGTCGATGTGGTATAGTCGGTCGATGAAGGTTTCTTTTTTCCACTTTTTAAGTTCGCTTACCTGTGTCCAGTTCATTTGATATTTGTCCCAGAAGGTGCGCACCCACGCGTCTTTGTCGGTGTCGAAGGATATGCCGATGAAAGCCACGTTTTGGTCGCGGAACTCATCGTACAGAGCCTTCATTGCTGGAATATCTTTTCGGCAATCCGGGCACCATGAGGCCCAGAAGTCGAGCACGACATATTTCCCGGCGTATGAGTTTAGTTTGATGTCTTTTCCGTCGTGTGTTTTGAGTGTGAAATCGGGTGCTTTGGTTCCCGGTTTGAGCATGTTTGTGGCATATCGTGCGTCGAGGTCTTGCGTCGTGTTGGTTGCCGTTTGCGCCGTTGCACCTAGTGCTATTGCGAGCGCAAGAGTTGTTGTGAGAATTAATTTCTTCATGTTTCTTCGTTTTATGTTGTTCTGAATTTTTGGGCCGAGTTGGGGGATTGTCGGGCCGGTTGCAAATTTACGGCGCGACGGATGGATAGATGCCAACGGTTCATATTTTTTCAATCGTGAGTGTTTGGTCGCAGTATTCAATCACTGCGGGCCGATGGGTTATGAATATCACGGTTTTGTTTTGTTGGGCGAGCAGATTGCGAAGCAGCTGGCGTTCGGTATCGGGGTCGAGAGCGAGGTTACCTCGTCGAGCAGCATTATGTTTCGGTTGCGAAGCAGGGAGCGAGCTATGGCTATGCGTTGTGCCTGACCTTCGCTGAGTCCGCCGCCTTGTTCGGAGCAGGGGGTGTCGAGTCCTAGCGGAAGAGCGAACACAAAGTCGGCGCAGCTGGTTTGGAGGGCTTGTTGGAGTTCGTCGTCGGTGGCGTTGATTTTGCCCAGCAGAAGGTTTTCGCGAATGGTGCCGCTCATGAGGGTGTTGCCTTGCGGAACGTAAACGAAGTTGGTGCGCAGGCGCGGACTAAGTTCGTAGTTTTTCTTTCGGTTGTAAATGGTGGCTCGTCCGTTTTGCGGTTTCAGCAGGGCCAGAATTATTCGTACAAGGGTGGTTTTTCCCGAACCGGTTTCGCCGAGTATGGCGGTGCACGAACCTGGTGGAAAATTGAATGTTAGATTGCGAATTACATTGCCCTCGTCGTCTTGATAGGCGTACGAAACATTTTCGAGCCGTATTCCGCAAGGGCCGGAGAGTTCGATTGGTTCGCCCTGTTCTTCGAGCGGATTTTCTTCGAGTTCCATGAGTCGTTCGGCGGCTGTGAACACCGACACAAACGAGGGGATGAGTTTGGTGAGTTGGCGGGCCGGACTCTGAATGCGATTGACGAGTTGGAGAAAGGCCGTCATTCCGCCGAAGGTGAGTGTGCCGGCCGACATGCGTATGGCTGCCCAGGTGAAGGCGGTGAGATAGCCCAGCGAAAAGCCGAGATTGAGAATCAGATTCGAGAATACGGAGAATTTCGTTCGTCTCACCACTTTGTTTCGCAGTTCGCTTTGTGTGTCTTCGAGTTTACCCACGGCGGCGATGTTGCTTTCGAGGGTTTTGATTAGCATGCGGTGCTGGATTGTTTCCTGAAGAACGCTCTGCACTTTAGAATCGGAATCGCGCACTTCGCGGGTGAGGCTGCGCATCTTCCTCACATAAATCTTACTGAAAATCACTACCACCGGAACCATAATCACAATCGTCACGGCCAGTCGCCAATCCATCATCAGCAGATAGAGAAATGCGCCCACGAACAGGGCGAGTGTCGAGATGGAGTTTGGAATAACCTCGGTGAGGAAGTTGACGACGTTCGTCACGTCGATTTCCAATCGGTTGAGCACGTCGCCCGAGTGGAAGCTTTCTCGCCCGTGCCATTCCGAGCGCAGAATGCGGTCGAGCAGTTGCTGTTGCATTCGGTTCTGGGCTTTTATTCCGAGGATATTTCTAATCCACACGGAGGATATGTTCAGAGCGAAGTCCATCAATATCAGTCCGGCCATAATTGCCACGGCGGCGTAGATGTTGCCTTCGGTTACGCCGGATGCTACGTCGATTGCATTCTTCACGGCCCACACGGAGAAGAGCGACACGGCTACCGAGAGTATTCCGATGGCTGCGTTGAGTGTGGCTTGCAGTCTGTTGCCTCGCCATGCCAGCCACAGCCATCGGAAGATTACGTTCGATGAATATTTTGTTTCGGGGATGCGAAAGATGTGCTTCAGCTTTGATTTTATGTTCATGTTATTTGTTTTTGCGTCAGCGGACTGGAGTTTGTCTCAAACAGAGTCTGTTTTGCGTCAGCGGGCTGGAGTTTGTCCCAAACAGAGTCTGTTTTGCGCCAGCGGACTGGAGTTTATCCCAAACAGAGTCTGTTTTGTGCCAGCGGGCTGGAGTTTGCCCCAAACAAAGTCTGTTTTGCGTCAGCGGGCTGGAGTTTGTCCCAAACAGAGTCTGTTTTGCATCACAGAGTGCCTGCGGTCGAAAATCAAACTTGTTTTTGCGTCCCAGAGTGCCTGCGGCCAAATATCAAACTTGTTTTTGCGTCCCAGAGTGTCTGCGGTCGAAAATCAAACTTGTTTTTGCGTCCCAGAGTGTCTGCGACCGAAAAAATACGCTTGTTTATGTCATCCGGATATGCTTCGGGCGTCGGCTCCCCACATAAGTTTATCTCGCAGGGTTGAAAAATAATCGTGCCCGCGCTGTTTCACTATCCTTATTTTATGGGGCGCCTTGCGAATGATTACCGTTGTGCCCTCTTTGAGTTTTTCAGACCGACCGTCGATGGCGACGAGGAAATTATGACTGCGACTTTCAACGTCGAGCCTTATTTCGACATCCTCGCTCATTACAATCGGACGAATGTTTAAACTGTGCGGCGCAACGGGCGTTAAACTGAACGTGCCGGTTTGAGGAATAAGAATCGGCCCGCCGTTGGAGAGCGAATAGGCCGTCGAACCGGAGGGGGTGCTCACCACGAGCCCGTCGGCAAGATAAGTAACTAGAAATTCGCCGTTCAAACTGGCTCGGATAGAAATCATCGACGCCGTGTCGCGTTTCAGAATAGCGATGTCGTTCAAGGCGTATGGGTTGAAATCCACGGGTTTGTTGTCCAGACAAAGCATCATAACCGACCGCTCATCTATTTCAAGCCTGGAAGAGATTACATCGCCGAGCACGTTGCAAATATCGCCCGGAAGAACGTTGGCCAGAAAGCCCAGCCTGCCCATGTTTACTCCGATTATGGGCGTGCCTTTCGTGCCCACCTCGCTTGCAGTTTTGAGAAATGTTCCGTCGCCGCCCATCGAAATGGCATAATCGGTCGTAAAGTCATATTTCCCAAACGCGTCCGTGAAATTCATGCTCTCGCGAACCGCGCGCGGTAGTCCGTCTAAGAAACTCTGCTCAAAATACACTTCAGCTCCGCTAGCAACCAGGAAGTCGGCTGCCGCTTGAACATATTTTGCTTCGAGAGCCTTGTATTTGCTTCCGAAGATGGCAAAGCTCAATCTCTTTTCAGTCATTCGTTTTGGTTTTGAATTCTTTTAGTCTTGTAACATCCTGAATCGTCCATAATAACTACATTTGCAAGCACTTTGGGTTGCAAAAATAGAGTTTTTATCACTAACGTTTTATATCCTATGGTAAAAGTTTATGAGTTCTTGGCCACCGGTTTCGAAGAGATAGAAGCCTTGGCCCCGGTAGACATTCTTCGTCGTGGAGAAGTTGAAATCAAAACCGTGAGCATCACCGGCAACCAACTTGTCGAGTCGGCCCACGGAGTTACAGTTAAAGCCGATATGCTTTTCGAGGAAGTTTCGGATTGGGCGAGTGTCGACATGCTCCTCATTCCCGGCGGAATGCCCGGCGCACAAAACTTGAAAGAGCACGAAGGCGTGAGACGCGTCGTGCGCGAACAAGTTGAAGGCGGCCGACGAGTTGGAGCCATCTGTGCCGGTCCGATGGTGCTCGGTGCAGCCGGAATATTGAAAGGTAAACGAGCCACATGCTATCCCGGCTTCGAGGAATATCTTGACGGAGCCGAATACACCGGCGAACTGTTCACCGTCGATGGAAACATCATCACCGGCGAAGGCCCCGCAGCCACACTTCCTTATGCCTACAGAATCTTGTCGTTCTTCAAAGACGAAAACACAGTTTCGAGCATCGAAGACGGCATGCGCTACACTCACCTGATGAATAAATAGATTCGGATGAGCAACTACGCTATTATCGTAGCCGGCGGAAAAGGCCTTCGTATGGGCGGAGATGTTCCAAAACAGTTTCTGCCTGTCGGCGGGAAACCTGTACTGATGCGTACCATCGAAAGATTCCGCGAATACGATGAAAAGCTTAACATAATCCTGGTTTTGCCTGTCCAGCAACAGGAATATTGGAATAACCTCTGCCTGGAATACTCCTTCCGGGCAGAGATTCGTATCGCAAACGGCGGCGAAACGCGCTTCGAATCATCGAAAAACGGACTGGATGCGATTCCTTCAGACGAAAGCGGATTGGTGGCCATTCACGATGGAGTGCGGCCATTCGTTTCCATCGAAACAATATCTCGATGCTTCAATGCAGCAAGTGCGCATGGCGCTGCGATTCCGGTTCTGCCGGTTGTAGAATCGCTTCGCGTAGTTGAACCGAACGGCGAGAGCAAAAATGTTCTCCGAAGTAATTATCGAATGGTTCAAACTCCGCAGGTATTCCAAATCGGTCTGGCTAAACAAGCGTTCGCGCAAGAATATAACGAGGCGTTTACCGACGATGCTTCGGTTATCGAGAGCTTCGGGCATTCGATTGCGATGGTCGATGGGAATCGCGAAAACATTAAACTAACCACGCCCTACGATTTATCGGTGGCCCAAACTATAATCTAATAACCTTGGCAAGTATTCTGGACCAGAACATAATGTATCTTACCGGCGTAGGCCCCCGTCGGAAGGAATTGCTGGATAAAGAACTCGGCATCCGAACCTATCGCGACCTGCTGGAATACTATCCTTATAAATACGTCGACCGTTCGAAGATTTATCTTCTTTCAGAGATTAGCCACGACATGCCCTTCGTACAAATAAAAGGTCGGATTCTTAGTTTCGAGGAATTCGAAATGGGCAAACGAAAGAAACGCATCGTGGCTCATTTCTCCGACGGCCATGGAATGTGCGATCTAGTTTGGTTCAACGGCGCGCAATACATTTATAAAAACTACATCATCGGGAAAGAATACATTGTGTTCGGAAAACCGAGTGTCTACGGCGGTCGTATTCAATTTACGCATCCCGACATCGACGACGCATCACAAATCCAGCTCGACAACATGGGCATGCAACCATTCTACGTAACTACGGAGAAAATGAAGAAAGCAGGAATAACTTCGCGAGCCATCGAGAAAATGACTAAAACACTCATCGCAAAACTCGCAGAACCTCTTTCGGAAACTATTCCGGAATTCATTATCCGTCCACTACGTCTTGTGAGTCGCGACGAGGCCATGCGAAAGATTCATTATCCCAAATCGGCCGAAGATACTCAGCGCGCTCGACTGCGATTGAAGTTCGAGGAACTATTCTATGTCCAACTGAATATTCTTAGATATGCAAACGACAATCGGCGAAAATATCGGGGATATAATCTCAAACGCATCGGTGCACAATTCAATTGGTTCTATTCACATAATCTGTCATTCGAACTCACCGGAGCGCAAAAGCGAGTGATGCACGAAATACGAAAAGACATGGCCAGCGGTAGACAAATGAACCGGCTCCTTCAAGGCGATGTAGGTTCCGGAAAAACTCTCGTGGCGCTTATGGCAATGCTCATCGCAATCGACAACGGATTCCAGGCATGTCTCATGGCACCCACCGAAATACTGGCCGAACAACATCTACAGACGGTAAAGGAGTTCCTTCAGGGAATGAATGTGCGAATCGAGCTTCTCACCGGAATAGTCAAAGGAAAAAAACGTCGCGATGTTCTAGATTCATTGGCAAATGGCACTGTGAATATCCTCATCGGAACCCATGCTATAATCGAAGACAATGTGCGATTTCATAATCTCGGATTAGCCGTCGTCGACGAGCAACATCGTTTCGGAGTTGCACAACGAGCCAAGCTCTGGAACAAAAATGATAATCCGCCTCACGTTCTTATTATGACCGCAACACCCATTCCGCGAACGCTCGCGATGACCATCTACGGCGACCTTGATGTTAGTATAATTGATGAACTTCCGCCAGGGCGCAAACCAATTGAAACCATTCATAAATATGATAATCAAACTACGAGTCTATATAACGGAATCAGGCAGCAAATACTCCTTGGTCGGCAAGTCTACATCGTCTTTCCTCTCATAAAGGAAAGTGAGAAATCCGACCTAAAGAATCTCGAAACCGGCTACGAAACCTGTGTGAAGCATTCCCGGAATTCCGGCTCAGCAAGATTCATGGGCAGATGAAAGACAAAGAAAAGGAAGCCGAAATGAAAAATTTCGTATCCGGACAAACGCAAATCCTCGTAGCAACAACGGTGATTGAAGTCGGAGTGAATGTTCCCAATGCAAGCGTAATGGTCATTCTCGATGCGCAGCGCTTCGGCCTCTCGCAGCTACATCAATTGCGAGGTCGAGTAGGGCGCGGAGCCGAGCAGAGCTATTGCATACTTGTGACAAGCCATAAGCTAACCAATGAAACCCGTAAACGCATAGATATAATGTGCTACACCAACGACGGATTCGAAATTGCTGAAGCTGATTTGAAACTCCGAGGCCCGGGCGACCTCGAAGGAACACAGCAAAGCGGAATAGCTTTCGACTTGAAGATTGCCGACATAGCTCGCGACGGACAAATAGTGCAGATGGCACGCAATGAAGCACAGAAAATAATCGACGCCGACCCCGATTGCAATAAAACCGAGAATGAAATACTATGGAGAAGACTAAAAGAGTTAAGAAATACAAATATAAACTGGGCGGCCATCTCCTAATCCATCCCCTTCATATTCTCCACAAGCCCACTACAACAAAAGGAGACACAAACAATAATAAACTAAATACCAGCACTAATTACCACATTCTCAACAGTAAATAAAAACTGTTAACCACTTCGCCTCTTCATGTCGAACTTTTTACCTTTGCCACGTCCCTAAGAAAAAGGTTGGCCATTTGTATCGTTCAACTCACTACCCTAGAGACAATGACTGACTATTTATTTTCAGTCTGTTTTCGAAGCCGAAACAAAAATAATTGAACATGAATTTAAAAAACATAGTTAGAACTTTTACGGTCTCTTCACTCCTGTTTTGCGCACTGACACCCGCATCAGCACAAGATTTGTTAGCACGACAAGCACCCGTAGACCGTCGAACAAGTAGCCTCGACACAATTGCAATCAATCGCCTACGCGAAGTAGAAGATATTAAAGAACCGGCAGCCGAGCTCTATAATGATTGGAATAATCGCTACGCACATCGCCCCGGAGTAGTGCCAGATGTTTACAAGATTGACCTTCGAGGATTCAGTATGCCCACACCGAGCCGAGTTATAACAAGTAATTTCGGACGCCGATGGGGACGCCGCCATCAAGGACTCGACATCAAAGTATATATAGCGACACCATCCGTGCAGCTTTCTCTGGAAAAGTTCGTATGGTGAAGTATGACGCCAATGGTTATGGAAAATATATAGTCATTCGTCACAACAATGGTTTAGAAACTATATATGGCCACCTGTCTAAGCAACTCATACACGAAAATCAAATTGTGCGCTCCGGACAGGCCATCGGGCTCGGAGGAAACACAGGACGCTCAACCGGTTCACACCTTCATTTTGAGACACGTCTTTGTGGAGTAGCCCTCAACCCAGCATTGTTCTTTGATTTCCCCAATCAAGACGTAACCGGCGACTACTATGTATACCGTAAGAATAACATCGACAGCGAATCGGCCCGTGCTACAGCCCTTCGTGGTACAGCAGCAAGCCTTGGCTATTCGCGCGAAAACATTCAAGGTAAACGCACTACTGCCCCAGCACAAAAATCCGCTGAAGTGAAACAAGCACCAGCTGCCGCCGATTATTCTAATCGTGAATCGCGTACAACACCAAGCAACACCAGTGCACAAATACTCTACCATAAGGTGGTTGCCGACGACACTCTTGAATCAATCGCCCAACAATACGGTATAACCGTTGAGCAACTATGCAAACTCAACCATCTCGGCAAATATTCGAAAGTCGTGAAAGGGCAGATTATCAGATACAGCTAGACTGTCCTAGACTGAAAGTAAGACCTTATTATATTCATCATCCAAATCTCACCCCTTCCCACCCTTCTTAACACATGCAACAGTTAGCATTAACATATCAAGGCAAAGAAACTACACAGAGAAATTTCGATTTCTCTGTGATTTTTTCGTCTGAAAATTTGGTGGG
>NZ_BAKH01000064.1 GCF_000614105.1 Prevotella micans DSM 21469 = JCM 16134
GTGTCTCACGGCGGCAAAGGTATATTAATCAATTCGTTTCAACAAAATTTAGCATGTCTTCTTGATTTAGAACAAGTCGGATGATTGTGAAATAAAAAGGGTGCAATTCTAACAACGAGAACTGCACCCTAAGATAAGAGTATATGAAACAAAAAAATTATTCTGCGCTGGTTAGCTTGATGTTCCGAATATTGCTCTCAGGCATCATCTTATTTACCGGGCCGAATGTTACGCCATGGTTTGCGGAGTTAATTCGTGCAGGCATAGGTTTATTGTGCTTTGCACCTGCTGAAGCTGGGGTAGTGAACGGAACCTTAATGAATGTTCCCCACTCACCGTTGATGTTCTGACCGATAGAGCAAGCAAAGTATTTTGTCGACGGGTCGGCATTCCATGTAGCCTCATCTACGCCATACTGATTCCAATATGGATCTTGCGGATTATCTTTTTTGAGCATTTCAATCACTCCAGTTTCACCTAGTTTGTTGTATCCTTCTTCTGTTATGATAATGTCGCGATGGAAAGAAGTTTGATCGTTCGGGGTGTAAGTAACCTTTTGGTAGTGCTGGCCGTTACTGTTGCCAAATTCACCGATAGTGATGGTTATTTCGGCCAAGCCTGTGCCGCCGTATTTCAATGTTGTAAGAGGCACGATTACCATATCGGCATAAGTACCGTTAACATCCCACGGCTGAACATACACTTCGTATTCTTTGCCAGGAGTCATACTGCGCCATGTGTTTGTGAGTTCTTCGGTATATTCTTTTCCGCTGAACCGCTTAATCATATCGCCGATGTTGGCAAAACCCATCATCGGGCCCCACTGTTCAAACTGTTGTTGTGCAGTGCCTTTCTCGAATGAGCATATTGCATAGCCTGCGCAATCTTTGTTGGGTGTGAATTTGATTGTAAACTCTGTTTGTTTTACCTCTATAACCTGTGTGGCTACAGTTGGATTTCCTACCACGGGTACAGCTGGAGTACGGAATTCGGCTTTCGACGACGAGCATGCTACGCCATATTTATCATATCCGATGGTGATAAGACAATAGTCGGTGTTGTCTTTGAACTGGAAGTTGAATCCTGTCATAGCTGCATTTGTGAAGTCGTCTTGCATCATCCTCTCGTTTACCATCTGGAAGTAACGTTCTACTGCTGCGTCATCGTTAAGCTTCTTGGCCAGAGCTCCCGTTATACATGCAATTTTGTAGGCTTTACATTCGGGTGTTTTCTTCACTGCAACGAATACAGTGTCGCCGTCGGTTCCTTTCCTGAAGGCATTGAATGTAACGTCAGCTGCAACTCGTCCTTCCAATTTTGCGAAGTATATACTGTCTATTCTCTCGGCCAGATAGCCTGTAGTTCCGCTCTTATGCTGTACGATGAGTCGGTTGGGATTTGTTTGTGCGATAGCCATGAGGCTAACCATAAACATTGTCAGTAGAGTAAATATCTTTTTCATACGTTATAGAATTTAGCTGTTTTGTTATTAATCTTGATTATGTACATTCCTTTTGCCATACCGCTAAGACTGATGTTTTGTCCGCGCCAGTCGGGATTGGCATAGTATAGCTGGCCGCTAGCCGAATAGATTCTCAGATGTCCTTTTCTGATTCCGTGAACGATTAGCGTACCGTTAGTTGCACTGACGTTGAGTTTTTCCACGATAGCTTCCGTTTGGGCAATACCATCGACGGTTAGATTGGCCAGTTTGATGCTTTTCACATTCTCGTAGGCAATTTCGGTTTGTCCGAACAATCCTTTCACCTGGAATTTAGAATCGCCGAAAGTCATTTTTCCGAAGTCGGCCAGGTTGAATGTCTTGCTTGGCGAGCCATCCGAGAAGTTCACAACCATTTGCTCCTGCGCTTCGATTCCTGCTACAAAGGCAAAGCAAAAGAACAGGGCAAGTCCTAATGTTTTCTTCTTCATTATTGCTTCTATTTGGTTAAAAAATTGTGTTTGTGCCAGTCGCCAATGTTCAAGCAGATGTTTTGTCGTGTGGTTTAGATTGATTTATCACGAAAAACAGCGTGGGCGGCTTGCACGGGCAAAGGTAAGTAGATGTTTACAATTAATTACCTTTGCATACGCACAAAACATAATAATTATGAATATAGAAAAACAGATAATAAACTCCGCGCTTGAGGCTGTAAACAAGCTCTATGGGGCGAGTGTGGACGAGCAAACAATCCAGATTCAGAAAACACGCACAGGATTCGAAGGCAACCTAACATTGGTTGCCTTTCCGCTGCTGAAAATATCGCGCAAGAAACCCGATGAAACTGCGCACGAGATTGGAGAGTATCTCAAGACGAATTGTCCAGCCGTCGAGAAGTTTAACGTTGTTAGCGGGTTTCTCAATCTGGTTGTATCGGCCGAGGCGTGGATTAATCTGTTGAACGAAATCGATGCCGACGAGCATTTCGGCGAGCGTAAACCAACCGACAAGAGTCCGCTCGTGATGATTGAATATTCCTCGCCAAACACGAATAAGCCGCTTCATCTGGGGCACGTGAGGAATAATCTTCTGGGCTGGTCGCTTGCCCAGATTATGGAGGCCAATGGAAATCGTGTTGTGAAAACAAACATCGTGAACGACCGTGGCATTCACATCTGCAAATCCATGCTGGCATGGATTAAATGGGGCGACGGGATTACGCCCGAGAAAGCCGGAAAAAAAGGCGACCATCTCATCGGCGATTTTTACGTGGCTTTCGACAAGCACTATCGCGAACAGTGCAAAAGACTTCAAACACAATATGAAGCCAATGGAATGAATGCTGAAGAAGCTGCGTCCAAGGCTGCCCAAGAGGCACCGCTCATGAAAGAGGCTCGCGAAATGCTAGTAAAGTGGGAGCATAACGACACCGAAACGCGTGCGCTCTGGAAAAAGATGAACGACTGGGTTTATGCCGGATTCGATGAAACCTATCGCGCACTCGGCGTGAGCTTCGACAAGATTTACTATGAAAGCGATACCTATCTCAAAGGAAAGGCTAAGGTGGAAGAGGGTCTCGCAAAAGGGTTATTCTTCAGGAAAGAAGATAACTCCGTATGGGCTGACCTAACCGATGAAGGACTCGACCAGAAAATCCTCCTCCGTGCCGACGGGACCAGCGTTTACATGACCCAAGATATCGGAACAGCCGAAATGCGATTCAACGACTATCCAATCGACAAAATGATTTACGTTGTCGGCAACGAGCAGAATTATCACTTCCAAGTGCTCTCCATCCTCCTCGACCGGCTCGGATTCAAATGGGGACGCAGTTTGGTACACTTCTCCTACGGTATGGTTGAACTGCCTAACGGAAAGATGAAAAGCCGCGAGGGAACCGTAGTCGATGCCGACGAGCTAATTGAATCGATGATTAACGAAGCTCGACAAACATCTGAAGGACTCGGAAAGTTTGCCGACATGACCGACGACGAACGCAACGAAGTTGCTCGAATCGTAGGCCTTGGCGCTCTAAAATATTTCATCCTCAAAGTCGACTCGCGCAAGAATATGCTCTTCAACCCCGAAGAATCAATCGACTTCAACGGCAACACCGGCCCATTCATTCAATACACCTACGCCCGAATCAGGAGTATACTCCGCAAAGCTGACGAGCAAAATATCGCACTACCCCTGTCGATTTCCGGAAACTCCCCGCTCAACGAGAAAGAACGCGCACTTATTCAGAAACTCAGCGAATATGCCGCCGTGGTTGCGCAAGCTGGCGTTGACTACAGTCCGAGCGGAATCGCAAACTATTGTTACGAACTCACCAAGGAATTCAACCAGTTCTATCACGACTACAGTATTCTAAATGCCGAAGAGCCCGCCCAGCAAATTGTGCGACTCGTGCTAGCCCACAATGTTGCCAAAACCATCCGCAACGCGATGAATCTGCTAGGCATCGAAGTTCCTGAAAGAATGTAATTAATTACAACATCTACTTATTTATGGAATCTCATCTCCAGAATCCACCCGAATACAGACATGATACAGTCCTCAGGTTACATCCCGAAGTCCAGTCGCAAGCCTGGGCCGTGGATGCTGCCTGTTCGGGTAATCCGGGCCCTATGGAATATCGCTGCATCGACTTGAGCACCGGTGCCGAAATATTCCACTTCGGCCCATTGGAAGGCACCAACAATATTGGCGAATTTCTTGCTATCGTCCACGCCCTGGCTCTTCTCGAACAATGCGGCGAAAACAAAACCATCTACAGCGATTCCCACAACGCCATACTCTGGATAAACAAAAAGAAATGCAAAACTACTCTGGTTATGAACTCTGCCACCGAAAAAACTCATCAACTCATAGTTAGAGCCGAGACCTGGTTACGCACTCACAATGTTTCAACTCCAGTTTTGAAATGGAAAACCCGTGAGTGGGGCGAAATTCCAGCCGATTTCGGGCGAAAATGAATATCCAACTCCCTTTTTCTCTTTTGTTTTTATAGCTCAAAAATATTCGGCGAGCCAAATACGATTGTATTTGGTCGTTTTCTGATGGCGAGGAGCAAAATACGATTGTATTTCATCAAATGCCGCCATTTTCTTATTTCTCCAATATTCTCAAACGGGAAAGGAGAATGAAAATGGCGGCGAATCGATTTATTAACTGTGTTCTACACCTTATATATTATTATATAGACAGTAGGACCTCATAGATTAACCGACAATCCGGCCAAGAACCAGGCACGAGGCTGTGGAACATTACCATAATCTAAATAGCGACGGTTGAGAACGTTATTGGCCTCGAAGTGAGCCGTCCAGCGAGGGGCTGTCCAGCTTAAGCGAGCATCGAGAATACCATAACCTGCGTAATTATGGTGAATATTCGATGGGTCGAGATACCCACCCATACGATGTTGAAGTCGATAAACCAGACCGAGGTCGAGACTTCGCCATATATTCAGATTGAGATTGGCCACAAACTTGTGTTTCAGATATTCGAGAGCATATTTGCTCACTATACCAATATGTTTCTCCTTATTTTGATTCATGAAACAATAGGCCACGCCAGCCTTCTTGAAGAATCGTTGCGAGGGAATAAGTTGGCGCAAATTGAAGTCGGCCGATGCTTCGATGCCAATGTGATTAATGTTACCAAAGTTGACACTCTTCCAAAGCGGCGCTCCTTGTGCGTCGAGAGTTCCGTCGTTTGTCCAGTCAATTAGGTTGCGATGCCGATTATAGAATATAGCAGCACGAGCATTTATGGCTTGCTCTGCGAAAGCAATTCCGGCTTCGTAGGCCGATAGCTCTTCGGGCCGAAGATGTTTGTCTGCCTTGTGCCCTCCCACAGAATAATATAGCTCGGTGAACGATGGCATGCGAAGCGAACTGTTGTAGGAAGCATATATTTTCCATACCTCGGCGATACGATAACCTATGTCGATACCCGGATATAGACGGAGAGGCATGTCGGCCTGCGAGTTTTTCACTGCTGTGAGTCCAGCCGAGAGAGTTAGTCGACTAAGGATTATATTGTGCTCTAGTGCGAACTGCAAATTTGTTCGGTCGAGCCCGTTGGTGTATTTCCTGTCGGTTCCGCCGATGTTTTTCGGAGTACCGAGGGGTTCTCCGAGGTTCGTACTAATGATGTTTTCGTTTCTTATTTCGGCTCCTATGGCTGTTCGGCCCAATGTCCAATCGAAATAGGCGTTTATATTGGCGCCGAGCACATCGGTACGGTGATAGTTGAAAGGATATTTACTGGGCGCATTACGAAAGAGTTCGAATCTGTCGAGACTTCGATTCCAATAAACAGCCGGACGAATGTGCAGCTGGCCAATTCGGACTTCAGCCTGCAGAGCAGCAAAAGTTTTGAAGGTGTGCTCGAATTGGTCGTCGAATTTTACACTGTAAAACGTGTTCGAACCGTAATCCTTCGTGCTCAATCCGGCGTGCCAGTTAAGAGTAAACGGGACTGTCTGGAACTGCCCTTGATAAAAAGCCTTCGTTGTTCGGTAGTCGGCGTTGAGCGTTCCCGTCTTACTACGCAAGTAACCGTCGCTCCGCATATACGATGCTGAAACCTGATTATTCCACGCTCCGGAGGCAATGTTAGCCCGTGCGGCTCCTGTTAGATAACCATACGAACCGCTTTCAATACGAGCTGATAAAGATGTTTTTGAAGCTGGGCGGGTCACTATGTTTATGGCTCCCAAAAGCGAAGATGTTCCATAAACGCGGGCGGCCGGCCCTTCGAGAATTTCGATGCGTTCGATTTCGCTTATATCCACTGGTAAATCGAATGCGTTGTGGCCTGTTTGTGCATCGCAAATGTTGATGCCGTTGAGAAGTAGGGTGATTTGTTCAGAGCTTCCTCCTCGTATGCTCACATCGGTTAACGCTCCGAGAGCACCTTTTTGTCGGACATCCACTCCGACGGCATACTTAAGAAGGTCGTTCACACTTTGCACCGGCGCGGCCTGAATTTCGTCGCGACTCAGTACAGTTACCATTCTTGCCTGCTGGCTCACGGCGAGCGGGGCTCGTGTTCCGGTCACATTCACTTCGTCCATCATCACAGCTTTAGCAGTCACGGTCGAGTCGGTATCGGCCTTGTCAACTTCAATACTAATGCCCTTTGCGGAGGCATGTTGCAAGGTAGCAACACTCAGCACGCCAATGACAACCTCCTTGCCCAGAACAGCAAAAAGCGAATAGCCATGATTCGAGAAGCGTTTGAACTTCAGAACACTCTTCTTTCTGAAAATTGGTTTGTACATGATAATAAAATTGTTATTTCTTCCGGCTCCATCCAATGTCTTCATTCGTTCGAAGACAATGCGAGACGCCGGATTTCGGCGTGCAAAGTTAAACCACACTATCAATAATTTTATACACTTGCCTAACAAGAATCCCTCATTGGAAGCCGCAGAATAAAGACTAAAATTACCTAAACCTAAAATGCTTTCAGCCATATTGATAAGTCAAATAAATATCTTTGCAAGCGGGATTTTGTCCCACACTAGAGTTAGAAAAATAATAGTCAAAACATCAAAAGGAATAAGCGAATTATGAAAAAGAATCTATTGATTTTCACAATGCTTGCCGGAACCCTGGTTCTAACCGGTTGCGCAAGCAAGAAAGACCTGGAGAATTGTCAAAACGAGAACAGCAGACTTAGTGGCGAATATCAGCGCGCAAAAGAAACAATCGCAGCTAACAACGCCCGAATAAAGAGTCTAGAAGACCAGCTCGCACAAGCCAAAGCCAGTGCAGCAGCCCTGCAAGGAAGTCTCGACAGAAGTCTCAACAACGCAAACTCAAACAACATCAACATTTCAAAACTCGTTGACCAAATCAACGAAAGCAACCAATACATACGTCATCTGGTTGCCGTGAAGAGCAAGAGCGACTCTCTCAACATGGTGCTCACCAACAACCTCACCCGCTCGCTGAGCCGTGAAGAGATGAAAGAAGTTGATGTACAGGTACTCAAAGGGGTAGTCTACATTTCGTTAGCCGACAATATGCTCTATCAGAGCGGCTCCTACGAGATTAACGACCGAGCTGAACAAACACTCAGCAAGATTGCCAAAATAATAATGGACTATCGCAACTACGACGTACTAATCGAAGGTAATACCGACAATGTACCGGTGAACAATGCTAGCGACAAGATGAAGAACATACGCAATAACTGGGACCTTTCCTGTCTTCGCGCTTCATCGGTTGCACAATATCTGCAAACTCATTTCGGTGTCGACCCAAAGAGGCTCACAGCCGGTGGTCGCGGCGAATACAATCCGCTGGTTGCTAACGACACCGACCTGGGCAAACAGCGCAACCGTCGTACCCAAATCATCATCACTCCTAAGCTCGACCAGTTCATGGATTTAATTGGAAAAGCTCCGGAGTCGTCAAAAGCAAAACGTTAGAGAGAAGATTTAAATCAATTTTTCATTCGCCCCGCTGGTCGTGATGACCAGCGGGGTTTTTCGTGCCTTTACTTTACCGATGACCGTTTTACGCTCTTCAAGCTCAGGGCATAGCAAAGCAAGAGACGGCGTTATGTAAGGACAAACCTCGTGCCTGTCCGTTCTACTTTATGTTTATCTATTCGTAAGGGATAAGAAGGGTTAATCCAGACTATATTTTCTTTGCCTCAATATGGATGCGACGGCCTTCTTCTCTTCGCGCGAAAGAAGGGAGAGCGAGTACGAAGCCGTAACAGAATTATCTTCAGGCGAAAGACGAAGTTCTATCAGCCTCGGCTCAAGCAACGATTTCAACTCTTCGAACCGCTCAACAGTCATAGAGTCAGGTCGCACAATAGTCGGTTCGAATGTGGAAGAAACAGGCAGTTCATTCCATTCCGAATCGAACATTCTTAGCGTGCTTTCGGGTGCCGGACCAAACCAGGTCCACACCGTAGCAATCCTGTTGTCGTTGAGTTTCCGCATCTCTAGAACAGACGAATTAGTAAGCCTAACCAGCATATAATCATTCGTAAGCTTATTTATACGTGTCGTATCGTCGAGTAAATTGTTCACCTCAGGCTTCATATCTTTCATATCCACATAGTCGGCCACCTCGGTTCGCAGACTGTTGTTAAGATAAGGGACTAGCGAATCGGGCATCGAAAGCCATATTTCGCGCATGTTCTGTGCCGAAGCAAAAGAGGCAACGAGCAATGAGTATGCGATGATAAATAATTTCTTCATGTTGTTGAAATCCTTAATTAGGGATGCAATATTACGCCTTTTTCGCAGAACCGGCAACGGCTTTTACAGGACAATAAATCATTACCTCAACAACAAGCAAAAGGGTGAAAAGCATGCCCGCTCGTATGGCGTCGGCATCTTTTCACCCTTTCATAATCGCCCCTGCATGAATAGAACTGTTCGGTTCCTCCGCGCTTTGGGGATGACCGGGGCCGGGGACGTTTAACTACCCTTTTTCTCCTTTCGTTTGGGGTTATCCACCTCAACTTCGATTTTCTTCAGAGCATCACTGATGGGCTGCTTCCAGCGCACCAGTATTCGCGGACGTTTCAGCGAGGTGGCGCATACGTCTTCCTCTTTCACCTCCATCTTCGAGGGTATCGTGGTGCGAAGCGAAAAGATGTCGCCCAAGTCGAGCGAACCGCCCAGAGTAACCACTTCTTTGATGATGTTCTTCAGCGTGATGAGAACGTTGCGAACATCGCCCTCGCTCAACGACGTTTCGCGAACGATGCGTTCGATGAGCCATTCCTGCGAGAACTTGAGTGGAGCCTTGGGTTCGGCCCCATACGCCTTTTGCCCTTTTCGTGGGCCTACGCCGAGCACGCGCTCGACTACTTTAAATACAATCATGTTCTTAACGGTTTAAATGAATATTGTGGGGCCTCCGACGGCGGAATTTGCCCCGTTAACTGCTTTCTTTTAGTGCTGCATAGCCCACGCCGCCGGGTTGCGTTTCGACTTCCTGTTGGCGATGCTTTACTCTTCTCATTGGCGATGCTTTTGCGTTCCTATTGGGAACCCTTTTGTATTCCCATTGGGAAGGGTCTTGTCTTCCTATTGGGAATCCATCGGTCTTCCTATTGGGAAAGGTCGAGGCTTCTCACTTGGAACACGATTGCCTCTATATTGTGAATGGAAAAGTACGCCTATCGAACATCCTAAAAGAGCTATACTTAGACTCCTCTTGGATTGATACTTAAGGTGTCGGAGGAGTGATACTTAGAGTCCTCCTGTATCTCTAATATCTATTCAATTATTGCGGAGTCCATTCTAAGCTATATGTATATTGATAAAGTAAGATCTCCTTGATTATATGTACATTGGTTTTATCAAATCGCATATAATACCAGTTGTGCCAGGAAGGGCTCCATGATGGAGCTTCTGTGCTTGTCCAATAATATCCCTCCGTTTGAACCGAATTGAGGGCGGAGCCACCAGACGCTAGGCCTGTAGCAGGCAAGAAGAAGTAATCGTCTAACTTTTGTGGAAAACCTTCGGTGGCAGATCTCATCCAAGGTGAAGAGGGTTCTGTGGTTAGGTAATTGTTGCCATCCGAGGCGATGGTTTTATAATATGCTTCGGGCTTGCCTTGCTCTGCGGCGATGGTGCTTAACTTTTTAAACCACATACCACCTTGAAAAAGGTCCGTATGGTCTCTCACCCAAAGCATTTTGTCGCTCCAAAGCGGATTGCCATTACTGGCGAGCCAGCTGCATTCGTTAATATTGGGATTGTTAGCAGTGTTGGCTGCTTCAGGCTTCTCTCCGTAGACTATACCTTTATATGATGGTATTTTAAGGTTGGCTGTAATATCGTAAATCTTACCGGCTTCTACGTTGATGGTGAGTTGCTGGGGAATAAAACCCTCAATGGGCTTCTTAACATTCGGCCATACATTCATATCTGTATAATCTGTAGTGTTGCGTAGCCAATAGTAAATCGTGAGATGATGCAGGCCGGGCGCAAGGGTTATATAGCTGCCATTCTTGTCAAGGTCGGCTGTAGCATTATCGAGGAGAAAGTGATTGGTGTTGAGCACGATGGTTTTCGAGGCTCCGCTGGTGGGTGATGCCGACAGACCTGTAGCCCCCAGACTGTAGGTGCCGGCAAGGTTTTGGTCGGATGTCACTTCTATTTTTATCAGCTTGCTCCGCTTTACAAATGCATCTGTAGAACGAGGTTGAAAACACAGGTAAGCTACCTTATGCTCGAGCTCGAAGTTGTAGATACCATGGATGTCGCGATGGGCTGTGGCTGTTCCGCAGTCGCCCGATGTGCCAAGATGTTCGGTGTTGTTGGGTGCACTCTGCGTCTGTGTAGCAGCAATGGTAACGGCATCGCCTTGGGTGCTGCCCTTACCGGTATAGGTAACGAGATAGCTCGCGCCGGAAAGCGTACTGGAGAAATAGAACTGAGCACGATTGGTTTTACCCGTAATGTTGCTCGAGGTATTACTGATAGGAGTTGCGCCAGCGTTGATCCAGATTTTGTCGCCCGTTTCCCAAAAGAATTTTCCTTTGCCACCGATGGTATGTTCCATTGTGGTGCGCGTTGGCGATACGTTACCACTTTGAAATGTGGTTAATCGTTGTTTGCTTTATGCTCTTGTTTATCGATATCTTCGCTCGCACAAGCTGCCATCAAGGCTGTTGCAGCAAAGAATAAAAGGGTTTTCTTGCTAATTGTTTTCATATTCTTTTCCGTTTTTGCTCCCTTGTTGTTAAATGCCCCAAGATTGTGGGGTGCTTTCTTCTTCGTACTCTTCTTCGTCATCGAAAAAGATGCCTTGTTTGGCATCTCCATAGCTTCCGCCGTTTTCGGCATCCTTGTGCTGCCCGCTACCAAACAGCAAGTTTCCCTGCTCGGTGACGATGACTTTAATTGTAGGTCGTATATAGACCTGTTTCCTGAATTGTTTTCTATTCATATCTCTATTATTTTGTGGGTGAATATTCAGCATTATTTCCCTCTTGCACGGCTTGGCAAGAGGGCACGAAAAAGCGAACAAAGGGAACTCCTTGGAGCCCTTTGTTTATAGGAGTTACGGCACGCTTCGCGCGCGCGTAAGCTAAAGTGAAAAATGTGTAGTTAGAGCTAGGTGCGAATGTG
>NZ_BAKH01000063.1 GCF_000614105.1 Prevotella micans DSM 21469 = JCM 16134
AAGGGATGGTTTGCTGTCCGACATCTGTGCCAATTCGGGCCCAGCCCGCATGTAGGGACAGACCCCGAGGGGTGATTTGCTGTCCGCACCCATCGGGCGCAGGCCCGGATAAATACGCAATCGCTCGGACATTTCGACCAATAATATTGCTTCGGTTCGCAGAACCGAAGTGAGGCGGACAGACACGGGGTCTGTCCCTACATGCGGCCTACTGGCCGAGCGGGAGTTTTTATTTACTGAAATGGGAGTATTCGCCACACGGAAATCGTGCGGGTTTTGCGGATAAACTCTTTCCTTATTTTCTCTTATATCGGTTGCGGAAAGAGTACGAAAAACGGCATGGAGAATCCTTCCGGAATCTCCGTGTATAATGGATTTACGGCACGCTTCGCGCGCGCGTATGAAAAAGCTAATTAATAGGTCTGGCCTGTGTGTGTGTGTGTGTGTGTGTGTGTGTGTGTGTGTGTGTTAGCACTTTTTCCGAGCTCACCAAATTATTGGACGAAAAAATCACAGAGAAATCGAAATTTCTCTGTGTCGCTGGGGCGATGGAATATGTTACTAAGTGTCTCACGGCGGCAAAGGTATATTAATCAATTTGTTTCAGCAATGATAGATTTGATTTTTTATTTTTAGTAAGACTGCGAAACGATGTGATTATAGCTATCCGTGGTTAGTTCTATCGGGTCTGTACACATAATGCAGACGTGCAATCCGGTTCTGAAAAAGAAACCGAATTGCACGTCTAAATATATTCGGGCCGATGCTTAGTCAATATTCATCTTCGTTCCATAGAAAATCGTCCTTGGAAGGATAGTCGGGCCAAATGTCTTCAATGCTGTCGTAAGCCTCTCCTTCATCCTCTATCTCTTGCAGATTCTCGAGCACCTCGAGCGGCGCTCCAGAACGCGTGGCATAGTCAATGAGTTCTTCCTTTGTTGCCGGCCAAGGTGCGTCCTCAAGTTTTGAAGCTAATTCCAATGTCCAATACATAGGCTAAAAATGTTAAAAGTGTTTGATGAATTGCGTGCAAAAGTAGTGTATTATTTTTTATCTCCAAGTGGGCCCCATCTTTTTTCAGGCGTGTTGGAGAGCATGTTCAAATGGCGCGAAAGCACGAAAAAATAGTCGGACAGACGGTTCATATAGGCTAACGTCTCGGGATGTATAGACTTCAGGGTTTCGAGGCCTGTAATTAGTCGTTCGGCGCGCCTGCATACTGTTCGGCACACATGGGCCTGCGCAGCCTGAATACATCCACCCGGCAGAACGAAACAATGTTGTGGCGGAAGTTGCTCCTGCATACCGTCTATGAGCTGCTCTAGGGTTTGAGCAGACATTCCCTCGATTTTGACCGAAGCATCCGATACAATCGATGCGCCGATTGTAAACAGACTGCTTTGCACGTTGTTCAACTCTTCTTTATGATTATTGTTTGCAAGCTGAGCCACGAGCAAACCTATGTGAGCGTTGAGCTCGTCGAGTGTTCCGCAAATCTCTATTCGGGGGTCGGTTTTCCTGACTCGGAGATTGTGTCGAAGGTCGGTCTCACCGGTATCTCCGGTTCGAGTGTATATTTTGTTCTTCATCATTCAGAAATTCACTATATGATTTTGTTTCGGACGGTATTTGTCGAAAAATACAATCCCACAATAATAAAGGTCGAAAGTCACTCCTGTTCGGTCGTCATCGAGAATCTTCTTCCACAAATCGCAAAATGCTTTTCGGTTGCTCGAAGGTTCGAGAATCAGAATCGAATGCTCGTTAGCATGATTTATCACCTCCTCATAGAACGTTTCCGTGTGGTCGTCGACCGTTGCTCTGACAACTAGATGTTCGTTCTTACCAAACTGCGACCATTCGAAGCATTCATCTGAACTGACGAATCGTATCTGTCGTCCTGTTAGCTCTACATATAATTTATAAACATCGCCCGACCCGCGCCAATCGAGCCAGATATCGCACTTAACATGCAGACTGATTCTGAAATACAGTTCGCCGAGCCTACTAACCATGTGCGGAACTCCTTTCAAAGAACGCCCTAATTCTTTACATTCCTTGGTTCTTCGGCGACTGGTTATGACTTCGCGTGCAAATCGGTAGGCCGACGGAGAATGTATGCCGAAACCATGTACGTGTCGGATTCTACTCATCCAAATCAATAACTTTCTGAATCTTTTCATAGTTTGGCGTCACTTGAAACGCGAGCGAAGTTACAAAAAACGAGATTGTGTCATGGCCTATTCCTGTTGAAAGGGCCTATCTTTGCGTGGAAAATTCACCAAAAAGAAAAATATGAATAACGAAAAGAATCCTCACCCCCAGCAGTTACAAATAGATTTGTCTCCAGAAATAGCAAAGGGAGTTTATTCAAACTTTCAAATCATATCGCATTCCAACTCCGAGTTTGTGATAGATTTTGCCTCCCTACTACCTGGTGTTCCAAAAGCGATGGTATCTAGTCGGGTTATAATTTCCCCGGAGCACGCGAAAAGTCTCCTCTCAACATTGAATGATAATATCGTTCGTTATGAAGCCGAATTCGGTAAGATAGAACCTCCCAAAGACAAGAAACTTTCCGTTGCTCCGTTCGGTATTCCAAAGGAACAAGCATAGATAGGTTTAATTTATAGTTATCTATGACCAAAGGGCGCTTTTCGTGAGTGTCCTTTTTTCTATATCTCTGATTTCATCTCTTCACTCCTAAGAGCGCGAAGAACCCGTTAATCTGCTCAGAAAATATACCGAGACATAAAAATCCTCCGCTCAAATTAGAGAATAATTTGGCGGAGGATAATAGACAATGGAAAATCAAAAATTTTCCAGGGGGCGTGCTGTATTTCTTAATCGATATTCTTCAGAATGGCTAGTAGATGATCCCAAACCATCTGAACGGTTGGAATGTGCAAACGTTCGTCTGGAGTATGAACACAACGAAGGGTCGGTCCGAAGCTAATCATATCCAAATCGGGATATTTTTCGGAGAAGAGACCGCATTCGAGTCCAGCGTGGATTCCTAAAACTTTAGGTTCTCTATTAAACAGTTTCTTGTATTCTTCGGTTGCAACCTTAACGAGTTTAGAGTTTGGATTCATTTTCCATGCAGGATAGCCATCGCTTTGCTGAACATCAGCGCCGGCGAGTTCAAAGCATGCTTTCACGGTGTTGGCCATGTTTTTGAGGTTGCTTATAACATTGGAACGTTGCGAAGAAACGATGTCAACCTTGTTCTCGCTGCTCTGAACGCTTGCGATATTGCTTGATGTTTCGACCAGCCAGGCGAGGGCTTCGTCCTGACAATTTGCAAGAGGACCATTGTCGAGAGCCTGAATTGCGAGGATTAGATTGCGTGAAATTTGTTTCGGCATCACTTTCTGTGCGTCTGTGCTGCTGAGATTCCAAACCATTGACGGGTCGGTTACATGATATTCTTCTTCTACACCTTTCGTGAAAATATTCCAATCGGCTTTAACTTCCTCTTTCTTATTAGCAGGAACTGCGAATATAACTTTTCCATCACGAGGAATAGCATTGTGCATTTTACCCGAGTTCCACTGTGCGAGACGAAGGTCGGTTTTGTCCTGCTCTATATAAAGGAAGCGGGAAAGGATTTTTATTGCATTTGCAAGCTTTTTATTGATGTCGTCTCCGGAGTGTCCGCCATTCAATCCTTTCAGGCTGGCCTCCATGAAGAAATATCCATTAGGTGCATCTTCACGTTCGAAATTGAACACGGCGCTGGTATTTATTCCGCCTGCGCAGCTCACAAAAATCTGTCCCTCGTCTTCTGAGTCGAGATTGATTAAATATTTGCCTGTCATGAATCCTGACTCCAGACCAAATGCACCTGTCATTCCGGTCTCTTCGTCGCGTGTGAAAAGGCATTCAATCGGACCATGTTCTATGTCATTAGAGTCCAGAATAGCCAACTCAATAGCTACTCCAATTCCGTCGTCAGCTCCCAGAGTCGTACCTTTAGCATGCAGCCATTCGTCCTCGACGTAGGTTTGAATAGGATCGTTGTCGAAGTCAAATTCAATGTCTACTAATTTATCGCAAACCATATCCATATGACTTTGTAGGATGATAGTTGGATATTTCTCAAAGCCTTTTGTTGCAGGCTTACTGATTAGTACATTACCGGTTTGATCTACTTTTGTCAGTAGATTTCTTTCTTTTCCAAAGTCTTCTAGATACTTGATGATTTTCTCTTCCCGCTTAGATGGCCGCGGAATCTGATTAATCTTTGCGAAGTGCTCAAAAACAAGAGCTGGTTGTAGTTTTGTGTTTGCCATTTTTAAATATTTTCTTTGTTATCTTTTGGTAGATTATTGCTTTGTCCTACCTTTGTCACGGTAAAAAAGCAGACGCAAAGATAAAAATAATGATAATTACTCTATTGTGTAGTGTGTTAATAATTGCAATAGCTTTTATCTTGCTGAACGTACGAATAATTTGCTTAAAAGATGGAAATTTTAAGTCACAACATATTCACGATAACGGCTATTTGAAAGAAAAAGGAATCAATTGTGTCATAGACCAAGATAAAGAAGCTCGAATAGAAAATCGTGCATTCTGATTTCTTTACTAACAAAACAATAAAATAAAGAATATAAAGATGAAGAGAATTTTAAATTCATTAGCTATAGGAGTGATGGTCTTAGCCATGACTTCATGCAACAAACAACCCCAGGCAAACGATACAAAAAAATCGGAGAAAATAGAGACAACCGTTCAGACTTCCGAGGGACAAAAAATAGCTTATGTGGATATTGATTCTATCATGAGTCAATATACTTATTGGAAAGAGGTGAAGAAGTTGATGAAAAATAAAGAAGCTAATATTCAGAAAATACTAGCCGGCAAGCAACAATCACTTCAGCAAGCCGCTGCAAACTTCCAACAGAATATTCAAGCAAATAAATATACGCAAGTTCAGGCACAACAAATTCAGGCTAGTATTCAGAAGCAGGCACAGGATGCTGAGGCATTGCAGCAACGTTTGGGAAATGAATATCAAAACGAGGTGGCCAATTATAATAAGGCTCTTTCGGACAGTGTGCACAATTATCTTAAAGAATATACCAAGGATAAGAAATATACGATAGTTCTTGCAAAGAGTGGAGATAATATTCTCTATGCAGATAAAGCCTGCGATATAACTGATGAGGTTGTCAAAGGCTTGAATAAAGCTTATAAGGGAATGAAAAAATAAAGCAAGTTTGTATCCATAGTTAATTTGGGATAAGGTCCGGTTAGAAGAGATTCTAACTGGACCTTTTTGTATAACAATTGATGTTACATGACTGGTGATACTTTCATTAGGGAAGAAAGTGCAGGAAGCTACTAAAAAAGTATTATAACCTCTGAATTCTTTTATGATACCTTTGCAACTGCCCTAATATATAGGGTAATGCGTTAATTCGCTATCACCAATAACCTAAAAATAGGCTTGAACATGATTTTTAAATTTCCGAAAAACTTGCTACTCGCCGGAATATGTACCGGTGTGATGTTTTCGAACACGGCGTTTGCCGAGAAAGGAAACGCAGCCGTAGAGGCTGTTCAGCAACAGAGAACAGTGAGGGGTACCGTTAGCGACGCTAGCGGTCCGATTATCGGGGCTACCGTTATGGAAAAAGGTACCAGTAATGGAACAGTGACAGACTTCGATGGTAACTTTTCCATAAACGTTAAGCCGGGAGCAACGCTTGTTATTTCCTACATCGGCTACAAAGCGCAGGAGATTACTGTGGGCAACAGCAATAGCATAAATGTGTTGCTCGAGCAGGACAACCAGTCGCTGGACGAAGTGGTGGTTGTGGGATATGGTGTGCAGAAGAAGAAACTCGTCACCGGTGCAACCGTCGAGGTTAAGGGCGAGGCTATTGCAAATCGCAACACAATCAGTCCGCTCAGTGCTTTACAGAACCAAAGCCCAGGTGTGAATATAGTTGCATCATCCGGTCAGCCTGGAGATGGCTTCAAGGTTAACATACGTGGTGCTGGAACCAACGGTGACCCTACACCTATATATGTTATAGACGGTGTAGCCGGTGGTGATATCAACTCGATTAATCCCGCTGACATCGAACGTATAGATGTACTGAAGGATGCTGCTTCGGCAGCTATTTATGGTGCACGTGCTGCAAACGGTGTTATCCTTGTGACAACAAAACAGGGTAAGGCTGGAAAAGTACAAGTGAACTACGATGGAAATATGGGTTGGCAGAACGTTGTAAAACTGCCGCGTATGCTTACAGCTGGAGAATACATGACTATTCAGGACATTACGAGTATGAATGGTGGTGGTGCTCCTTATGATTGGACAAAATATCTCAACCAAGATTTAATAGATGCTTATCGTAACGGAAGCAATCCCGGCACCAATTGGCTTGAACTCTTGAAAAATAAGAACGCAATGACAACGAGTCAGTCGCTTAACATCAGCGGTGGTTCTGATCTTTCGAGATTCAGCTCTGGTTTTGGTTATCAATTCCAGGACGGTGTGTTTGGTGGTCCGGTTAAATCGAATTTTAGCAGATTTACTTTCCGTATAAACTCCGAGCATGTTATCTATCGTCATGGCAACCGAGATGTGGTTAAGTTCGGCGAGAATATCTATTTCCAGCATCGCCAGAGCCAGGGTATCAGAATTGGCAACCAATATAATAATGCCATATACACAATGATGGCTGCGGCTCCTATTGTACCGGTTTATGCAGCAGATGGAACTATGTTTGATTATGATGATCTCCGCGCACAGGGAACAGAGGAGAACGGACTACTGGCGTTGAATCAATATATGGCCAATCCGCTCAATAAGATTCTTGCAGGCCAAAGCGCTAATAATAAAAACAAATCGTTCAATCTGAATGCTGTGGCTTTCTTAGAAATTCAACCCATCAAGGTTTAACCTATCGCGGACAACTTTCCTACAAGCAATATGCAAACATGTGGAAAACTTATGAGGCCGTTTATAATAATAATATGAATGAGCAAAGAACGGCCGACCAGATGGATATGAATATGGGAATGGGCTGGAATTGGTCGACAACCAACACATTGAACTATGTGTTCGACCTGAAGAAGCACAATTTCGATATGCTCGTGGGAACAGAATATTCACGTGAAGGAAACAACATGGCAGAACAAATGAGAGCCACTGCTACAAATAGTTTGTTCAGCGATTTCAGACATGCTTATTTCAATAACTTCTCCACACACACTAATCTGCAAGGATTCCCGTCTGACGACCATTCACTATTGTCCTATTTCGGTCGTCTGAACTACAATTTCGATGAAAAATACATGTTCAGTGCAATTATCCGCGCCGACGGTTCATCGAATTTCGCCCAAGGTCATCGCTGGGGCTGGTTCCCGTCATTCTCAGCCGGTTGGGTGCTCAGTAATGAAAAGTTCATGCAATCGATGAGCAACTGGTGGAACTTCATGAAACTGCGTGCAAGCTGGGGACAAAATGGTAATGAAAACATTGGCGCTTACGGTTACTATGCAGCCTATTCATTCGGTTATGACGGTCTATACTCGTTCAATAACGACAAGACAAAGGGAATGCAGGGCGGTTATCCCTCACGTTTGTCGAACCCTGATCTAACTTGGGAAACATCCGAACAAACCGACATTGGATTCGATGCCCGTTTCCTCAACAATAGATTGGCTTTGAGTTTTGACTGGTATAATAAGGAAACGAAAGACCTTCTCATAGAAGTTCCCATTTCCCCAATTAACGGCCATGCTTCCCAGAGGCGCAATGCCGGCTCAGTTCGTAACACAGGTGTTGAACTTGCCCTTAATTGGACTGACTTAATCGGAAAAGATTTCAGATACAACGTAGGCTGGAACATTGCTTCAAACAGTAATAAAGTCACTGCGGTTAGAAACGGTAGTGGGTATATCAACGGCGGTCAGGAGCTTCTATCTGAAGGGACCGACTATATCGCACGAATGGAAGAAGGGTTACCTATTGGATATTTCTGGGGTTTCAAAACTGCAGGAGTGATTCAGAATCAGGCCGACCTGGATGATTATCTTGCAAAGAATTGCGGCGGACAAGCTGCCAACTCGCTACAAGGAACTGGAATCGCTCCAGGTGGACTGAAATTCGTTGACGTGAATGGCGATGGCAAAATTGATAGTAACGATAAAACGATGATTGGTAATCCACACCCAAAAGTAACCATGGGTATAAATCTTGGTGCAAGCTGGAGTGGATTCGATTTCTCGCTCTCGAGCTATGCAGCCCTTGGAATGCAAATTGCCCACACATATCGTAAGTTCGGAAACGGACAGTTCGACAACTGGACCTCTGAAGTGTATAAGTATTGGCACGGTGAGGGTACATCTAATCGTTACCCGCTCTTACTTCCGGGCAACACTGTGAATCTGCAGAACATTTCAGACATCTATATCGACGATGCAGGGTATTTCCGTCTCCAGAATCTCACTCTTGGTTACGACTTCTGCCGCTTGTGGAAAAACTCACCCTTCCAGCAGTTACGTCTATATTTCCAAGCACAGAACCTTTTCACAATCACTTCCTATGAAGGAATGGATCCTGAACAAGGCACTGCCATTGGAGATGAATCATGGGTGACTGGTGTAGATGTTGGAAACTATCCGCAGCCGCGCACCTTCCTCATCGGTGTTAATATTAAATTCTAAAAACAGAACTTGCAATGAAACAAATAGGATATTATATCGGTGCAGCAGCTATAGCTCTGGGTGCATTCACATCGTGCACACTCGACGCCGAAAACTATACGGAGAAGTCGACACAGAACTTCCCCAAAACAAAAAACGACATCGCACAAGGCCTTGCAGGAATATATCAAAACCTCAATAAGGCTACAGCAACGCCGCAAACTACCTTTCTTTTCTATTCGCATCTGGCAAGCGACGAGGTTCTAGGTGGTGGAGGACCGAACGATAAACTCATGCAGGCTATGGACTTGCTGATGAACTTCGGAACCGACATGACCAACGAATTTTTCATTCAGCGTTATATCGGAATAAACCGTGCTAACTCATTGCTCGACGCTTTGAAAAACATGCAACTCAATGCAACCGAAAAAGCACAGGCCGATGGCGAAGCACGATTCCTCCGTGCTTATTATTACTACGAGTTGGCATCGATGTACGGTCGTATTCCGCTCACCATAACATCAGAGGCAGCAAAGCCTGTTCAGGCAACACCGGCTCAGATATGGGGACAAATTCTCCTCGACCTCAAAACAGCCATAGATGAAATGCCCGCACAGAACACTTCGACAACACGAATAGGCACGTAGATAAGTATGCGGCCGAGGCTCTGCTAGGGAGATGCTGGCTCTTCTATACCGGAATGTATTGCAACGGCGACCAGTTGGCCGACATGACTAGCACGAACTACAATCCTCTCACCGAGGTAACACTCCCCGACGGTTCGAAACTCACAAAGGCCGATGTGATTGCTTACATAGACGACTGTGTGAACAACTCGGGTTATACTCTCGTTCCCGACTTCCGCAACCTCTGGGCATACACCAACAGATGTACCGTTGAGGACTACGACTACACAAAAGGCAAAAACCTCAAATGGCTGAAGACGATAACGCCGTGAACCCTGAATCGATGTTCGCCATTAAGTTCTCTAAGTATGCCGACTGGAACGACTCCAACATCGGATATTCCAACCAGTATGCCCTCTTCTTCGGTGTTCGCGGACAGGGAACAAACGAACGCACATTCCCATTCGGAAGTGGATGGGGAGCAGGCCCTGTTTCGCCAGCACTTGTGAACGATTGGACAGTTACCGAACCTAACGACGTGCGAATGAAAGCCAGTCTTGTTGCAGCCACCGACGAATATCCAAGTTACGCACTTGGCGGCGGCGGAGAATACATCCAGGAAACCGGAATCTACGGCAAGAAAGTTATGCCCGTCACAGCCAAAAAGAGCGATGGAACAATATCTGTATCCTTTGCAAACATAATGTATGGCACAGACAACTGGAAGGGTAATGCAGAAAACTTCCAGCTAAATAACATCAACGACCTTGTGCTAATCAGATTCGCCGAAGTGCTCCTCATGCAAAGTGAACTCAAGGAAGATGTCACCGGTATAAACCGAGTTCGCGCACGTGCAGGTCTCACCCCGATTGCAGCCTACTCGCTCGAAGCCCTGCAAAACGAACGTCGCCACGAGCTAGCCTTCGAATTCCTACGCTGGAACGACATTCGCCGCTGGCACATCGCCGCCACTGCACTCGAAAAGCAAAACGGAGTGAAAATATATAACAACGGTCAGCAAACCAACAACACCCCCCATGGCGGAGGATACGCGGCACGCTACAATGCAACAGCCGGATTCGCCAAAATCCCAGAATCGCAAATACCCCTCGCTGCAGGGGCCGATGGACACATCGATCAAAATCCAGGATGGGCAGGCGGCTCTGACTATAACCAGTGGTAAATAATTTTTTAACAGCAACAACAATGAAAAAGAAAATATTCTTTCTTCCCCTGCTGGCCATAGCTATTGCAGCCTGCGACACCAGCATTGAAGATAGCGGACATCCTTCGCCGGCCATCACGGCTGCCGAACTGCAAAATCGCGTAACCCTTACCCAAACAGGTACAGAAAACGCGTTCACCTATTCCACCTCTCCCGCTCTGCCAGTACAAGTGCTCGACCAGGATGGAAATATCCTCGCCAGCGGAGTGGCGGGCGAACTCAAATCGTTCCCTCCACCCGTTACATCGCTCATTGTGCGCGTTATCAATCAAGATGGAACATTCACATCGATTGAAAAAAATGTTACGATAACCGAATATAAAGACGTGCCTGAAATCTACAGAGTTCTCTACGGCACCGACTACAGCGAGCGCACCTGGACGTGGGATGACACCGACCCAAACGGCGTTTGGGGTAACGGAAACCTCAACGACCACGATGGGCCAGCATGGTGGAAAGTCAGCGCAGCCGATATTGACGGTCAAGCTACCAGTAAGAATCTGCCGCAAGACGGTATCAACGGCTGGATGAAATTCATCTGCAAACAAAGAGTCGTTAAAACCAGTCGCGGCCAAGACGGCTCCACCTCGTGGGATGGCACAAAGCACACCCCGAAAAGCACAGGCGACTTCGGTCAACTCACCTTCAAAGGCACTTTCCCCCTCATGGGTATTCTCGTAAACAAAGGCAACAAACCTCAGTACGAATATTGGATTCTTAAGATGGATAATACTCATATCACCCTTGCTGCCGCCGAAAGTAAGGATGAACCCTGGGGTACGGCCTTCTTCTGGAACTTCAAGGTGAAAACGAACTAAGAAGAAATCCCCTCCGCGCGGCATAAGAATTTATTCAAAGTGGAATCGGCAATCCCCCGCGCGGCCTTTTTAGAAAAAACACATAGGTTTAAAGTTTATATAAGGTAAAAACGATTGTTGATTTAGTGATGAACTAATTGTTTGTTCAAGTAGCTAAACTAAGCTACAAACCTCTCTCTGATGGGTGTATCGAATTCAGGTCGATACACCCTTTTTCTGTCTTAAGTGAACTCGCAGGAGACCTCTACAATATTTAGGTTCTCATTTTATGTATTTCTTCCACGGCAGAAATACATAAAACAATTAAATGTGTATTTCTTCCATGGCAGAAATACATAAAACAACTTAATGTGTCTTTCTTCCACGGCAGAAATACATATTAGAGTAGAGAGACTAGGGAAAGAGATAAAACTAGAGACAATTAATTATTAATGTGAATTCGGTTTAAGAATCTTTTTAACCCCTGGAGAGTAGACATAACTTATACCGGGGAATCCGATTTACTCTGCTTTGAAACTCAATAGATA
>NZ_BAKH01000062.1 GCF_000614105.1 Prevotella micans DSM 21469 = JCM 16134
GGAAGAGATGAAATCATTGGCGACGTGTCGTCCAACTAGTTGGAAGAGCTGAAAATAACCCGGAACGGTTTACTAGTCTTTCGGCGACTCTTCATAACGACCGTTCTGGGTTGAATTTACTTTTTTGTGGACAACTTCCTTTTCTTTGGTTTCGGCTCCGGTAAATCGTTGTAGGTGGCTCGAATGAGAGAGACAATGTATTCACGGTCGTCAACATCGGCGATATAGAAATAATCTTTCGCACCAGGGTATGGTGGACGCATATCCTCATCGCGCAGCAATCGTCGTCCTCCCTCGGTCGGCTTAATATAGAGCCGGTCGTCGCATATGAGACCGAATATCTTACCATTGCAATAAATACCATAATCGCCAAACATTTTCTTGACGGTTATCTCGCCCGCACCGGCACATTGGTCGGCAACGTATTGTACGAAATCTCTCAAAACCATATTCCAGCTTAACAAAGTGATAAGTTCTGCTCACGAACGAAGTCGTTGAGCTTCCTGCCGCCATCTATTGAAGCGATGCCACGGGCGAACACGTCTACCGTAAGTCCCCCGTTAAGCAGATTTCGCAATGTTTCCAGCACACAATAATCGCCTGCCACACCACAAATCACCATGCGATGACCTGCGCACGTTACCGCGTCGGTCATTGTAGAAAGCCGAAAACTACCATCGGGCAGTTTTTCAATATGCTGAAAAGCCCCATACTCTTCCGTTTCTATCACCTCACCTTTGCGAATCACCCGATAAGGAATCTCTCTGTCCAAGCACGCCTGAACAAGTCGATCGTCAATCTGCGACCCCTTCGCAAATGCAATGCAATGCGGCGGCCACGGTCCACCTTGCGGAATAAACGAAGCATCCTTCGCCTGATGCCAATCCACGGTGAAGATTACTTCCGAAAGTTCATCGTGCGTGTTGATAAAGTCCAGGATATGGTTTACTGCGGTTTCGGCGCCCTCCACGTAGAGTGTGCCTGCGGGATTGCAGAAGTCGTATTGACAATCTACAACCACCAAGGTTATTTGTTCTTTCATTGTTTTATTTTAAGTTGTCGATATTATTCTTCCAATCCTCCAAAGTGATTTTGGTAAAATGCGCTGTGCGAACCTCGTTCAACAAGGGGACAGGCTTGTTTTCTTCCGTATGACTATAAACGAATCCACATTTCTCCTGCACGCGTTTCGATTTCTCATTACCATCGTAATATCCGCACCAAGCAGCCGAAAGATGCAAATCTTCAAAAGCGTGGCGAAGCACTTCACGCACAGCTTCCGGTATTAAGCCTCGCCCCCAATATGGTTCGCCTATCCAATAGCCAATCTCACATTCGCTATCTGTCATCTCTGCGAAATGAATCTCACTCCTTGCTGTCATGATACCTACGCTGCCGACAGTTTCGTCTGTTTCTTTCAGAACAACCGCATAGTTTTCCGGAGCAGACAGCACTGTCTTAATAATTTCACGACTATTCTCTACACTTGTATGTGGAGGCCAACCGGCAATAGGGCCTATGTTGGGATTGCAAGCGTATCGATAAAGTGCCTCGGCATCGCTCTCTTTCCATGGACGCAGCGTAAGGCGTTCTGTTTGTAATGTGATAACTTTTTTCATTTTATTCTGATGGTTTACTTAAATCTCGATAACAGATTCACTGCTTCTATTTATTATGCTTTTGTTTTTCCAACAATAAAGCCTAAGTAGCGATAGACTGCCCACGCGATAATGGAAGTAAGGGCGTAGACGAGGAGAAAAGCGAGGAGAACACGGTGGTAGTGCCCCGAATAGCCATATCGAGGCGTTGGAGCAGGGTGGAAACAACGAGGGGTATGCCGCCTGAAAAGAAGTAGTAGACTAGGCTGCGACGTCCTGTCCATTCCAACCAAGCAACACTTTTCAGCTGTTTGGCTAAACTTACTAGGAACAGGGTGCATACAAGGGCATCGAAAACAAATACATACCAGTTGTTTACGCGTATGGGTTCGACAAGCAGAGTTATGCCCTGCATATGTTCATATACTTTTATAATAACTAAAAGTATAAAGAGAAAGAATGACGATGACAGGTTGTGGAAATAGTGGAAAACGCTTTCCCACTTGTGGTAGAAGTAGCCGAAACAGAGGATGGGCAGTGCCATGCAGGCATTTTCTATTTGCCAATAAAGGTCGGAACAGTGTGTGGAAAGAAAATAACAAGCTACCGAGGCTGTAAGGGCGAGTATTGATAGCCCCAAGTTTTGCCTTTGCACGCCCATAACACTGTAGAAAACACGATTTCTGCGACGATGAGAGCAGCTACAAACCACGATGCTTGTCCTGTAACGATGGAGAGCAGGGTGTCGGAAATATCGACATCGTGTGCGAAAGCCTTTGGAATGGCAATGAAAGTGGTGAACAGGAAGTAGGGCAACAGCAGGTAACGCGCAATGTAGGTAAGCTTATGGCGCAGTGAAAACGGTGTTTCTCTGTAGAAAAGATAGCCTGAGAGAAAGAAAAAGACGACCAACACATTGGCTACATAGTAGTTGTAGCCGATGATGTTGTCGTCTGTGTAGTATATTTCGGTATGGTCGAGCAATATAGCCACCATACAGAAACCCCGCAAAAGGTCTATCCAGTGTTTGCGTTTGGGTTGCGTCAGCTCACGATTGCTATCTTGCATATATAACATGAGCTAGCAGCTATTGCGGCTTTTATATCTGCCAGATACCGCGCCACCTCGTCTGCCGACAGTCGCCTCACCTGCGTGTCGGGAAACTCTCGATAGGTATCGGCACGAAAGAGGGGCTGGGCACCGGTGCACGTCTTCGTCTTGTTCTTCTTCAGGTAAGCTTCCGCCTCCGTTTCATCGGCAAAAATCTTGTATGAAAGTCTTCCCTTGTCGTCTTTCAGTTCATAGATACCACAGGGATGCCGCATCGTATGGTCGGCCGTTCGCAGATACAGCTTGGCGATATCGGCCGACTTGAACGGGAAGTTCCATCTTTGCAATCCCCTTTTCGGTTCGCGCTCGATGCAGATACACCTGCCGCAAGTGCCGCAGATGTATTGTGTGTGATGCAGCAGGCAGTCTTCAGGATGGAGCAACGGAGTGGCCCTGTTGCTCGATACATAACATTCGGGACAAGGTTCCTTCATATTACAAAGGTTTTATAATCTACCGAGGTAAAGACACATACTATATTTCTCAATGGCTCTCCTCGAGTATAATAACCTGGTTGCCGAATTTTTCTTTCACCATCGAAATCATTTTATGGGCAAACGGACAAGGATAGCCCATCGGCGAACCTTTCTTGATGCAGGAAGCAAATGCGATGGTTTCGGCTCCACGGTCGATAAGCAACTTAGCTTTGAGCAGCGAACGTTTACCCGGACATCCACCACAGTTGGTAAAGCCTACTAGCTCCAAGTCGCCGTCTAATTGGGCGAATGCACCACTTTTATTTCTGATTGCTAAGAAATCGGCAGTTCCTGGACAATAGTCCTCTGTTTGCATGCAACGAATAATTCCTACCTTCATATCATTATGAATTTAAGCGTGTCGCGACTTCCGAAATTCCACATAGACTGTACCGACAATAGCCAGAAGAAGCAGAACGAGAGATATATAAGCAATGATTTCGGTGGTACGGATAGAGGATGGATGGAAGTCGAACACAACGGTGTGCTTACCGGGCTTAACCGTAAGGGCGCGTAAAATATAGTTGACGCGGGCTATCGGAGTTGGCGTACCATCTACGGTTGCCTTCCAACCCGGATAATATATTTCAGAGAACACAACTATTCCACCGTTCTTCGAATCGACAGTGTAGCGCAGATTGTTGGGCTGATAGCTGGTTAAACGAACAGTGGCCGTGGAGTCGTTGGTGATGGCCTGACCTAGTGCGGACTCGAACTTCTTGTCGGCTACAGCTTCGGTTTGCAGATTGATTTTGGCAACCTGGGCATACTCGGCATTTGCGTCGCCCACGTAGACAATCTTGTTAACGAACCACGCGTTTCCTTGTGCATAAGGATTCTGCAACGCAACGGTAGTTCCACCTTGCAACGGCAGGATGAAATATTTCGTATTGAGCATATTCAGAACCGGGAACACTTTCCGTCCGTCGACCTTTTGCATGTCGCCGCCCTTGGTCGATATTTCGCCCATTGCAGCCTGCATTTGTGGGGCTATGTAGGCGTCAATCATCTCTTGATAGCGGCGCAGTTTAGCGGGATGATATCCGCCCACGCTCTTATGGAAATACGATGTTTCATTATCGTTGAACGTGCTCACGGCAAAATTCAGCACGCGATAGTTCAGGCTACGGTCTTGCAGAATCTTCGCATCGGCCGCGGTGGGTTGATGTGGATTCTCGCGTTCGCTCCGAGGCACGAACATTCCGTCGTTAAGATAACGTTTGTCGACCTGCCACAGGTCGATGAGGCATAACACGGCAAGTGCGACAATCATATATTTTCCTGGGAGTTTCCGGAATCTGAAAGCCATAAGCAAAGCAAATCCAATCAAAATGATAACCACCGAGCGCCACGCATCTGCACTAACCATAGCCTGCCGCATTGACTCGATATTGGAGATTATGAGATGCTGTGTGTTGGCGTCCATGCCTTGAATACTGGCAATCATCTGCGTTTCCTGTTCTGAAACGAAGGGCGACATTATGCCAGGGGCCACAGCCATGAGAAAGGCAACGCCGGCGGTTAATCCGAGACTTATGTAAACGAATTTCATTTGCTTTTTGAGTTCCTCGGGTTCGTCGACAATCTGCTTAAGCGCTAACGCGGCTAAGAGTGGAATGGTGAATTCAGCTATTACCAAGATGCTCGCCACGGTTCGGAACTTGGCATACATTGGCACATAATCCAGGAAGAAATCCGTGAAGCCCATGAAATTTTTTCCCCACGCAAGCAGAATTGACAGAATGGTGGCTCCCAGAAGAGCCCATTTCATCGGGCCTTTTACGATGAACAGACCCAAAACAAACAGAAACAACACGAACGCGCCGACATAAACCGGTCCGCTAGTACCGGGCTGTGAACCGAAATATTGCGGAAAAGCCTCATAAATCTGCGGTAACATAGACTGAACTTGTGGGTCGGCCTTCGACATAGCACTCTCATTCTGCACTAGAGGTGCACTTGCTCCACCCTTTGCATTAGGTACGAGTAACGTCATGGTTTCGTCGATTCCGTAACTCCATTGCGTAATGTAATCGCGTTCGAGCCCTGAAGAGGTTTGGTTAGCGTTGTTGCCTTTCACCAGTTCGCTCTTTCCGCGCATACTTTCTTTCTGATATTGCCACGTATGATAAAGATTCGATATGTTAATGGCCACGCCTATTCCTGCTGCCACAATCACTATGGCCGATGATTTAAGGAAACTATGCAGCTGCTTTTCTCGCAATGCTTTCACGAAGAAGGCTATCACCATGAAGAGCACGATGAAGAGATAGTAATAAGTCATCTGCACATGATTGGCCTTCACCTCGAACGCCGTGAATAACGCTGTGAGCACAAACCCCCAGAGATATTTCCCCCGATAAGTGAGCACTACCCCCGCAATCATTGGCGGCAGATAAGCCAGAGCCATAACCTTCCAGAGGTGCCCGGCGGCAATGATTATCAAGAAATACGACGAGAAAGCCCACAGAACACTCCCCAACGCTGCTAACGACTGCTTGAAATCGAACGCCCGAAGCAAGATGTAGAAGCCCAACAGATAGGCAAACAGAAACCACACATTGTCGGGCAACCAAAGGTGATAGGCATTCATAACCTGCCCAAGGGTGTCGCTCGAATCATATGCTGGCGACATCTGATAGGTTGGCATCCCGCCAAATAACGTGTTAGTCCAGCGGGTTGTTTCGCCAGTTCGCGCTCGATAGTCGACCAGTTCTTTACTCATTCCCACGCTCGCCGCCGAGTCGTGCTGGAACAGAATCTTTCCCTGCGACACCGGAACGAAGAAATAAGCGAATGAGATAACTGCAAAGAGCGCCACAACAATCATGTCGGGCAGACATTTTTTCAGAGTATTCATGATGGATTTTCTTATAAAATAACATTAAAAGTGATGCGTGCAAAGTTACAAAAAGCCATAAACCCATCATTTCCGGTCTCTCACTTTTTGTTCTTCCCGACAGGCCTTAACACGCAGTACATTCTTCCGGCATCTCTTATCATAACTCCATTATCTTTCCGATGTTCCGATTGGTGGTAATGATGCCATACAGGAGGTGCTAACACTCCATACCTTTCTAGGTTGTGGCATTCATGCGTGACTGGTCTAACGGATATTTGCTCCAAAGATTATCGGAGTAGTTTGTTAGACTGAAGATGGTTACGCAAGGATAACATTATGCGATTTTGCACTCGCATGATTCCGGAGCATTGTAACTACAGTATGGTTTGGGAATCGGAAGATATTCGAACTTCTCTTCATATCTCTAGATATTAAAGTAAACCATGTAACGTGTGGTTTCAATATGTATTATAGCGCTGGGAATGTACCCTAATATGCCAGCAACAATGCGTTTTAAGCTAACAGCCAACTCTAATGCTTTCCCGCAAATTCCGAAAACACTATATTAATATCTTATATCTTTTACATTAATTCTAGAAGCATTATTTTGATTTAGAATATCTTTTCAAGAAATTCCTGAAACACTGTTTTAATATAAAATATTATTTCAGGAATTTACAGAAAGACCATTATAGATTAAAATAATATTTTAATAAATTCTCTAAATAAAATTTTTGATTAAAATATTCTTTTAAGAATCTCCTGAAATAATATAGATTATTAAAAGACTATTTCAGTAGATTCTTTCGATAATATTTTTATCTATAATAGTATTTCAGGAAATTACATAAGAAACTTTTTATTATAAAATAGTATTTCAATAATTTACTAACTAGATATCTTAATATAGTATCTTCTTTTCGGAATATACGTAAATAGATATACGGAATCTTATAGTATAACATTGTCAAAATATCGATGAGAGGAAGTGGTTGCTAGTCTCAAACACTAATAATAAAGGTTGGTGTAGACGGTTAACCGTCTCAAACGCTAATAATAAAGATTGGCGGATGCTGTTGGCAGCTCGAAACACAGAATGCCAACTCGGGCGGAACGTCCGTATGTAGGGACAGATCCCGTATCTGTCCGCCCGTCCGGTAGGACAGGATAAAACCCCGGGCCGAATAGGCAGGAGAATATTATGTGGTAGGTAGACCGAATTAGGGATGCGGACAGACACGGGGTCTGTCCCTACATACGGACGTTCCGCCCGAATTAGCATTGATATCGGACAGCGAATCCCCTCTGTTAGCATGTTAGTACATGCGGCTAACGCCCGAATTAGCATGAGTATCGGACAGTGAATCCCCTCTGGTAGCATGTCAGTACATGCGGGCTAACGCCCGAATTAGCATGGGGGATGATTAGGAGATAATATGGATAAAGCAGGTGGTTTATTAAAGAGAATTGTTGGCTGCAAGAAGGTCGCGTGCATTTTGAAGAGCGGCTTCGGTGATATCGGCACCCGATAGCATTTGGGCTATCTCGGCGATTCGCTCGTTGTCCGACAGTTCGCGCATCCGACTGCGGGTACCGTCGGGTGTGTCTTCCTTCTCGACCTTGTAGTGCGACGTTCCGAGGGCAGCAATTTGGGGAAGGTGGGTAATGGAAATTACCTGGCGTTCGTTGTTGCCCATCTCTTGCATTATAAGCGCCATTTTCTGGGCAATCTTACCGCTAACACCGGTGTCAATTTCATCGAATATAATAGTGGGTAACTTTGTTTTTCCGCTTATCATAGCTTTGAGGGATAGCATTACGCGGGCTATTTCGCCACCCGACGCTACTTGTCCAACAGGTTGCATTGGAGCATTTTTATTAGCCGAGAACATGAACTGTACGCTATCGGAACCGTCGGCCGACATATTCTTTGGGGCGAGCGTAACGGCAAATCGCACATTTGGAATACCGAGGGGGGCGAGGCGTTGTTTCATTTCGTTCTCAACAAATCGGGCGGCTTTGGTGCGCTGTTCGGTTAGGCGAGCGGCGAGTTCTTTGGTTTGAACAAGCTGTTGGTCGAGTTTTGTTTGCAGTTCATTTAGGGTATCGTCGCCGCTTTCAATATTGTTAAGTTTCTGCCGGAGCTGTTCTTGCACGTCGAGAAGTTCGTCGACGGATGCGACGTGGAATTTCTGCTCGAGGGAGTATATTGTATCGAGTTGCCGGTTTATATCTTCAAGTCGGGCCGGGTCGAAGTCGATTTCTTCCATAAATGCGCTTAGTTCGGCGGCGATGTCTTTTAGTTCGATGTTGGCCGATTCGAGTCGTTCGGCTACGTCGCTCACTTTCGGATAAACCTTTTCGATGCTGCGAAGGCTGTTTACGGCGACTTTCATTTGCGAAACGATTCCGTTATCGTCGTTATTGAGGCGCCCCTCGGCATCGAAGAGGGCAGTTTTGATTTCCTCGGAGTGCGAGAGGGCCTGCTCTTCCTGCTCGAGTTCATCCTGCATGCCCTTTTTGAGTTGTGCACGCGATATTTCTTCGAATCTGAATCGAGTGTATTCTTCGTCTTCGCGCTCTCGGACGAGCTGCGATTTGAGGGCTTCAAGTTCTTTTTCAGTTTGCTTGTATAGTTCGAAGGCTTGAGTGTATTCTTTGAGTTGCGGACTATTATCGGCGATTATATCGAGCACATTGAGTTGGAAATTTTCCTGCTGAAGAAGTAGGTTTTGATGCTGCGAATGAATGTCTACGAGTTGTTCACCGAGGGTTCGCATAGCCTGCAGGGACACGGGTGAATCGTTGATGAAGGCGCGCGACTTACCATTGTCGCTTAGCTCGCGTCGAAGTATGGTATCGGCAGGTTCGAAGTCGATGGCGTTGTCGGTGAAGAAGGCTTCAAAGTCATAGCGCGAGAGGTCGAAATGGGCTTCGATGACGCATTTCTTTTCGCCTGTTTTAATTTGCTTACTGTCGGCTCGACTTCCAAGGAGAAGGGCGATAGCGCCGAGGATTATGCTTTTGCCCGCGCCGGTTTCACCGCTGATGACAGAAAACCCTTCGCGGAAGTCGATATTAAGCTGGTCGATGAGGGTGAAATTTTTGATGTAGAGATTCTTTAGCATACTGGTTTCGGTTTAATCGATAAATCGTCGGGTGATGTCGGAATACTCTTCTATTCGCCTGTCGCGCAGGAAGGGCCACCAACGTCTCACTTGTTCGCTGTGTTCTAGGTCGATAGTAACAACGGGGTTTACCTCCGATTCATCGTCGGCATGATATATAAGTTCGCCTTGCGGCCCAGCAACGAAACTGCTTCCCCAGAAATATATTCCTTCGGTTTGCTGACTCGGGTCGGGCTCATACCCCACTCTATTCACTGCAATGACAGGCAATCCATTGGCCACAGCATGTCCACGCATCACGGTTATCCAGGCATTACGTTGTCGTTGCTGCTCGTCGGGCGTGTCGGCTGCGGCGTATCCGATGGCAGTGGGATATATTAACACCTCGGCGCCTTGAAGAGCCATGAGTCGGGCAGCTTCGGGATACCATTGATCCCAGCAAACAAGTACGCCAAGTCGGCCTACACTCGTTTGAATGGGACGGAAGCCGAGGTCGCCTGGCGTGAAATAAAACTTTTCGTAGTAGGCTGGGTCGTCGGGAATGTGCATCTTACGATAAATTCCGGCTATTGTTCCATCTTTTTCGAACACCACAGCCGTGTTGTGATAGAGCCCGGCTGCCCGACGCTCGAACAATGAGGTTACCAGTACTACGCCTAGTTGCTTGGCAAGGGCACCATAGCGCTCAGTTGACGGGCCGGGAATAGGCTCGGCATAATTAAAGTTGTCGACGTTCTCGACCTGACAGAAATAAAGTGTGTTATGGAGTTCTTGCAAAACAATGAGCTCGGCTCCGCGGTCGGCCAGATTGGTTATGCCTTCGGTGAGCCGCTGAATGTTTGCCGCTGTATCGGTCGTGTTGTGAAGCTGCAAGAAGCCTGTTTTTAGTTCTTTCATTTGATTTTTTCTTTGATTTAAGCCAGCGTATTAGCGGGGAATTGCATGGTTAGACAATGTAGCGAACCGTGCTGGCGAACAATAGTGACGGCGTCGAGACCAATGATGTCGCGGTCTGGAAATGCTTGGCGAATGGTTTCGATTGCCCGGCGGTCGGCATCTGGTTGCCTGTAGGTGGGCACTACGACCGCCCCATTGAGTACGAGAAAATTTGCATAGGTTGCGGGCAACCGGTCGGTACCATCGTATATCGCTTTGGGTATTGGCAAGCGCAGACATCTGTAAGGCTCGCCGTTGAGTGTCCGGAGAGCTTTCACCTGGGCATCGAGAAGGGCGAGGTCGGAGTAGTGCGAGTCTGATTTGTCGTCGCAACTAACGTAAAGCAAAGTGTTGTTGGGCGCGCAACGCAAGATAGTATCGATGTGCCCGTCGGTGTCGTCGCCCATGAGCATGCCGTGTTCAATCCACACGATTTGTCGCAAACAGGGGAAAATGTCGAGTAATTTGTTCTCCAATCCGATTTTGTCAAGTGGCTGATTCCGGTTTGGTGCCATGAGACAAGCAGTGGTTGTGAAAAGCGTTCCCTCGCCGTCGGTTTCAATGGAGCCGCCCTCTAGCACGAAATCCTTATGGCTCACTAATTCTACTTGGAAAGCTCCGGCGTCATACAGCCTGCGATTGAGCATATTGTCTTTCTCGGCGGCAAATTTCTCGCCCCATCCGTTGAAGCAGAAGTCGAGCAAACGATTCGGCGTGCCGTTCTCACCGACAATCGTAATCGGCGCAACATCACGTGCCCAAGTATCATTGGTATCGCAAGCATAGATACTCACGCGACACATCTGCCAATCGTCGAGCCTCATCTCGAGCTTGCTTTGCACCGCACCGATTTCGCGTGCTGCAATAACCAGGTGCTCGTAGCGCGTGATGACCTCGGCCAAAGCAACGAACGTTTCAATGACCTCATCCAGATATGGTGCCCAGTCGGTTTGCTCGTGTGGCCACATTAGTATAATCCCGTCTTGCAGCTCCCATTCAGCGGGCAATCTGAAAAAATCTTGCACTGTTGCCATATATAATAGAAAGGTGAAAATACCTGTGAACTAACGCGTGCAAAGGTAGAAAAAAAGATTGCCGATTGCTTCTGACCATTTTAGCTACTCCGGTCAGTTGATATATGTCAATCAATGGCGTTGACACAAATCAAAAAAGTTGACAGTTGTCAAAATATCCCCTATTCTCAAGCCTAATCTTCATACTGGATTATTGATAGCCGTTCGGTGCATTCTAACTTTGCAAACGAAAATATAAATTATCTTCAATAAAACACACACGGCTCGTAATGCGGTCTTTAAAACTTAAGGCAGAAAGGAAAATAATTATGAAGAAAAGAATAAAGAAGTTGCTCTCCGGAGCATTGATAGGCAACTATCTCACGAACGGATTGAGAATGTATAACATAGGTAGAATAAACTGTCCGGCCTAGGTTTAGAGGGGGCAAAAAACGAGACCTGTTCTTGTCCATGAGCCACAAAAGCCTTACTTTTGCAGACGTCAGAACGTCAAAGGTTCCGTAGCTCAGTTGGATTAGAGCAACAGCCTTCTAAGCAAACGGCCTATCCTCATCGGGGGTGCTTGATAATGGAAAGAAAATTACAGGTTTGGTAGCTCAATTGGATAGAGCAACTGCCTTCTAAGCAGTCGGTTACGAGTTCGAGTCTCGTCCAAATCACATTTTCTTTGAAGTAAAAAAATCACATATTCGCTTTGCGGTTTCAATCTATAAAGTGGACATTTCGGCCACTTTTGGACCGTGAAGCGAATATTTTTTATTCGCTATGGCAACTAAACTGGCAGTCCTCAAACACACCAGGGCAAAGGACGGCACCTATAAGATACGCATTTCCATCGGGCACAAGTCAGAGACGAACTACATCGTCACCCCTTACTCCGTCCGTGCTCTTTCAGAGTTCGACAACGGCACGGTGGTCAGACTACCAAATGCCCACGAACTCAACGTCAAACTCCGCAACATCCTAAACGACTACGAGGAAAGACTGGAACGCATCCCATCTCCGGATGACTACACCTGCAAGGAACTCCGAGACCTTCTAAAGTCGATGCGCCCTCACTCATCTACAGCCACCTTTCAGCAAGTGTCGGAGCAATACCAAAAGGAACTCACAGAAGATGGGCGCGGCTCTTACGCCTCCATGCTTAAAAACTCCTCCCGGCTCTTTCGGGACTTTGCCGGCGGCGATAGCTTTCTTTCCAAGATTAGCACCATAACCGTATCAGAGTTTGAAAGATGGATGAGACAAAAAGATGTATCGCAGACCTACATCAGCATGACGCTTTCGATGATACGTACCATAGTAAACCGCGCCATCAGAATGCAGCTTGTAACCTACGACGTACATCCTTTCACCTACTGGAAGAGACCAGCAGACCCGGAGCGAGAAATTGACATATCAGTAGAAGAGGTGCGAGCCATCAGAGACGCCCGGCCACGATTGAAAAAACAGCGAATTGCACGGGACATCTTCATGCTGTCCTACTACCTCGGTGGCATCAACCTCATAGACCTTCTCAATATAGATTTTAGAGGTGTCTCGGTCCTGGAATACACCCGACACAAGTCTCGTAATATGAAGCTCTCCGATAAGCGCATTTCTTTCACCATCCAGCCCGAGGCAAAAGAGCTTATCAGAGCGTGGATGAACTGCAACACAGGAAAGCTCGATTTCGGGTATCAATTTTCTTATAAAAACTTCCTCGCTTACGTTACACGTTCCATCAAGAGCCTTGCCGAAGACCTCAAGCTGCCTAATTACAAGAAAGTATGCTATTATACTGCGCGAAAGTCATTCGTGCAGCACGGTTTCGACCTCGGCATCAGCCTTGAAGTCTTAGAGTATTGCATCGGGCAGTCGGTAAAGAATAATCGCCCCATCTTTACACCTACTATACTATATCTATAATATATATAAATAAA
>NZ_BAKH01000061.1 GCF_000614105.1 Prevotella micans DSM 21469 = JCM 16134
CCCTGCAAGAATATAGCGTTAAAAAACACGGGAGAAGTGAAATTCTCTCGCGATACAATGCTGCTATAATAAATGGCGGGTTTGAAACTCATGGCGGCAAAGGTATATTAATGAATCTGTTTAGGCAAATGTTGATATATATTTTTGATTTATTGGATGATAAGAACGAATATAACTTACTAATAATCTTGGGATGTTTTTATCCCAGGAACGCACTGTCGCAACCTATGAAACACTAGATTGTAAAGACTCTACAGAGTTATGATTGAACTGCAGAAATAATCTCATATTTATCATATGCCAAAGAACGACAAATAATTGTAGAAGTTATCTAATTGAGGCAATTAGATAACAGCGCTTTCACGTTAAGATAGTGTACGAATAGGACAAAAAGAACGCGCATTCCAGATGGTACTTTCACTAACTTTGCCACGCTATCAAGTAAATAACTAAATACAATTATAGAAATGAGAATCCTCAAGACCCTCCTATTGCTAGCTTTGTTTTCAGGAGTAATTGTTTGCCGAGCGGCAGACTATATCGTGAACCAAAACTTCGTGACCATACCAGTTAAGCATCCCACTGCCGACGGAGCCAAAATGGTTAGACTGCAGATTATAAATAACAATATCGTTCGCGTGCAGGCAACACCCGAAATGTCGTTTCCCGAGAAACAGAGTTTAATTATTGTTGAGCAGAAGTATTTCGCTAGCTTCAAGGTTGAACAGCGGGCAGATATCGTGACTGTTCGCACCGCCGAACTCGCCGTCGAAGTAGACATCGAAACTGGGAGAGTAAGATTTCTTCGCGGACCGCATATCCTACTTAGTGAACGGGCTCAAGGCGGTAAAATATTTCGTCCTTTCCGTGTGCCCGAACGCGAAATCGGTGTGGGAACTCTAACCGAGCAACAACGTAATGCATGGACATGGAATGCAGTTTTCGATTCGCCTGCAGATGAGGCTTTCTATGGACTCGGACAACACCAATCCGAGGAACTCAATATGAAAGGAAAGAACGAAGACCTGTTCCAATACAACACCAAGATTTCCATCCCGTTCGTGGTTTCGAACAAAAATTATGGTGTGCTGTGGGATTCCTATTCCTACTGCCGTTGGGGTAATCCGGACGAATACCAACAACTTGGCCAGGCCTTCAAAATCTACAACAAGGATGGGCGGCCAGGCTCGCTCACCGGAACATATACCACAAAAAACGGCTCACAGCAAATAGTCCGCGAGGAAGACAGCATATACTTCGAGAACTCGGAAACTATTGTGAACCTTCCAAAAGATTTCCCACTTAACGGTTCGCATGTGGTTTACGAGGGCGAAATCGAGGCCCCGGTGGAGAATCTCTATCATTTTATTCTATATTATGCCGGCTATATTAAGGTCTATCTCGATGGCCGCGAGATAGTACCCGAACGTTGGCGAACTGCTGGAATCCTAACTCCTATAAGTTCACATATCCGATGAGAGCTGGTCAGCGGGCCAGTATAAAAATCGATTGGAAGCCAGATGGCGACGTGTCTTATTGCGGACTGCGCACCGCCACACCTCGCACCTCGCAGCAGCAAAACCAAATGAGCATTTGGAGCGAAATGGCACGCGACATGGACTACTATCTCATCGCTGGCAATAACCTTGACAGCGTTGTGAGCGGTTATCGTCAACTCACGGGCAAGGCTCAAGTGTTCCCCAAATGGTCGTTCGGTTTCTGGCAGAGTCGTGAACGTTATAAAACATCTAATGAAATAGAATCTACCTCCGAACGTTCCGCGAAAAGCATATCCCAGTGGACAATATCGTACAGGATTGGAACTACTGGAAGCTCGATTCGTGGGGCTCACACCAATTCGAACCGGTACGTTATCCCAATCCGCAGGCCATGCTCGACAGTGTGCATGCAATGAACGGCCGATTCATGATTTCGGTATGGCCCAAGTTCTACAATACAACCGACAACTACAAACAGCTCGACGCCCGCGGCTGGATGTATCACCAGGCAATCAAAGACTCTATTCACGACTGGCTCGGATTTATGGGCTCATTCTATGACGCCTACTCATCCGGCGCGCGACATCTATTCTGGCAGCAAATGAACAGCAACCTCTACGAAAAATATAAACAAGGAATAGATGCCTGGTGGATGGATGCATCAGAACCTAACGTGCGAGATTGCACGCCGATGTGGTATCGTAAAGCTCTTTCCGGTCCAACAGCTCTAGGCTCATCTACAGAATACTTCAACGCCTATAGCCTCATGAATGCCAATGCAATCTATAATGGGCAACGAAGCGTGAATCCTAATCGTCGTGTGTTCTTGCTCACCCGGAGCGGATTCGCTGGTCAGCAACGCTACAGCACAGCCAGCTGGAGCGGCGATATCGCTACACGATGGGAAGATATGCGCGCACAAATAACCGCTGGGCTTAACTATTCCATCGCTGGACTTCCGATGTGGGGAATGGACCAAGGCGGATTCTGTGTCGAACAACGATATGTGGATGCACAACTGCTCTTCGACAAAACAAAGCTTGAAAACAACGACCTCAAAGAATGGCGCGAACTGCAAACACGTTGGCATCAGTTCGGTTGCTTCGTACCACTCTATAGGGCCCACGGACAATGGCCGCTCAGAGAGGTTTGGAACATCGCACCCGAAAATCATCCAGCATATCAAACCATCGTGAAATATCATCGTCTGCGCTACAGGCTCATGCCCTATTTATACAGTATGGCAGGGGCCGTTCATCTCACTAACTACACCATCATGCGCCCACTCATTATGGATTTCAATGGCGACTCGGCAGTGAACGATATCAAAGACCAGTGGATGTTTGGGCCAGCACTGATGCCCTGTCCAGTAACCGAATACGGTGCACGCTCGCGCCAGGTTTATCTGCCCAAACAAACTGGATGGTTCGAATTCAACACTAACCGCTACTATGTCGCAATCAGGTAATAACTGCCTATGCGCCCTTTGAATCCATCCCTGTGTTTGTTCCCGAAGGTGCGATAATCCCCATCGGCCCGGAGATTGAATGGACTGACCAGAAACCAGCCGACCCTATAACGCTCTACGTGTTCCAAGGTCGCAACGGTGAGTTCACGCTCTATGAGGACGAATGCACAAACTATAACTACGAGCGAGGAAAGTTCTCCACTATTCGGTTTACCTACAATGACGCCGACCATACCCTCACCATCGGCAACCGTCATGGTTCCTACGACGGCATGCTCCAGAGTCGCACATTCCGTATTGTCTATCGCCAGAAGAACTCAACAGTCGCTCAATTCGACCCCGATAATGAGCCTGCAAAAATAATCCGCTATTCAGGCAAGCAAATCAAAGTGAAGCTCTAGTTAACATCGGCATATAATTAAAATGCGGCATATGTTCTTCAAAAGAGAATATATGCCGCATTGCGATGTAGACAATCCTTAAGTTTTAAGGAAAAGGTATTGCGCAGCCACCAACAGCGGTCACCTTGAGCAACAAACAAACCATTGTCATAGAAGTCTATATAATAGCAAGCACCCAGATTACCTGGATAAGGTGTAGATGTTACATAATATCCATAGGCATCTGCATTTTTGCGATATTCCCCATTAAAATATATTCCAAAGTAAGGCAGAAAGAAATATCTATTGAGCTGTGAACCTACGGGACGTGTGAACTTTGTTATGGTATAATTTATATAAGCTCTTCCATAAACATTTTGTATAGAAACGCTACGATAGTCTTGACCATCGGGAGCTTTGTTTGCATTCATACTAAAGTTGGCACGTTTAAGTACCCATGTACCACCCTTCCACAGATGACCACGCCAAGTCCAAAGCTCGTCACGATCAGTATGCCAATCGCCGCTGTGTGCATACCATAGCATTTGGTTCACGTTCGGGCAACTTTTGGCAGAATTGCTGGCGGCCGAAGTCCCAGTGTTATACCATCGGGGGCCTGGACCAGTGGGCCATCCACTTCCAGTTGCACCAACAAGCGAGGATTGGTTGCCACCTTGCCAATAATCTTGTTGGGCATCCCACATATAGAATTTCTGACTGGAATAGTCTGTAGGAGCTAGATTGGATGTTATGTCATGAATCTTGCCTGGCTGGAAGTTCATATTCACATATTTCGTTATTGTTCCTTCAATACTCGAACCAGAGGGCTGGTCGGTAGTATTGCGTAACCAATAGCGAATTGCGAGACTGTGCTGACCAGGTGCAATAACTACATATGAACCGTTTTTCCCGATGTCGGTTGAAGAATTGTTGAGTTGGAATTCGGTGCCGAGAGTGAGAACAATTCTGTTCGTGCCGCCGTTGGCTAATGTGAGTTTACCGTTTTCTGCTAGATTATAGGTGCCGGCGATATCGTTTTCCGAAATTATTTCGATTTTGAATAAGCGGCTTCGGTTCACATAGCCATTGGACGAGCGGGGAAGCAGGCAGATGTAAGAGGCCTTGTGGTCGAGTGTAAATTGGAATGACTTTCCGCTTCCGATGGCCTTTCCAATTCCACAGTCGCCCGAGAGTCCAGCGTGGTCAAAGTTATTACAGTCTGACTGTGTCTGAGATGACGCTATAGTGACTTGGTTCCCGACGGATGAGTTTTGTCCAGTGTAGGTCACGAGCGCTCCGTTATTATATTTGTCAGTCGAAGGCATAGTGAAAACACCACGTGTTTTGTCGATATTTAAAGTGCCTGCAGAACTCTGTCGAAGCACCCCGTCTGAGGTTTTCACCCATATCCAGTCGCCCGTAGACCAAAAAACTTTGGCTCCTTGACCGAGCAAGTGAGTAATACTTGTGCGTGTTGGCTCTTCGCTGGTGAACGTAATTTGTTCTTCGTCTTTTATACTGTCTTTGTGTTCTGTTGGGTTTGTTGGCGTAGGTTTATTCGATGCAATTTCGTCACCGGAGCAACTTGCCAGAATCAACATAAAGAGGAACGAGGGCAATAAGTATGTTACTTTCATAATTATCTTTCCTTTTACGGTTATTCTTCCCATTGATTTTCCTCTAAAGCCGAAGAGTTCACTTCTTCGAATATATTTTCTTTAGCGTCACCCCCACCGCTGCCCTGTCCGATAGGAGTATGTTGGCCGCTGACTGTTTGCATTATTTGCTCAACCAGCAAATTAATCACTGTGATTGTTGGAGACACATAATCTCGCTTCCTGGGTTCTTTTTCGTTCATATAATCAATCATTAAAAATATTATCCTGTGAAAAATTGCATCTAAGGTTCGATGCACAGAGTTATTTCTATTAAGAGGGGGTGATGTCGAGAGGGGAAATATTGGGGTGATTCCCGAGATCGGGTGGAGATTATTCTATTCCTCGCTCGTTTAATGCTTTGGCGTATTTGGCGGCGTTCACCTGATGTTCTGCATATGTCTTGGCGAAATTGTGAGTTCCACTGAAATCTTCCTTCGCACACATGTACATATAGTCATGGTGAACATAATCGAGCACGGCATCGATGGCTGCAACCGAGGGGATACGAATCGGACCGGGAGGGAGACCGCGATATTTATACGTGTTGTAGGGACTGTCTACCGTTAACCATTTGTGATAGATCCGGTGTGCTGCAAAGTTCTTCGTTGCGAATTTCACTGTCGGATCGGCCTGCAGTGGCATTCTAGCCCGAAGTCGGTTTATGTACATTCCTGCAATCATAGGCATTTCCTTTTCGTTGTCGGTTTCCTCGTCTACGATGCTTGCGAGGGTCATTACCTCAACGGGTGTAAAATGCGCCTCCTTAGCCTTCTGCATCCGTTCGAATGACCAGAAGCGCTTGTTTTCCTTGTCTATCTTGTCGAAGAACCCGTCGATATCGGTATCCCAATAAAAGTCATAGGTGTCGGGAATAAATATGGCTATGATGGTTTCGGGCGTATAACCATATTTTCGACAGAACTTCTTGTCGGCCGTTCGTTGCATGAACGTTTTTCGTGATATTAGCAAGTCTCGAGTCACGTCGCGCGACAAATCAGCCAACGTTCTCACCGAGCGGATAGTTATCGACACGGCGGCCTGACGGTGATTCCTGATATATCTGAAAGTTTGCAACGCCCCCATTGAGCCCACCGCATATCGACCGGTTCGCACATCTTTATCCTTGAACCCGGCTATCCGTGCTATTTGCTTAAAGGCCCAAAAGCTGTGCCGAGTAGAGAGCAGTTCAACTTTCTTATATACGGAGTCTACATTATCGTCTTTATCCAGAAAAACATACTCAATTTTCCCGCTTCTCGACATCGAGGAGAACAATATGAAATAACCTAATACGACAAATGTCGCACAAACGCCGATAAGGATTTTGAGATTTCTGTACTTATGTTTCTTTCTTCTTGATTTCGACATATACGAGTAACTGTAAGTCGGCAGCAAAGGTAACATAATCTTTCAACTCCGAGACTCTTATAACAGTGTAACAGTATACGTACTACACTGTATGTACAAACACATTGGAAGATATTTTTAAGCGTATCACAAATCATCTACTCACAAGCTTAAGTATAGTTTTGTACACGTATGGAGATATTTCTCTCAGAGGTATTACATTAAACTTCCGGCTTATATGCTAAAAGTATCTTATGTATTGCTTCCCATTTTTATATATACCCAAACTTAAAAGTTTTTCCCAGCTTCTTGAGTTTAGTTCAAATAAAATCATACCTTTGCAGATGTAATCTTAATACTTAGTATCTAAACAAATTATTTATTGGAGAGATGGTAGAGTGGTCGATTACAACGGTCTTGAAAACCGTCGTACCGAGAGGTACCGGGGGTTCGAATCCCTCTCTCTCCGCAAACAAGGGTGTAAATCAACGAGTTATGTGATTTACACCCTTTTCTACACCCAAAAACTTGAGGGCGGTTAAAAGGGTCAAAAGAGTTGTCATTGAGAAAACATCAATAACAAATCGTCTCAGCGAAAGGTTCATAGGGGCATCCTTTGTTGACCAATTCCTGTGCCTGGTATATCTCCTTTCCATTATTTGATTCTTTCAATTAAAGGTCTCATCTTTAAATCGTATTCTTGATTTCCGAAATTGATCACAATAAGATTACGGCGGCATCTAGTGAGACCAGTGTATAGCAATTCATCAAATGAAAGATTGAACGATGTAGAAGACTCATATTTGGGTTCCAATATAAGGAATACTACTTCACTTTCCCATCCTTTGAAAGAGTTGATGGTTGAAATCTTCAACGTGCCACTATTCATCCAGAAATGTAGTTTTTTATTGTCACGGATGTTTTTATAACTATCTGAATATACCTCTTGCTTGAATCGATCAAGTATTTTCGCGTAATGCTTTCTGAATGCTTTAAATGCATCAATACTTATTCCACACTTCTGACACTCTTCTGCTAAGCGAGAATCAAAGGTGTCTGCGAAGTTTGTGCTCAAATCATATATCGAAAATAGCATAGCAACATACTGCCGCACTTTAATGATGTCATTGTCATATAGTTTTTGTCTATTTGGGAACAGTTTCTTCTTAAAGTGTTCGCAAATATTGTTAAACCATCCGGAATGTGGATTGTTATCACTATTCTTGCCAATGTAGTTAAGATGCGTCATGTACATTATCTCTACAGTTTCAATCATAGAGTTTGTCTTTTCACGGCTTGCATAGCGGTAATAAAGATCAAATGTACGTAATAGGCTGGTTGTATAACCTAGAATGGTTATGTCATTAGGAGAGATATTAGAATTTTTATTGAGAATGTTACCTCTAATTATATTATATAAGGTAGTAACAGGTTGATCTTCCTGCAGGTACATATAGTTGATGTAACCTTTTTTTTCTTGCTCTTGGCCAAAGAAAGAGTAAGTACCATTTTCAGAAAAGTCATCAACGTCATATTTGCCCTTAAAAATATTCTTTTGGAATGATTGTGCAAGATCTCGGACTTTGAAGTCAGAGCGATAGCAATATTTCAAGTCATTTACACCTCGAACATTTGTTACAACATCTTTGTTTTGTGTTGATTGTCCATAGATATTTTGTTTTACATCTCCAAAAAGGACGTAATCACCCTGAGGATCACGAAAATAGTTTTTTACTATTTCCATCCATGAACGATGATAATCCTGAATCTCATCAATCAATACTGCATCATATTTGGTGATTTCATCCTTGTGCTCGTCAAAGAGTTTGATGTTGCCATAATATTTTGATTCTAGATATTGTGACAAATGCTCGGGATCTATACCCTCAGGAATTTCAAATTCGATATTTAAATTATTCAGTTCTGCATTAATGAACTGATGATAGTTAATAATAATAAAGTTTTCAATTGGGAATGTCTCGTCAACTCTATTCATTTTGTCATGAATAAAGTTCTTTAGAGTAATGTTAAAAGTTAAAATGAGCACCCTCGGATTATTATTCCTTTCCAAGGCTCTTTTATAAGCTTGTACGGCACGGGCCGCTAAAACGGTTGTCTTGCCAGATCCAAAGACTCCGCGAACTCTTTGCTCAAGAGTTGTTGAATATATAATTTCTTTCTGTTTCTGAGAGTAACTATATGGAACACCTTGAGAACGTAGATGAAGAGGAGGAGAAAGAAGCCGTTTGAAATTATCATACAATTTGTCTGTGAAGAACCAAGAAGGACGCTCCGCTATCATATACCTGTTCTTCAACAATATATTAAAATCTTCTTGGTTTAATGAGTCATGTCCAAGGAAAACAATGTTGTATTTGAGGAAGGTTTGATACTTTTTATCGTCTTTATATGGTTCTACAAGCATTCCTTCAAGGTATGATTTGCTGGCGCAATGAAAATATACTGCGCATGACACAATATTAAAATTGCGAAAGTCCTTGATTTTTACTTGCAATAAATCAGCTACATGGAGGTCAAATAGATTATTTTTATACTTTAAGACTTGGTCTATGGGTGATTTAACGACAGAGTTGTTAGGTGTATAAACCCATTTCCTCTTTTCATTCAGTTGAAAGTTGTCAAGATTCCAATCTTTGACCTCTATTACCATCACACCATAGCCTTTCCTCATGATTAGAATGTCCGGGCGATCCCCATTGAGGAAAGGATTGAAATAAATCTCGAACGAATCGTTAAGAGTGCGTTCAAGAAAGTTCAGCAAGGATCTTTCACCATCTGTGGGTTGAACCTTGAACTGGTTGATTTTTTCTATACAAGGGTAAAAAATAGCCATTATACTAACACACAAGTAAGGGGACTCTGATTTAGGGAAATGAAGGATAAAAGAGTGGGAGATTAGAACGTTGTTTTAAACTCTTTGGCGAGCCATGTTTGGGTGATACCTCGTTTCTTCAAATGCTCCTTAATGAAGGTTGCTATGCTCTTTACTTTTGTTCCATAAAGCTGTTTTATATCTATTATAGCTGCAAAGTTATGAACTTATATTGAATATAGCGAAAGAAGGTGAGGGTTTAACACTACGGAGAACCGATTTTCTTGAAAAGCAGAACAAAAGAACCTCTTAAGGCTCCAAAAACGATTATCTATGAGCTTTCCAACCTTAGATATTCGTCCATTATTAAATGTGCTACAATCGTTTCTGAGACCTCTTGATTTCCCGATTTATCCCTATTATTCCCACTATATCTCTGAGGCTTGGAGACAGTCTTTTTGCCTTCTACATTTGCATCGTCAGATCTGACAAATGCCCTATGCGCAAGGGCAAGTTATTAACTTCAAGACAAAAGAAAGTATGACGATAAATGAAGATTTACTGGACAAGCCTGTGTGGCAGATGACAGGTGAAGAATTACTCTTCCTGGCACAACATGGCAATACGTCCCCAAAAGCAAGGGAAGAAAACAACTCCGCCAAAGAAGAAAGGCTATATGTGTATGGATTGGCAGGTATCGCACGCCTATTTGGATGCAGTTTACCTACTGCCAATCGTATCAAGCAGAGTGGTAAAATCAACCGTGCCATTACAAAAGTGGGGCGCAAGATTATTGTGGATGCAGACCTTGCTCTCGAGTTGGCTGGTCGTAAAACAGGAGGATGAGGATGAATACAATAGACTATGAAAGCATTTGGCGACAGTCTCTCATTAACGTTACGGATGAGTTTACGCTTCCGCCCATTGTGCTACAAGCTGGCGAAGCCATTATTGGGACATTGGGTAATTTCAGCGTATCGACAGGAAAGGCAAAAGCCCAAAAGACGTTCAATGTGAGTGCCATAGTTGCAGCAGCTCTTGTCAATGGACAGGTGTTGGACTATCGGGCATCATTTCCCGAGAGCAAACGTACCATCCTCTACTTTGACACAGAGCAAAGCCCTTATCATTGTCAATTGGTTTTGCAGCGTATCTTGAAATTAGCAGGACTGCCGATAGATCAAGAACCTGAGCATTTGAAGTTCAGCCATCTTAGAGCGATAGCAGACCCCAACCAGCGCAGAGAAATCATCCGCTATGCTATCTACAACACGCCTAACGTGGGCTTAGTGGTCATTGACGGCATCCGTGATTTGATGCTCGACATCAACAATTCAACGGAGGCAACCAAGTTGGTGGGCGACCTGATGCAGTGGACGAGCGAACAGAATATTCATATTCAGACCGTGCTACATCTCAACAAGGGCGACGACAATGCAAGAGGGCATATCGGTACAGAGCTTAACAATAAGGCAGAAACAGTTTTGCAGGTCACAAAAGATACTACGTTGTCAGAGCGAAGTGTTGTTGCTCCTACCATCATCCGCTCTAAGCCTTTCGAAAAATTCGCATTCCAACTTACGGAAACAGACGATGAGATTTGCATTCCAGAGTTAGACCCAACCTACATGGATAGCGAGCGGAAAGGACATCTCTTTTCCTATCAAGAGTTGAGCGACACAGAGCACCGTAGAGCTTTGGAGCGAGCATTCTCTTCAAATGAGCTATTGCCGTATGGCGAACTGATTATGGCTCTCAAAGTGGCTTATGCAGAAGTTGTCGGGCAATCATATGGGCAGACAAAACTCAAAGAACTCCTGCGCTTTCTGCTCAATAAACGAATGGTGGTTAAGGAAGGACGAGGCAAGTACCTATTCAACAAGGATTATTACTACTAAGCCATTGGTCGGTCGGGCGCAGGCTATATATACCTGAACCAACCCGACTAAAGATAAACGAATTTGGTCGGACGCAAGTGGGTGCCTATAGAGTACGACCGTCCGACCCAAAGAAACTTCATCAGCCGCCAAAAGAAAAAGGCTGATAATTATTCACGTCAAACATCAAGATAATATGGACATACAACACATCAAGCAAATCTCCATTACAGATTATTTGCAGCAACAAGGCTACGCACCTACACTGATAAAAGGTATCAACCATTGGTACTGCTCTCCATTTCGACAAGAGCGAACTCCATCCTTCAAAGTCAATACAGAGCGTAATCAGTGGTACGACTTCGGAACTAGAGAGCATGGCGACATCATTGACCTTGTGCGTGCTTTGCAGCATTGCAACATAGCAGAAGCAATGTATCTGTTAGAGCATGGGGGACAACTTCCTCAAAGAACTTTTTCTTTTGGAGGGAATCATTCTTGTTCAACTTCTGCCTTTGAGATACTTTCAATCGAAGCTATCACTCATCCCAATCTGAGACAATACCTCGCAGAGCGAATTATCGCCTTATCTACGGCTGAACGCTATTGCTCCGAGCTTCATTACTGCCAAGGCGAGCGACACTATTACGGCATTGGCTTTCCTAACGATGTAGGCGGTTGGGAGCTTCGCAATCCCTATTTTAAGGGATGCATAGCCCCCAAAGCAATCAGTACGCTGACACAAGAGTCGGAAAGTCTTCAACTCTTTGAGGGCTTTATGGACTTTCTCTCGTGGCAAACGCTAAATCCATCTTCAACTTGCGATGTCATTATTCTTAATTCTCTGGCTCTTTTGCCGCGCATTCAAGAAAAGATAAAGAGCTACAAACAAGTAGAGACTTTTCTGGACAATGACAATGTAGGGCGAAAATCGTTTGAAGTTCTGAAGCAGTTTTGCTCACATATCATTGACGGTTCTGTTCGATACCCCGACCCCACAAAGACCTGAATGAATGGCTCATTTATCAGACGAAAATGAAGAAAGAACAGGCTTTGCATTCAAATGCGAAGCATAGAATCAGAAGATAGACTTTATTAGGGAAGCAAGTTTGTGTTTTGAGTATCTCAAAACCTACTTGCTCCCATCTTTAGGAGGTGAAAATCCCGTTGGTCTCATCAAAAAAAATAGAAGTTATGGAACATAAGAATAAAGGTGGGCGACCCACCAAGACTTTATCAGAGAAACGAAAATATCAAGTACTTCTTCAGCTTAACACCATGGAGTACTACACCCTGTTGGGCAAAGCGCGCGAGGCATCCATTCCTCGTACCGAGTTTTTGCGACGACTCATCGCAAAAGCAGAAGTCAAGGCACGCATCCAACCCGAAGAGATGCAACTCATCCGCACAGTCTCAGGCATGGCAAATAATCTCAATCAGATAGCCCATCGGCTCAATGCTTTTGGTTTCTCTGTGCTCAATGAAGACTTGAATGCACTGAAAATGCTCATTCACGAACTCATCAAACGCTTGAAACCATGATAGCCAAGATTATCAAGGGCACAGACTTCGGAGGTGTCATCAACTATATGCTCAGCAAACAGGAAGGAAAAGCTATGGTTTTGGCAAGTAATAACATAGGTTTTGCCAACCAAAACCTATGTGCCCACGAGTTCACCCTTCAAGCATCCATGCGTCCGAGCGTGCAGAAACCTGTCTGCCACACGATACTCTCTTTCTCTACCAGCGATGCAGAGCGACTGACAAACGATGTGATGGTAAAGATTGCCAATGAATATTTGGCGAAGATGGGTTATAGCGACACGCAGAGCCTTATTGTAAGGCACAGCGACCGCCAGCATCCGCACCTTCACATTTGTATCAATCGTATCGGCAACGATGGCAAGACCATCAGCGACCGCAATGAGAAATATCGCTCTACGAAAGTTTGCCGAGAACTGACCGAGCGTTATGGCTTGACCCTTGGGGAAGGAAAGAAGACGGTAAACCGCCACCGACTGCGAGGAGAAGATAAATTACGCTATGAGATATTCGATGCTATCAAAGCTATATTACCACAATCGCAGAACTGGAAAGATTTTGTTTCAGGTTTAGAACAACAGGATGTTGCCACTCGTTTCAAGACGAAAGGCAATACAGATGTAGTGCAAGGAATCATCTTTGAAAAGGACGGTTGCAGTTTCAGTGGCTCAAAGATAGACCGTTCCTGCTCTTTCTCGCTCCTCAATGCAGAGATAGAGCGAAACATCCAGCAAGCGCAACAGCATCTATCAAAAGAGCCAATGGCACATTCGATAGATGAAAGCGTATATACTTCCGATTTATCCGAGGCAATTGACGAAATCTTTACGATGCCGATGCCAAGTGGAGGTATAGATGTTGATAAACTTTGCTTTCAAAAGAAACTTCGCAATAGAGCCAACCACAAACGTAGAATTTAATCATCAAAAAATTATATCAGTATGAACAATGAAACGGCACCAATCCTCGACATCCTCGAAGAACTCAAACAAGAATGCAAAGCCATCAGCAAGGCACAAGCAGAACTACGCACTACGCTTGCAACACAACCTGCCAGCCCAAACGCAGAGCGTACTAAAACACAAGAGTGCGTGCAAATCCATCTCTCCAAAGAGACTCAAGCTAAAATTAAAGAGCACCAGCTTTTTGTTTTGGAGGCACTATCGGAGTCGAGTAAGACACTCGACCAAAGTTTGAAACCTTGCAACAACTCATCTGCGAGCAACAAAAGCCCGTAGAGTATAAGAACTACTCTCTCTTTGCCAGCGTGCAATTAGCCGAGCGCGTTCTGCTACTGTTAGTTTGCGGAC
>NZ_BAKH01000060.1 GCF_000614105.1 Prevotella micans DSM 21469 = JCM 16134
TGCGATAAGTTCCCGTGTTCCCTCGAGTTTTGTGGGCTGATTTAGTGCTTCTTCCTCGTCTTTGATAGCCTTTTCGAGTGGTGGAAGAAGTGGTTTGATTTTGTCGATATTCGCCTCCTTGTTCATTATCAACACGTGTTGGGCGAAGTTGAGGTGCTCCATGTTTTGGAGCAGTTGCTTGTGGATGCTTTTAACTGACATAAGAAATAAGTGTTTGATTATAATGTAAAAAGTTTGTCTGATAATGCTTTCCGAGGTTTCCCTCGCGGGGGAAGCATAGTTTTTTCAATTTTTTGTTCTTCCCTCCAGGGGGAAACGCTGCCAGGGCCATTTTTTAGGTTTCCCTCGTGGGGGAAACATAGTTTTTTTCGATTTTCTATTCTTCCCTCTAGGGGGAAACGCTGCCAGGGCCATTTTCCAGGTTTCCCTCGTGGGGGAAGCGTTATTTTTTCTGTTTTCTGATAGTTATTTATAGATAATAACACACCTTCCACTAAATATACCCTATCAATAAGCTACAAATGGAAGAATTTGATGTTGAGCATTACTTCCATCTTTGTATGCCGTTCCAAGATAGAATTTATTATCATACTTGAACCCTATGGCACTACCCAAAAATAGCAAAGGATAGGAGTAAGCCTTAGTATTACGAACCTCTGTACTTGTATAGAATATATTAAATGTATTCATAAATAAAGGACGGTACCCTACTTGCGCATAATCAGTAGCTAAGAATTAAGGGAAACAGAGGGAAAAGCAAGGAGTATAACTATTTGAAATAGTACTATTTAGCATTTTCCTGCTATTATAGTAGTAAGCGAAAACGAGCATCAAGCGGCAGGAGTTCCGTTACCAAATCGTAACCCATCAAGGGAAAAGCAAAAAGGGGTTACGAATTGAATGTAAACAACTGTGTCATAGGTTTTTATTCTTCATCTTTCATTTTTCTGCATCGCTCAGGAATACTTGTTCATCTGTACCTTTGCAAGCAAAGGAAATTTAGAAAAAACGACAGAAAAATGAAAGAAAACAAACTCAAAGTATCGTTCTTCGTTCAGGCGAAACGAACCGACAAGAAAGGACTTGTGCCTGTCATTGGGCGAATCTCCGTTGGCAGAACCCATTCGGGCTTCTCCACCAAGTGTAAGACTCCGCTCGCTCTTTGGGACAGCCGTAAGCAAAGGCTTATCGGCAAGAGTAGCATGGCTGTGTCAGTCAATCAGAAACTCGGTGAATGCACCGCACTTATTCACACACGCTTTCACGAACTCAGTGAAAGGAAAGAAACTTTCACAGCCACAGACGTGAGGGATGCCTATCAGGGGCAAATCCACTGTCAAGCCTTGCTCTTGGAGAGTTTCGGGGAGTATCTCACACAGACAAAGGAGCGCATAGGCATTGATAGAGCTTTAAAGACATTCAAACTCCGTACCTACCAGCTATCCCTGCTTCGTGAGTATGTGCAGAAGAAGCACAAGGTAAGCGACATTCCACTCTCACAGCTGGACAAAGCATTTATCGAGGGTTTTGAGTATTATCTTACCATCGACCGCAGACTGAAACGCAGCAGCATATCGAGTACCGTGTCTACTTTGCAGACCATCGTCCGCATGGCGGTGAAGAAAGGTGTGCTGGACTTCTATCCGTTCTTGGGCTACAGTTACGAGCGACCAAAAGGCGAACCGAGAAGCATTACGCAGGAAGAACTTGAGCACATCATCGACTTGGAGATTGAATGGGAAAACTACCGCATTGTCCGTGATTTGTTCGTCTTCTCCTGCTTTTCAGGGCTGGCTATCTCCGATGTCCGTAATCTTCGGGAGGAAAATATCGTCTTGGAAGAGGGCGAACTCTGCATCAAGGGCAGGCGAATGAAAACCAAAACTCCGTATCGTGTACAGGTGCTTCCCCCTGCGCAGACTATCATGAATCGTTATAGAGGGATAAGGGCAGGCTTTGTCTTTGACGTTCCAACCACCGACGTTATCCTCAATGGCATGCACTATATACAGCGAAATATCGGTATGGAAACTCCGCTGACCTTTCACATGGCAAGACACACCTTTGCATCGCTTATCACGCTTTCGGCAGGTGTACCTATTGAAACGGTGAGCCGTATGCTCGGACACACCAACCTGAGAACAACACAGGTATATGCAGCGGTTTCCTCCGAAAGAATACATAGGGATATGCAGATAGTGCAGCAGCGAATACAAGATACATTCACCCTAAAACTTTGACATCATGGCACGAAGTACATTCAAGACACTCTTTTATATCAACCGCTCCAAAGAGAAGAAGAACGGAAAATGCCCGATTATGGGGCGCATCACCATAGACGGAGAACAGGTACAATACAGCACGGGAAAGGAAATCGCTCCCGAACTTTGGGACAGTCGTAAGGGACGGTGCAAGGGTATAGGCGAAGAGACAAAGGAAATCAACCGCTATTTACAAACCAAAGAGGAACAAGCCAAAGGCAAATACCAAGAATTAGTTTGGCAACGTGGCTATATCACCGCCGAGTTACTGAAGCGTGAACTCATGGAAGAAGACAAGCCCAAAGGTTTTCTTTTGGAGGAAGCCCAACTATTTATTGAAGAAAAGCGTCCTTGTGTGGGAATAACGGTTGCCAAGCCGACCTTTGCCAACTACATCTATGCCACACAACTCATTGAGGCTTATTTGCGTGAACGCTTGGGGCTGGAGGATATTCGCTACTCATCGCTTGACTATGGTTTTATCGAAGGGATGGACTTCTACCTTAAATCAGAGCGCAACCTTTCTCTTGCCACTATTCAGGTAGCGGTCATCTTCCTTAGAAAACTCATCGGCATAGGTCAGCAGAAGAAGTATATCCGCATCGATCCGTTTGCAGACTACAAAGCAGAACTTCCACACCGCACAAGGCGTTATCTCACTACGGAGGAACTGCAACGGGTATTGCAAACACCTATCATTGACAGACAATTCGAGCGAGCAAGACAACTCTTCCTTTTCTGTTCCTTCACTGGTTTGGCTCGTGTGGACATGCAACGGCTCAAACCAAAACACATCATCCATAATGCAGACGGCACAGAGGAAATCCGCATCAAAAGGCAGAAAACAGACGTGGAAGCCATCATTCCGCTTCTGCCCATTGCCAAACAAATACTTTCGCTCTATATCAAGGACAAGAAAGCAGACGAATTGATATTTCCCAATCTTACAATAAGGAAAGCATCCTTTGCGTGTGTGAACATCGGGCAGATATGCCGGATAGATAAGGGCTTGACTTTTCACATGGCTCGCCACACATTCTCAACCACGATTTGCCTTTCCAATGGTATTTCGATGGAAACGCTCAGCAAGATGCTCGGACACAGCAATATAGGTACGACACAAATCTACGGAAAGATAACCGACCACAAGATACAGGAGGATATGACTGCACTCACTGACAGGGAGCATTCTGTATTTGAGGGTTATTGTGAGTCGATAGCACGGCAGAACGTTCCATTGCAACAAGCATAAAAAGGAAGTAATTACCAAACATTTATTATTCACGATTGAAAACCAAACGATTATGAAAGAGAACAACAAACAGGAACTTTCTTACTTTCGATTGAAATTAAGAAGTTATATGAGTGAGCATCACCCCGAAAAATTGCACGACACGGAGTTTATCACCACACGAGCAGACATGGCTCTCACTGCCTACTGCGATGCTGTGGCACAAGGTTTTTCGCACCTCGAAGCAGAGAACATAGCAAGTGAGGTGTTGTATCAAGGTTTGCACTTTTCCAAGTACGACACGCTTGTTTCTGTCTTAGAGAACGAGTTTGAGAGGGAACTGCCTGCACCACTCCCTGAGAAGCTTGCACCCATATTGTTGTCGAATGAGGCTGTTCAAGCCACATTCGACAAGTTCGGTTTGACGGACACATTTGCTTCTGACGAGCAATACGACCGTCTTTACACCGAACTCACAGGCACGATTGTGCTGCTCATCGAGAGCAATCATTTGCCAATAATCGGTCAGACGGAGGGGTAAGTCCAAAGGCGTTGTAAGCAAAGGCACACGCAAAGTCCCTGATGCCGTTTCTTATCGTGCAAAGGTACAACGGCAGCTAATCTGCCCTGACAAGGTCAAGTCCTGCGGATGGAGAGAAGAATCTCCACCGCAGGATTTTTCTTTTTCAAGGTGGTATTGCCATTTTCAATAGCCATGCGGTTGTATTCATCTCTCCCAACCTTGCAGAGCAGGGCTGCCGTAGAGAGTATAGGCACGACAAGAATACGGCATACTCAGGCTCTTTGGACGCAAGGCGTAACAACCAACAACAGATAGGACTGACGATAATACGGACAATCTGTTGTTTGTACAATTTGTTGTCATGACTATCTATTGTCAAAACTATATATCGTCAAAATAATCTATCGATAAAACTATCTATCGACACTTCGATATCTCGATTTGTCGAACTATCGAATTATCGATAAAACAACAAAATAATAAAAGGAAAGAGCCGGCACCTCATCTCATTACCGCAATAACACAGATGGATCTCCTTTGGTCTTTTCTCTTGTTTTCTCTCTATTTCCCTGCTTTTCCTCATTTCTTGCAGCGGTGCTTCCGAGGGTTTACTTTTGCACTCGATAAGTACGGCAATGGACTGCATAACAGTTTGTTTGCCGAGTAACAATAAAGTAATCAAAACAAAATCAAGGCAATGAAACTCATTATCATCGACCGCAAAGCGTGGGAGCGACACCACTCCGAATTTGCAGACTTTATCCACAGTATCGAACAACTCATCGGCAATCCGCCCGAAACGGACGAATGGCTTGACAACGAAGCCGTGTGCAAGCGTTTGGGCATCAGCAAACGTACCCTGCAATCATACAGAGATACGGGGAAAATCCCTTTCTCAATGATTGGACACAAGTGCTATTACAAGGAGAGCGACATCACGGAGTTACTGAACGCAAACAATGAATGAACTATGACAGAGAACGAAATCATTACACAGCAAGCCCCTCAGATGCAGATGTTTGCACAACTGATGGAGGGCATCTTAAAGAAACTGGAGCGTTATTGCGCTACCGCCCGTCCGATGCTGGGCGGAGAGGTTTACCTCACTGGCGAGGAGGTTTGCAGCCAATTACGGCTCAGCACACGCACGCTCCAAGAGTACAGAAACTTAGGAACACTTCCTTTCTACAAAATCGGAGGGAAGATACTTTACAAACAGAGCGACATACAAACAATGCTTGAAAGGCATTATAACGCAATACCCAAGAAATTATGGCAAGAATAGATGAACAAAGGAAACAGCGTCTGGAACAAGCCCTTCGAGATATGGGCAATTATGGCGTTAAGCTCCGCAAGCCAGAAGAGTTGCCCGATTTTGATCAGCCCATAGATTATGAAGAGGAAAAGAAAAGATTTGAGCCTGTTAAAGTTGAGGAACAAAATGACAAGGAGAGTCACAAGGACTATTCTCAACCGTCCAATCAAGAAACAGAGTTGTCACCAAAGGAAAGGGCTACTTCTACTGAAGAGAATCATCAACGAATGGGAAAAACAAGGGACAGGAAGCAATTATCCGAGTTTCAGGGGAAATATCTCCAGCCCTTTCGCAACAGCCACCGCAAAGCCGTGTATGTATCAGAGGAAACTCAACGAAAGTTGGACTTCGTGGTGAGGAAAATCGGTGAACAGGGAGCAAGCGTTTCAGGATATGTGGAGCAGGTGCTTCGAGAACATCTCGACCAATACAAAGATGATGTGGAAAGATGGCGGAAACTCTGAAGTACTGCATTCCTCGAATGCAAGCCTACGCTGAGTTACTGTATTCAGTGAATGCAGTAACACGGCATGGGCTTATAATCCCATTTTCTACATCAGCAAGGTGTGTCTTTGTCCGACAAACTACCGTTTGTCCCACAAAAACCCTTGCCCCGAAGGGGATTAAATCACTCCAAAGTCGTGATTAGACAACAAACAAAACAAGTTAAGATTATGCCTAAATTAGAAATAGCCAACAACAACCGCTACGGTCATCGTAGGATAGAAGAAGTGCCACGCTGGGACAGATGGGACACCCGTATGCCAGATGTGAAAGACCAACTGCGAGCCATCGACCTGTACAACAAGTCGGGGGCAGTGAGCAAGTCCGATTTCGTTCGTGCCCGTATCCTTGGAGAGAGATTCAAGGTGATAATGGTGGATAAGTCCGCAGTTGAGTATTACCGCAAGCTCTCTGAACTCACAGCCCAAGTACATAAGATTGGCATAAACTATAATCAAGTCGTCCGCTTGATGCACCTTTATACGGCAGAGAAAAGTGTAAAAGCTTTGTTGCAGGAACTTATCCAACTAACAAAAGAACTCACTACCTTCCAAGAGAAAGCAGTGAGTTTAACCATTGACTATCGGGAGAGATAAGGAATGTGCGATGGAATTATATTCCCCCAAGCATTTTTTGCAGCAGATTGCCCGATGTTCGTGTTATTTGGAAGTCTATGGTTTGGTTTTCTACTGTTTTTATGTCGGCTGGCTTGAAACGACAAAGGGCTTCCTGACGCTCCAATGTGTCACGGACGGAAGAAAGGTCCTGTATCTGCCCTGCAAACGTTCCATAGGGAGATTGCAGATAAATCATTTGTCTGTTTACATTGTCGGGGCGTTTATTCTCGAACTTTAATAAGATGGTTATATCTGTGCTGTCCGCTGGTGTTGCGGTTGTTGCTCCGTGTACGGTAGCCGTTCCCGAATACACTTGTTTATAAGGCAGGAAATAGGCTACGGCTAACAGACAAAGCAAAACAGCTCCTATGGCAGTAATACCATAACGAACGAGAGATGAGGGTATCTGCCCCACGATGCTGCGTACTTTCTCGCTGCGGAGCTCAAAACTCCGTTCCTGTTTCTTTTCCTGGTTTTCCATATCAGTTACCCAATTCTAATTGATTCTTCACTAAGGCAAAATATTTACCACGTTTAGCAGTCAGATCCTCGTGTGTACCTACCTCTACAATTTTACCTTCATCCAAAACTACAATTTGGTCGGCATCGCGAACAGTGGAAAGGCGGTGTGCCACTACTACAACTGTTTTTCCCTTGTAGAACTCCGAGAGGTTTTCTGTAATGGCTCGTTCATTGTTGGCATCGAGGGCATTGGTCGCTTCATCCAGAAAGACAAACATTGGATTCTTATAGACTACCCTTGCTATCAAAATGCGTTGTCGTTGTCCCTGACTGATGCCCTGTCCGTCCTGTCCTATCATCGTGTTGTAAGCCAAAGGCAGGGCTTCGATGTAGTCAGCGATGTTTGCCACACGGGCAGCATGGCGGATACGTTCGATGTCGGGTTCATCATCCGATATGGCAATATTCCTCGCAATGGTATCGGAGAAGAGATACCCCTCCTGCATTACCGCACCGCATTGGCTTCGCCACCAGCCGAGATTATATTCATTCAGATTGGCACTGCCGACTTGAACGCTTCCTTTCAGAGGTTCATAGAACCCCAACAAGAGTTTAACGAGTGTGGTCTTTCCGCTTCCACTCGCCCCCACGATTGCGGTTACTTTGCCGTTAGGTATGGAGAGATTGATGTCTGAGAGAATATCTTTTGGGCTGTAGATGTCGTATTTGAAAGAGAGGTCTTTTATCTTGAGGGAATGTCCCTCAAGTGTTTCGTCAATGTAGCATTCCGTGTTCTTTTCGCATTCTCCTCGTTAGTCTCTGTATGAATTTCGTTCATACGGTCAAGGCTGATGCTCACGTCTTGCCAAGAATAGATAAACTGAATGAGCTGTTCCACGGGGCTGTTGAGCTGTCCAATGATGTACTGCACTGCCAGCATCATACCAAGCGTCATATTGCCTTGTATGACAGAAGTTGCAGCAAAAACGGTAATCAAGATATTTTTTATCTCGTTGATGGTGATGCTTCCTGCCTGTTGTATTTGCTGAAGATTAAGACTTTGCAGATTGACCTTGAAAAGGTCGGCTTGCACGTCCTCCCATTCCCAACGCTTGCGCTGCTCACATCCCTGCAACTTGATTTCCTGCATACCACCTATGAGTTGGTAGGTAACGTTGCGGTTTCGCCCTGCCTGCTCGAAATATTTGTAGTCCAACTGCCTGCGCTTTTTGAGAAAAAGGATAATCCATCCGGCATAAAGCGATGTCCCCGAGAGGAATACAAGGAAGATGCCAAGATTATAGACTGCAAGGACGACACCGAAGACAAGGAAGGTGAAGAACGAGAATAGCAGGCTCAGACTGCTTGAGGTGAGGAACTGCTCCACACGTCGGTGGTCTTCAATACGTTGCAAGAGGTCGCCCATCAGTTTGGTGTCGAAGAACTTCATCGGTAGTTTCATCAATTTGATGAAGAAATCCGAGATGAGCGAGATATTGATACGTGTGGAGATGTGCAGGAGTATTTTGGAGCGGATAAAGTCGATGGCGGTACGGCTGAAAAGTAGCATCATTTCTGCCAAGAGCACTAACCATACAAAGCCTATATCCTTTCCTCCTATACCTGTATCAACGATGGCTTGAGTGAGGAAGGGGAAAATGAGTTGCAGGAGCGAGCCGAGCAACAGACCGAGAATGAGTTGCGTAAAGAATCTCTTGTACTTTTTGAGATAGTTCCAAAGGAACTTCGCGCGGCTTTGAGTCGGTGCTGTTTCTGTATCGTTTTGAGCATAGAACTGTTCTGTCGGTTCAAGAAGAAGGGCGACACCTTTCTCCTCACCGTTGGTCTTAGTACTTACCCAATGCTCGCAGAACTCCTCTTGGGTATAGGAAACAAGTCCTTTGCCAGGGTCGGCAACATATACGGTATATTTTCCTTTTTTGTGCTTTTTTATTTTATAGACAACAACAAAATGATTTTGATTCCAATGAACAATGCAGGGCAAAGGAACTTCAAATGCAAGTGTATCAAAACTTAATCGACCTCCAACAGTCTTGAAACCGATAGTTTCTGCAGCCTTACTGATACCAAGCAAAGAAACTCCCTCTCGATTTAATGAACAAACTGTTCTAATTGAATCAATATTAAAATCGCGACCATAATGCTTAACTATCATTGCTAAGCAAGAAGGTCCACAATCTTTTGCGTCACGTTGTCTAACTAAGGTGTACATTTATGATATATAAAACTATACTAAAAATACTATACTAAAGTAAATATTAAATTTGCAAAAATATTATCACTGCAAATTCAATCGTTTCTGATTGCTTTCATTGGTGTTCAATCTTCTAAATGTATCCTTAAATCCATTGAATGTATATTTAATGGTCAGTAAAAGAAAGCGACTATCGAAATCAGGAGTTGTTTGTACTTTGATATTATCTATGAATACATTTGTTTTTGATATAGATTTATGTAATAAATCGTTACCTCTCAAGATAATTTGTAAACGATTATCTTTGAAGAAATTTTGCCGTATCCAAAAAGATAAACCATACTTAGGTGATTCCAATACTCCCAAGAAACCATTTTTTGAAGAGTAAGATAAATCTATAGACGCCATCATTTGCTTAGTAATGTCAAATTGATTGACCAAGGTAAATGCAATATTTGGATTTCTAGGTGCATAAGTATCTAAGTATTTAATTTTTGTTGGAATATAACGAAATGAAGCATTATAAGCAAATCTATATATACCGAATTTATCTGAATAACTTGCATTAAACAACCATGTATTGTAATCTACATTGACGGGAGAATTCAATAGAGCTCCATTTAATTCAGAATTTTCGGTGAACTTCCACAAAACAGCATTAGCGTCATGTATGTATCTTCCCTGTAAGACAAATTTATTCTTCCATACCATAGATAAGGAATAAATGTATCTATCATTAGATTTAAGAGATGAATTACCTTTTTCATATAAATAAGGATTTATATAATGCAAAAGAGGGGAAATATCCCTAAACATTGGTCGTGAATTCTGAGTAATAATACTTCCAATGAATAGCAAATCGGGATTTATCTGCCATTGGGCTGTTATACGAGGAAAGAGTTTAAAGTATGTATCAGTAATACTATTTGTTTTATTTTGCTCATATTCAGAATGAAAAATGCTTCCTCTAACCCCTGCGGTGATAAAGAGTTTATTCCATTTTTGATTTATAGTTGCAAATAAACTGAGTTCATCATCTTGAAGATTACTCGTTATATTATAGAATGGAGTCGTAGTATTCTCAAAAATGTAATTTGAATAGCCTTTGTTCAGAATAGAATTTCCTTGAAAGCCCATATTTAGAGAGAAACCCTTTTTCGAGTTGTAGTCGTACTCTATCTTTGTATTAAATGCGTTATAGTCATTTTTACCATTTATCCAAGAACGGTTTTTACTGTTTGATACTAAATCTATCTCTGATTTTGTTTTAGCGTAGAAATAACCGCCAGAAACAGATAGTTGTTGCTTATCTGTCATTGTATAATTTACCAACAAATCGGCATTGGCAGAAATATTACGACTTCTTTCATCTTGATGAGTGTTGGAATATAGTGTATTCAGACCATATTCATAGTTATACTCATCTCCTTGGGTATTCGCTTTCTTATTGGAGATATTTATATCACCCTGAAATGTTATATTAAATTTTTGATTGGGTCTGTAACTGAAACTTTCGACAATATGGTGAGCAGGCTTGGAAAGAATTTCATTATTGTAAGAGATGGAAGACCGTTCCGTTTTCCCTTTAGGGCTTAATACATCGTATTGATTGGTACCTGTGTTATCTTCATTGAGGTATGAAAAATTATAAGACAATAAATTATCCCATTTCTTTTTTGATAAAGAAATTCTCAATACATCCTCTTCTGTATACCGCCGTCCGAACAAAGAATTATGTTCCACCTGAGCAGAAAAGTAATCTGTTAATTGTTGGTTTGTTGTAATAGAAATAATACAACCATATTGAGCCGAATATTTAGCTGGTGGATAGTAATTAACATTTACCGTTTTTATTTGTTCAGGACGGAGCGTACCGATTCTATCGTATGATTTTTGTTCTACTCCATTCAATATATACAAAGGTGTGCCTCCTGATATAGGTACAACTCTTCCACCGGTCGCCAACATTCCTGGAAGAAAAGCAAGAACATCTGCAACTTCGGGTAATTTTTTTAACTCTGATTTTGAGACGTCTATTTCAAATGTTCCTTCTGAAACTTTATAGACTGCTCTTTTTCCTTTAACTATAACCTCTTGCAACGTGTTGGAATTCGGTTCTAACTGGATAACAGTTGGAAGAGGAATAGAGACTCGTGCTTGTTTATATCCCATAAATCTGACAGCAATAAATTTACCATCAGTTCCTTCTTTGCTTATATTGAACACCCCTTTTGAATCAGTTGTTGTACTTTTTAAAATTTCTCCTTCTTCTGTAATTAATAGTACGGTGGCATAGGGTAAAGGTTCTTGTACCTCATCAACTACGGTAGCTGATAACATCAATGTATCTTGAGGTACTATTGCTGCTTGAGATTGAAAACTGAAAACAGAAATTAAAATTAAAATTAAAACACGAAACATTACAACAAGAAAGTTATAGAGATATAAAGTTGTAAATAAAAATAAAATGTCTGACTATGAACGAAAGAGCATAGTCAGACACAGAAACTCTTAAGGCTTTGTTGTTACTCTGTCAATGATGACAGTCCCATCATCCTTAATCGTTGTTGTAATGGTGGTTGTTGAACCATCTGCATTGATAATGGTTTTAGTTGCAGTTACATCACCGCCACCATTGATAAAACCCATTTCGTCTTTTGAAAAGACTTCTAAAGCTAATGCTTTCATAACTAAATAGAATAAAGTTTATACTTGGCTCGGTATTCTCCGAACCGTTAATTAAAATTTGGATGTCAGAGTTTCGCACGATGTGCATATTAACAGACATTCAATTGCAATATTACGAAAAGAAAACGAGAAAAACAAATTTTTCGCCACGTTTTTTGCGATTTCCATTATTTTGTGTCGTTTTTCATAATGAAATGACTATCTTTGCAACTATAAATTAAGTGTTCATTGAAGCATTGCAAAATAAAGAAAGGGAAAGAAACTCGCTCGTTTCCATCTCGTAACCCATTTACCCTTTATTCATTCTTATTTTATTGATTATCTGAAAGATACAATATTCTTGAATCTTTTTCTGGCAAAGGCAGTATTTGCAAAACCTTTATTGAAATTGTATTCAGCATTAAACAGTTTGAGTTCTTGGTTTACTTTTCCCAATACTGCAACAGCTATTTTCCAATCACTTATTGAAGGCAAATACCATACTAAAGATTGCCCACCAGTATATGCTATACCTGGATTGTATTCTGCAGCGGCTTTGAAAGCTGGGAAATCAGGATTTCGACCTTTCACTTTGTCACCAACAACATTACCAGTTGAAAATCCTGGATCCCAAGTCTCATCTCTTCCACTTGTATTCACTTCATTAAATTCCATGTATGTGCCACCGACAAACCTGGTAATATCATAATAGTGTGTATTGGTTTGTACATTTTTTCTATTATCCATCCACCATCTGGTAGTCACATTGGGCCCATATAAATCTTTCAATGCTACTGCCATGCGTCTACTTTTACTTATAACTATAGCAATAGGCTTTTTCGTTCCGTCGTTATTGGGTATATCCTTAAGAGGAAGGACTTCGCCATTGCTCATCAGATAAACAAAATTATATTTCAAATCTACATTGAGTATATATGAGCCGTTTTCTTCAAACTTTAATGTCTGCGAGGGATTGAACTTAAAAGTAATATTATTAGCTATTGGTTGGCCATAAAACCTAGCGTTTGTAAAGGTTAGCTTTAATTTTGAGACGTCTATACCAGGAGTAAATATTATATCGGCGGTATTATGGTCTCCATTTTTATTCATGGTATAGTATTTCCAAGAGTCGGTCTCTGTACCTCCGAAAGAATAAGGTATATATTGTAGTGAGAGAGCCGAAGTTCTATCATCTCCCATACCCCATTCTCCAATAGACGCGTCGTAAATAGAACTACCTGGTAGGCCCGTTTCGTCGTCTAAATAAAATTTGGTTGTTATAGCAGCATGTTCAAGGCTCTCGTAAGATGATATCTTTATTCTAACCTTGGAAGCAGCACGTTTGAGAGTGAAGGATATTTTTTGATCATAAGGCGTTGATGAAATGGTCTTTCTTGTACGAGCAATCAATGCTCTATCAGTATTATTATCTCTTGTTACTTTGAGCTGATTTCCATTGCGTATCACAAAGTTGTTGAATAGCACAAAGTCATAGGTCTTTCCTGGTATGAGACGGATACTCTTACTATTTTTATATGAGGGGGTGAAAATGCTACCGTTCACTATTCCTGTTATCTCGCCTTTTAAAGAGTTATCAGATACATCATAAGCTAGCATTGTGTAAGTACCGTAGGGGATTGCACGTGTTGTTGATTTTGGTCGTTTGGTAGTGTCACGTTGCAGGGTACATTGAGCAAGGACACCATTTCCGAGGTCAACCATCTGTTGTTGGAGCTTTTCTTCTTTATTGCTTACACGTGTCACACCTACTTCTTGATCTTCGTTGTAGTCTGCGAAATCTACATTGAACTCTATAGCTTTTTCGATATTTACAGTTCCATCTTCGTTGAGATAGTCATTGTCCTTGTTACAAGCTGTGAACGAAAAAATTGCTATGCTAAATGCTCCTAATAAAATATTTTTCTTATTCATGTTGTTTTCTTTTTTAAGTTATTCATCTTCCCAATTTCCTATCTGCTGTTTAGCTGGTGCCATGGATGAAGGGTCGCCAAGATAAATGCTCCCCATATTGTGCTCGCCTTTATCATCATAATTATTTTGTACGTTTGAACCTATGCCATCAAGGCTTCCTGAAATACAGATAAAACTCTCACATTCGGTTTCTATAACCCTACACCATGGCACAATGTAGGCGCGTTTCTTTAAATCTCTTCTTTTCATTTTTCGATTATTTTGAGTGAATATTATTCCGTTATTTCTTCCTTACGCGGCTCGGAAAAGGACACGACAAATGGAACAATAAAACTCACCGGAGTTTCATTGTTTAAAGGATTTGCGTAATTT
>NZ_BAKH01000059.1 GCF_000614105.1 Prevotella micans DSM 21469 = JCM 16134
TGCGGCCTATCGGCCGAGTTGGCATTTGTTGGGTTGATGGGGGCTGCTTATGTAGGAAGACTTCAGGGGAGTGTAGGGGATTAGATTGATTGTCGTTTATTCGGAGTGTGCCCAAAATATTCGCGATAGCATTTTGTGAAATAGGATGGCGATGAAAATCCTACTTCATAGGCTATTTCAGCTATGTTCTTGTCTGTTGTTTGAAGATATCTTTCGGCGCGTTTCAGTCGGGCTTCGCGCAGTATGTCGGCAGGCGATGTGCCTGTCAGGGCTTTGATTTTTCGATAGAGTTGGGCTTTGCTCAGAGCCATTTCGTTACTGATGCGGTCGACATTGAGTTCGGGGTCGGAGAGTTTTGTTTGGATTATCTGGCGGAACTTGTCTACGAAAATGGTTTCGGCGCTTTTCGGTATCGATGGCATGGGAGAGTCGGCCGAGAAAGCTATCTTCATTAATCGGCGGTTGTCGATAAGGCTTTGCAGTCGGGATTTGAGTAATTCGGCTGTAAAAGGTTTTGTGATGTATGCGTCGGCTCCGCAGTTGTATCCTTCGGTACGTTGTTCGTCGAGCGAGCGGGCTGTTAGTAGTACAACGGGTATATGGCTGGTTATGATGTCTTGTTTTATTCTTCGGCAGAATTCCATTCCATCCATCACTGGCATCATTACGTCGCATAGAATTATGTCGGGCACATCGCGGAGTGCTTTATTGAGAGCTTCGCGTCCGTCGGCGGCTAGGGTTATGTTGTAGTTTGGGTCAAGGATTTCGGCTATGTAGGCACATATATCGGCGTTGTCGTCGACCACGAGCAGGTGTGGCTTTTCGTTGTTGGCTGTATTGGTGATTTTTCCGGTTATAACATTTGCGGGCATTTCGTAGGGTTGTGCATGGTGTGCTCTGTTGACGATGTTTTTGCTTTGATATCTTGGACAGTAAGCGGGAGGGTTGCAGTGAATGCGGCTCCTTTTCCGGGGGTGCTTTCGAGAGTTACGGAGCCGCCTTGGATTTCGGCGAACGATTTGACGATGGCCAGGCCGATGCCTGTTCCGCCTTTGTTCGATGTTCGGGTTTGATAGAATCGTTTGAATATGTGTGGCTGTTCGTCGTATGGTATTCCTGGGCCGTTGTCGGCAACGGTTATTCTGACATTTTGATCTTGCTGCGTGGCCGAGAGCGTAATCTCTCCGCCTCGTGGAGTGTGTTTAATGGCATTGCTTAGGAGGTTGTAGGAAATTTGTTCAACCTTGTGCAGGTCGGCTAGCATTGGCAGTTGGTCGTGGACGTACAGTTGCAGTTTTATGTGTTTTTTCTCGGCCGAGGCAGCGAAGAGTTCGAGCCATCGGTGCATATGCTCGCCTAGGTTAAAGGAGGTTAGGGTTAGTTCCATCTTTCCGTTTTGGATTTTCCGGAAGTCGAGTATTTCGTTTACGAGTCTGATGAGTATTGCCACATTTCGGTTGACAATTTGCAGCATGTTTTGTTGTTTGCGGGTGAGGTTAGGGTCGGTCATTATGTGCTTCACGGGTTCGGCAATTAGAGTGAGCGGTGTGCGTAGTTCGTGGCTGATGTTCGTGAAGAATTGGAGCTTTGCGTTGACAGCCTCGCGTTCGAGGCGGCGTTTTGCTAGGGCGGTGCGATAGGTGTAGACGATTATTCCGATGAGGAGCAAGATTATTATGCTGAAAAGGAGGAGATACATTTTTTGGTGGTTGTACTGTGCGAGATATGAGTCTACCTTGCTGTGGAGAGATGATAATCGTGCTCGTTGTTTGGCCATTTCTTCGCCTTGCATTAGTAGTACGTCGGCGTTTTCTCGTGTTACAAGTGCGCCTTTGAGATAGTTGTCGCGTTTAAAGGGTCTGTTTTCGAGAATGTTCATTGCGAGCTGCATTACGAGGTCGCCGCGGGTAGGGTAAATATATGAGGCGGCTAGTCGACCGTCGCGCACATTTTCCAGTCCGCCTCCGGGTGTTGGTAGAGCATCGATTCCCACAAATTTGGTTTCCTTGAATCCGTGTTTGAGTGAGGCTTGCCGAGCTCCTAGTCCCATACGGTCGTTCTGCGCGAAAACGAAGTCTATTTTTTCTGTAACGGAGTCAAGAATATTGTCCATTTCGGTTTCGCCTTTTTGTTTGAGCCATCCGGCATGTCGACGGGCGATGAGTTTTATTTCAGGATGTCGGGAAATAGCTTTCATAAAACCTCGATGTCGTTCTATAGCTGGCGACGAACCTTCGAGCCGCTTATTTCGACAATATTCCCTCGACCTTTTAGTTTGTTGACAATGAAGTTTCCCATTTCCCATCCGGCTTCGAAATTATCGGCGCCGATGAAAGCTGTGTATTTTCGAGAATCGGTTTTTCGGTCGAATAGAATTACAGGTATGCCTCGGTCGTATGCCTCATCTATGGCCGACGAGATGGTATGCAACTGGTTGGGCGAAACGATAAGGAGGTCGATTCCTTCACGAAGGAATCGACGTATCTGCCGGGCTTGCAATCGGTCGTCGTCGTTGGCCGATGCAAATCTGAGTTTGACATTGTCGTGCTGATAGGTTCCCATGATTAGTTCGTCGTTGAGTTTGTCACGCCAAATGTCTTCCGAACATTGCGACACGCCAATCACATATTGCTTCTGCTCCTTTTCACAAGCCATTAGGCCAAAGATGGCTCCAATGAATAGCAGCAGAATCGAAAACCTGATTTTCATATTGTTCAAATGTTATTTAGAAGAAGTTGTGCGGGGCAAAGTTAAGCAGATGAATAAGAAATAATGGGGAAAGAAAATCCCGATGCAACTCTATAGCTAGATTCGCATCGGGATTCTTGTTTGTGGACGGAAAGACGGGGGGTTATTTCTTGTAGTTCTCTAGTCCTTTATCGAGGAATTTGAGATAGCCTGGAATGTCTTCCTTGTAGGTGAAACTTCCGCTAAGAGGCTTTCCTTGATTGTCGACAGTGACATGGAAAGGCTGGGCAAGATAACCGAACTTCATTTGCTCTAGATAGCTCCATTTGTCGCCTACTGTGCGGAGGGTTCGTGTAGTTCCGTCGGAATTCTTCACTTCTATCGGGCTCTTGAGCGGCGTTTTGTCATCGACGTAGAGCGAGATTAGAACATAATCCTTTGTTAGCTTGCTGGCCACTTGAGGATCCGACCATACAGCTCCTTCCATCTTTCGGCAGTTCACACAGCCAAATCCGGTGAAGTCAATCATAACAGGTTTACCGGCTCGGGCTGCAGCTTGCATTCCTTCATCATAGTCGGTGTACTGTGCATGTACGCTGTTATCTTGGAGATTGAAATCCTGAGTGTACATCGGTGGGGCGAAAGCACTCACGGCTTTACATGGTGCACCCCACAGACCTGGAATCATGTAGATGGTGAAGGCTAGAACAACAAGTCCGAGCATTATTGACGGCACAGGCATGGCATGTTGCGTTGGGTCGTCGTGTGGGAATTTGAGTTTTCCTATGAGATATAATCCCAATAATCCAAAGATAACAATCCACAGTGCGAGGAATGTTTCGCGGTCGAGAATGTGCCATCCGTAGGCCAGGTCGGCAACCGATAAGAACTTCAATGCGAAGGCCAGTTCGATGAATCCGAGTACAACCTTAATCATATTCATCCATGAGCCCGACTTCGGTGCTTGTTTGAGCCATGTTGGGAAGAGTGCGAAGAGCGAGAACGGAAGGGCCAGGGCTAAGGCGAATCCGAACATTCCGACAGTTGGAGCAGCCCAGTCGCCACTTGTTGCTGCCTGCACGAGAAGCAATCCGATTACGGGAGCTGTGCACGAGAAGCTAACCAACGAAAGGGTGAACGCCATGAGGAATATTGATAGCAAACCTGTAGTTGATGATGCTTTATTGTCGATTGCATTTCCCCACGACGATGGCAGACGAAGTTCGAACCATCCGAAGAAGCTGAATGCGAACACCACTAACAATAGGAAGAAGAATATGTTGAAGGGTGCGTTTGTTGCCAAGTCGTTGAGCTTTTGTGGGCCGAAGATAGCGGTGATAAGGAAAGCCAGTGCCATGTAGATTATGACAATAGAGATTCCGTAGGTTATGGCATCTCTAACACCTTTCTTCTTATCGTCCTTGGCACGCTTCAGGAAGAAGCTCACGGTCATCGGAATGATAGGCCAAACGCATGGGGTAAGTAGGGCTAAGAGTCCGCCTACAATTCCCATAAGGAAAATATAAATCAACGATTTGCTTTCGCCTCCTTGATTTTTATTAAATGTCTCTAGTTCTTTAATTACCGGTTTCCACAATTCGCTGGCCGAAGCAACTGTTGTTTCTGAACCAGTGTTCTGTGTTGAGTCTGAAAGAGAAAGAGCTGTTGCTTGTTCCGATTTTGTAGAGTCAGCGTTTGTCAAGGCTGTCTCTTCTTTTGTGTCAGCTTCTTTTTCAGTTGTTTCGGGCGCATCAGCTGGTCCGTTACCTTTATAATTAAACTCTACTGTCGACGGTGGCATGCACATTTCTTCGTTGCAAGCTCCATACTCTAGGTAGCCTTTTATTTTATAGGTCTTGCCGGTGATTTTATACTTCTGAATAAAAGTTACGCTCTTTTCGAAATAGCGCAGTTTCATTCCGAAGATATTGTCTTGTACGTTGAGTTCTTTTCCGCGAGCCACCAGTTTGCCCATTGGTTCTGCCCCCTCTGCTTTCTCTGTATGCAGAGTGGCTGAAGTTGGCCCGTCGGCTGGCAAGCCTGTGGAATAGACATGCCATCCGTTGTCTATTTTCGCAGTGAAGACAACATCAACTTCTCCCGGATTAACTTGTTTTTGATGCACACTGAAATGCACCGGCATCTGCTGTCCTAAAGCACCCAAACAGGTCATTAGGAACAAAGCGAATAAGAGATTTCTTTGCTTTAACATGTTCTTCTTTGTATTCGTGAATATTGATTTTGTGCTTTCCTAGACTTACTCTCTCTCAGGCTTTGTAGAATAAGTATTTAAGCGATGCAAAGATAATTATTTTTCTATTTTCTATTTCTTCCTTGTGAAAATGAGTTTCTTTGGGAGCTTGAGCCATTTATTATCGACTACGATTTTGATAGTGCTTCCCGACATTTGCTCGAAGGTATAGGTAGAATCGGCATTCAGAGTTAGACGAGCTTTAAGGTCTTCGCTACCATAATCGTTTATGATGGTTAGTTGCGCGCTTCGTCCTTTCACGATCGCGTCGGAGATTATCCATTTCCTAGTATCGCGTACTGCTCCCAGGTAACCGGGTACAGGGCCGAATACTTCTTGCTTAGGAACGATGATGTTGTTGTTATAGAAATCGATGTCGAGCCACACCTGATATTCCTTATTATCTAGATGCACCTTGAAGATTGTAGAATCGATCGGTTGAGCAGGAGCCGTATTTCCTTTAATGGCAAATGCGGTGAGTGCAAAGACAACTGACAGAATAATGATTGAAATTTGTTTCATAGACAGTTTTTCTTGTTTTGTGCAAATTTACTGCTTTATGTCTATCATTATCTTCTCTTTTTTGAATTAGTGGAGCTAACATTTTGAAGTGTGCTATTTTATGCTACCTTTGCAGCACTTCATTAGTAGTTACTTTTTAGGTAGAAAGATGTTATTTCCGGATTATATTTTTGAGACAAGCTGGGAAGTGTGCAACAAAGTGGGAGGCATTTATACTGTTCTTTCCACTCGCGCAAAAACCTTACAGGAGAAGTTGAACGACCACATTATTTTTATTGGCCCGGATTGTCGAAATGAACAACAATATTCTTATTTCAAATCTGATGATAAGCTCTTTGCCGATTGGCGTCGGAAGGCAACCACCGAGGGGCTGACAATAAAGGTGGGACGATGGCTAGTGCCCGGTAACCCGATTGCAGTACTTGTTGATTTCAAGCAGTTCTTTCCGGAAAAGAATCACATCTATGGTAAGCTGTGGGAAGATTTCCAAGTCGATAGTCTGCATGCCTATGGCGATTATGACGACTCTGCCATGTTTGCCTACGGCGCGGCTAAGGTAGTAGAAAGCTTCTATCGGTTTTATCTCGACGATAGTAAGAAAGTTGTTTTTCATGCGAACGAATGGCAAACCGGCTTTGCAGCGCTCGTTCTTCGCGAGTTAGTTCCACAGATAGCTACCATATTCACCACACACGCTACATGTATTGGTCGAAGCATAGCCGGCAACAATAAGCCGCTCTATGAATATCTGTGGGCTTATAACGGCGATCAGATGGCACAGGAACTCAACATACAGAGCAAGCACTCCATCGAGAAACAAACCGTCCACAACGTAGATTGCTTCACAACCGTTAGCGACATCACTGCTACGGAATGTCGGGAACTACTCGACAAGCCCGCTGATGTAGTATTGCCCAACGGATTCGAAAACGATTTCGTTCCGCGTGGAGCCGACTTCCAGAAGAAACGCAGCGATGCCCGACGCCGACTACTCAACGTTGCCCGTGCCCTTACCGGAACGCAAATCGACAACGACGCCCTGATAGTTTCAACCAGTGGGCGATACGAGTTCCGCAACAAAGGCATAGACGTATTCATTGAGGCCATGAACGGACTAAACTTCGACCTCAATCTCAAAAAGCAGATTGTAGCCTTTGTAGAAGTACCCGGATGGTGGGGCGCACCTCGCAAAGACCTTGTAGATCGTCTTGAAAGCAGACAAAAATTCGACACCCCGCTCGACACCCCTATGCTCACCCATCATCTCAACAACATGGCCGACGACGCAGTTATGAACACCTTCCGTCGTCTTAATATAAGGAATGTGCCTTCCGACAAGGTTAAGCTCATCTTTCTGCCATGCTATCTCAACGGTAACGACGGCGTTCTCGAACTCGACTACTACGACGCTCTGCCTGGTCACGACCTCTGCATATACCCCTCGTACTACGAACCGTGGGGTTACACTCCGCTCGAAGCCATCGCATTCAAAGTGCCCTGTATAACAACCGACCTCGCAGGATTCGGTCTCTGGGCCAACGCCGCCAAGGTAGATATGCCGAGCTTGAAGACGGAGTAAAGGTTATTCATCGAACAGACTATAACCACGCCGAAGTGGTAGACGAAATAAAGAGCACCGTAGCAGCCTTCTCGGCTTTCAGCAAAGACAAAGTAAATCTCTGCCGAAAAGCCGCTGCCAAGCTATCCGAACAAGCTTTGTGGAGCAAGTTCATCAGGCACTACGAAGCTGCCTACGACCTCGCTCTGCAGCACGCCATTAAGCGCGTCAGTGACAAGAATACGACCCGTGCCCCACAAGTATGCGACTTGTAGTCGACAAGAATACGACTTGTCATCATCAGGTATAGGACTAGAGGTCATCTGTCCTAGGACAACATCTCATCTATCCTAGGACTAGACAACCACCCGAGAACAAGATATTTTAAAATTGTAACAGGATAAATAAATTCAAAAGATTATGAAGATTAAATCGGATTATGCAAACGAACCTCGCTGGAAAGAGGTTAACGTGAAATCGAGCCTTCCGAAAGAAATGGAAAGCCTCGACAAACTGGCTCACAACATGTGGTGGTCTTGGAACTACCAAGCACGAAACATGTTCAAAAGCCTCGACGAAAAACTCTACGAAGAGGTGGGGCACAACCCTGTCCTGCTACTCGAACGCCTTAGCTACGAGCGCAAAGAAGCCATAGTAAAAGACAAAGAACTCATGAAGCGCGTGAAAGAAGTCTACAAGCTCTTCACCGAGTACATGAGCGTAAAGCCCGACACGAAACGCCCATCGGTGGCCTATTTCTCGATGGAATACGGAATAAACCAAGTATTGAAAATATATTCCGGCGGACTCGGTATGCTGGCCGGAGACTATCTCAAGGAAGCATCCGATTCCAATGTCGACCTATGCGCCGTGGGATTCCTCTACAGATTCGGCTACTTCACACAAAGCCTGTCGATGGACGGACAACAAATAGCCAAATACGACGCCCAGAATTTCAACTCATTGCCCATCGAACGAGTGCTCGATAAAGACGGAAACCAAGTAGTGGTCGATGTGCCATATAACGGCTATCAGGTTCACGCACTAGTCTGGGTGGCCAACGTAGGACGAATAAAACTCTATCTCCTCGATACCGATAACGACATGAACTCCGAGTTCGACCGACCCATAACCCACACCCTTTACGGAGGCGACTGGGAAAACCGAATCAAACAGGAAATTCTCCTCGGAATAGGCGGTATTCTAACCCTCAAAAAGCTCGGCATAAAGAAGGACATCTACCATTGCAACGAAGGTCACGCCGCCCTCTGCAACCTACAACGCCTCTGCGATTACATCGACCAAGGTCTAACCTTCAACCAAGCAATGGAACTGGTTCGTGCCTCGTCGCTCTACACCGTTCATACACCAGTGCCGGCCGGACACGACTATTTCGACGAAGAACTCTTCGGCAAATACATGGGAGCCTATCCCGAAAAACTCGGTATCTCATGGGATGAATTCATCGGCATGGGACGAACAAATCCAGACGACCACAGCGAACGATTCTGCATGAGCACCTTCGCCTGCAACACCAGTCAGGAAATTAACGGCGTATCCAAACTTCACGGATGGGTTAGTCAGAAAATGTTCGCACCGCTATGGAAGGGCTATTTCCCGGAAGAAAACAACGTAGGCTATGTAACCAACGGCGTTCACCTGCCACATGGACAGCCACCGAATGGCGCAAAGTCTACGACGAATACTTCGACTCGAGTTTCATTTCCGACCAAAGCAACGAGAAAATATGGCACGCCATCTACAACGTTCCCGACGAAATTATCTGGAACACACGGATGGCCCTCAAAAAGAAACTCATCAAATACATCCGCGACAAATTCACCCAGCAATGGTTGCGTAATCAGGGCGACCCCGCAAAAGTAGTTTCCATACTCGAACGCATAAACCCCAACGCTCTCATGATTGGATTCTGTCGACGATTTGCAACCTACAAACGAGCACACCTACTCTTCACTGACCTCGAACGCCTCGAGCGAATCGTAAACGACCCCGAGCATCCTGTGCTCTTCTTCTTCTCCGGAAAAGCACATCCTGCCGACGGAGCTGGACAAGGACTCATCAAGCGAATATTCGAAATATCGCGCATGCCGCAATTCCTCGGTAAGATAATCTTCCTCGAAGACTACGACATGCAGCTTGCCAGGCGCCTCGTTTCGGGAGTAGATATATGGATGAACACACCAACTCGACCGCTCGAAGCTAGTGGAACATCGGGCGAAAAAGCTGAGATGAACGGCGTTGTAAATCTTTCCGTGCTCGACGATGGTGGGTTGAAGGTTATCGTGAAGGAGCCGGGTGGGCTCTGCCACAAGAACGAACCTACGAGAATCAAACCTATCAGGACCAGCTCGACGCAGCAACCATCTACTCACTACTCGAAAACGAAATCGTGCCCCTTTATTTCAACAAGACCGAGAAGCGCGACTACTCGGCCGACTGGGTGGGCGTGGTTAAGAACTCAATCGCCAGCATCGCACCTCACTACACAATGAAGCGCCAGCTCGACGATTACTATTCAAAGTTCTACGAAAAAGAAGCCCAGCGCTCCAAGAAACTCCATGCCAACGATAATCGTTTGGCAAAGGAGATTGCCCTATGGAAAGAAACCGTAGCCGAGCGATGGGACAGCATTCACGTAGTAAGCAAGAACATCGATGAGTTGCAAGACGTTGTAACCGGTAGGAAAACCCACCTCACATACGTAATTGACGAGCAAGGCCTCAACGACGCCATCGGTCTTGAATTTGTAGTGCTCAACAGCGATCCTTCGGCCGAACAATCGGTTCATGAAGTGATTCCCTTCAAACTCGTCAAAGCCGAAGGCAACCTCTACACTTTCGAAGTAGCCTTCGAACCCGATGCTGCCGGCGCTTTCAAATGTGCCGTTCGTATGTTCCCAAAGAGCAAGCTCCTAGCTCATAGGCAAGACTTCGCTTATGTAAAGTGGCTCGACTAGCCCTCATCGGCCACTACATATCTCACCCCATTGCACCCATTTTATCTCATTCCCCACGAACCTCTCTCGGCTTTCCCATCCGAGAGAGGTTTTTCTTTTAGCCGATTTTAAGAGTTAGAAGTCAAAAATGAAACTCCCCCAAAGGTTGAGAAATAACCTTTGGGGGAGTTGATGAATAATTGAACTAGTGAAGAGGTGAGGATAATCACTGTTTCTCGATGATAGCCTGCTTGATGAGGCCTTCGAGTTCTTCGGCAAGTTCGGGATTGTCTTTGATGACTTTCTTGGCGCCGTCGCGACCTTGGGCTAGCTTGGTATCGTTGTAACTGAACCAGCTACCGCTTTTCTTTATGATTTCGAATTGAACGCCGAGGTCGAGAAGCTCGCCGGTCTTTGAGATTCCTTCGCCGAAGGTTATTTCAAATTCGGCTTTGCGGAACGGCGGAGCCATTTTGTTCTTGATTACCTTCACGCGGGTTAGGTTACCGAGGATTTTATCTCCGTCTTTGACACTACCAATCTTGCGTATGTCGAGCCTTATGGAGCTGTAGAACTTCAAGGCATTTCCACCGGTTGTGGTTTCAGGATTGGAGAAAGGCATACTGTTGATTTTGTCGCGTAGCTGGTTGATGAAGATAATGCAGGTGTTGGTTTTGGAGACGGTTGAGGTGAGTTTGCGCAGAGCTTGGCTCATGAGTCGAGCTTGGAGTCCGACGGTGGTCTCGCCCATATCGCCTTCGATTTCCTTTTTGGGTGTTAGGGCGGCCACAGAGTCGACTACGATTATGCCGACGGCCGATGAGCGGATGAGTTGTTCGGCTATTTCGAGGGCTTGCTCGCCATTGTCGGGTTGCGAAATCCAGAGGTTGTTTACGTCGACTCCAAGTTTTTCGGCATAGAATCTGTCGAATGCGTGTTCTGCGTCGATGAATGCGGCTACTCCACCGGCTTTTTGTTCTTCGGCTATGGCGTGGATGGCCAGGGTTGTTTTACCGGAACTTTCCGGACCGAAGATTTCGATGACTCTGCCCCTGGGGTAGCCTCCGATGCCTAGAGCTGTGTTTAGGCTAGACTGCCGGTTGGAATCACTTCTATGTCTTCTATTTGTTCGTCGCCCATGCGCATGATGCTCCTTTGCCGAAGTCTTTTTCGATTTTGGCCATTGCTGCCTGTAGGGCTTTCATTTTGTCGTTCTGTTCAGTGTCTTTTTCTTTTGCCATTGTGCGTTATTGTTTCTAGGTTGTTTGTTTCTTTTCCGGGGTTGGTTTTAGAGTTCGAGGTCTCCGCCGATTTCGTCGTGCCATGCAGTCCTTGTTGGTTGAGTTCCTCGAGGAACGGATCTGGGTCGAAGTCTTCGACATTCCATACGCCGGGTTTGCGCCATAATCCTTTAAAGAACATCATTGCGCCCACCATTGCCGGCACGCCGGTTGTGTAGCTCACTCCTTGCATTCCTGTTTCGTTGTAGGCATCCTGGTGTTTGCAGTTGTTGTAGATGTAGTAGGTTTGTTCTCTTTCGTTTTTGATTCCGCTGATTCGGCATCCTATGGATGTTTCGCCGTCGTAGTTTTCACCGAGTTCTTGCGGATTGGGTAGGATTGCCTTGAGGAATTGCAGCGGAACGATTTTCACTTTGGCTGTCTTACCGGAACCGTCGGCCAGTTTGGCTTCATAGTCTATTTCATCTATCCTGCTCATACCGAGGTTTTGGATGCAGTCGAGATAGGTGAGATATTGCTGTCCGAATGTCATCCAGAATCGTGCTCGCTTTATGCTGGGATAGTTTTTCACGAGCGATTCGAGTTCTTCGTGGTGCATGAGATATGAGTCGCGCGGCCCGATATTTGGGTATGTAATGTCGCGGTGAATGGCGAGCGGTTCGGTTTCAATCCATCGTCCGTCTTCATAGTAGAGGCCTTTTTGTGTTATTTCGCGGATATTTATTTCGGGGTTGAAGTTGGTTGCGAATGCTTTGTGATGATTGCCGGCATTGCAGTCTACGATGTCGAGATAGTGTATCTCGTCGAAATGGTGTTTTGCGGCATAGGCTGTGAATGCTTGCGACACTCCGGGGTCGAATCCGCATCCGAGGATGGCGGTTAGACCGGCTTGTTCGAACCTTTCTTTGTAGGCCCACTGCCAGCTGTATTCGAAGTGGGCTTCGTCTTTGGGCTCATAGTTTGCCGTGTCGAGATAGTTGCATCCACAAGCCAGGCAGGCTTCCATCACGGTTAGGTCTTGATAGGGTAAGGCCAGATTTATCACTAGTTCCGGACGGTATTTATTGAATAATTCTTTGAGTTGTTCAACGTCGTCGGCATCCACTTGGGCTGTTTTGATGTTTGCTTTGTAGCCTTTGTTGTGAATTGCTTTCACAAGCTCGTCGCATTTTTCTTTTCGTCGGCTTGCGATGATTAGTTCGTTGAATACGTCTTGATTCTGCACAATTTTAAAGGCGGCAACGGTGGCTACTCCTCCTGCGCCTATCATTAAAACTCTGTTCATTTTATTCTTTGTTTTTTATTGTTTTTCGAGTTCGCTGGCTTTTATGCCCATGGCGTCCATGAGCGAATAGCCTAGTACTTGTTGTTTGAAGTTTCCGCCTTCGAAGGGTTGCATGCCGAAGAGTGTTATTTCTTTTTCGGCTCCGGCTGGTCGGAGGGCGTTCCGAATCATACCTAGAGTGTGATGGTCGTCGGTGTCGGGCAGCATCATCATTCGTCGCACCTCGTTGTGTGGAAGGATGATTGTGATGAGGTCGAGCATAACATCGTTTTTCTGTGCCACGTCATTGCCGGTGGCTATGGTATTGATGATGAATTCGCCGAGTACATCGTCGTTGAATGCCTGACCGTTAAATTCGGTTTCATAATCGGATGGTACGAAGTTTTCCAGCTTCTTACTGTTTTCGTCGTGTAAGATAATTACCTGTGTTTCGTGTTTTCCCGGTCGTAGGTTCCCGTCTAGTGACACGTCTACTATCCATTGGCTGAAATCGGCAGACGGAATTTTTCGATTAAGCATTCTTTCAAAATTCACAATGAGGTTGAACGCTACTCTGTCTACATAATCTCCGTCGATTATTATCACGTTCTCACTCCACTTAAAGTTCTGGGGTTGTTGAATATTCATAGGCGCAAAGATACTCTAATCGACCTGAAACTCAAAGGAAAACATTTGGGTTTTGATGTGTCCAACTTCCTGATTTATTGTAATTTTTGCCTTCTTGTTGGAAGTTGAAATCACGACCGCAAGCAACGATGATTTTGGAATGTATTTGAATTCTGCGACGGGAACCTAAAAATGGTTTTGGTGGCTTTTAAACCTTACGACAAGTCTGTAAACCTTAGTTTGGTTGCCCGTGAGCCATGCAACAAGGAGAGTAAACCTTAGTTTGATAACCGATGAACTTTGCGAAAGGAGAATAAACGTAGGTTTGATTGCCCGTGAGCCATGCGACGAGGAGAGTAAACCTTAGTTTGATAGCTGATGAACTTTACAACTGGGAGACAAATTCCTTCTTGCTCTGAATTGCATGTTTTTTTTAAATAGTAATATACTGACATGTATATTACTTGTAGTATTTAAAAATAGGATTTATTTGTATTGTAAATCTAATAGTCCATGGAAGACTATAACTAGTATATTTGCTTATTCCATAGTCTATGGAAAATTATCGTTGGTATATTTTATTGTTTCCATAGATTATGGAAAACTATCGTTAGTATATCATGTTCTTTCCATAATCTATGGAAAGAACATGATAATATAGATGATAAAATCCATAGACAATGGAAAATACAAATTAGTATATTATGTACTTTCCATAGACTATGGAAAGTATAATGTAGTATGAATAATAAATTCCATAGGGTATGGAAAACACATGTTAATATATAGGATATATTCAATATGCTATGAAAAGAATATTTTAGTAAGTCATTATTAGAAAAAACTCTGCAACTCGGAGCAAGAAGGAATTTGTCTCCCAGTTGTAAAGTTCATCAGCTATCAAACTAAGGTTTACTCTCCTCGTTGCATGGCTCACTGGCAATCAAACCTACGTTTATTCTCCTTTCGCAAAGTTCATCGACTATCAAACTAAGGTTTACTCTCCTTGTTGCATATCTCACGGGCAATCAAACTAACGTTTACAGACTTGTTGTAAGGTTTAAAAGCTATCAAGACATGCATTTGGAATCGAATTCACATTAGAAATACGTGAGTTCGGTTTAAGATGTCTGCTTAAGTCTCCGAAGGAGCCAATGGGTAATAAACAACGGATGCCAATTCGGGCGTTAGCCCGCATGTAGGGACAGACCCCGTGTCTGTCCGCCTCTCTCTGCCAATTCGGTCTACCGACCGCATAACATATTTCGTCCTGTCATCTGGTGCGGACAGACACGGGG
>NZ_BAKH01000058.1 GCF_000614105.1 Prevotella micans DSM 21469 = JCM 16134
TCGAACTAAAAAAAAGTAACGCTTCAAACACGTTGGACGGGTCGAACCAAAAAGCAGCGACGTTTTCAAACACTTTGGATACGTTAGAATCTCCCTATTCGTCTTAAAACTAGTTGTAGAGGTCTCAATTTGTCCATAAAGAATTGCTACTTTTGCGGCAAATAAACACCGACACACATGCAATCCACTAACATCAAAAATGCTTATAGGCTAAGGCTCAAAGAGAAGATTCTCAATGCAGCACACCAGTTGTTTTGCAAGTATGGAATACGTCGGGTAAAGATGGACGACATAGCCAACAAGCTGCGAATCTCAAAACGCACGCTCTATGAAATCTATCAAAACAAAGAAAAATTGCTTTTCGAGGTTGTACAACGGAACGAAGACCTGAAATACAAAAAATTACAGGAAATCGACACCCCCGGAAGCACGGTAATAGACATAATAATTGAACTCTACAGACAAAAGACCGAAGAACTTAGAAAAATAAACCCAACTTTCCTCGAAGAACTCCATAAGTATCCGCATCTGTTGGAATACATCAAAAACAAGCATGAAAGGAAAAGACACATACTCATGGAATTCGTGAAACGAGGCATAAACGAGGGCTATTTTCTGCCGAACATCAACTATGAAATTGCTGCGCAGCTGACCGACGCCGCCGGACAATTCATAATGAACAACTATCTGTACAAAAAATACGACTTCCAAGAAATCTTCAAAACATCAATTCTTCTATACGTACGCGGAATATGCACCCCCAAAGGCGTTCAACAGCTCGACAACTTCCTAGCGACACTCTAGTGAGAAGCTCCATACATTTTTAAGGTAAAAAGATTCATAACTCCGAATTTTAAATGAAAGATAATGCCCACAAACCTCTAGCACTGACAGTGCTGGTTGTGTTCTTCTTAGTGCTACTTCATTTCTTGCCGAAAACAACAGTAGGCGGAATGGAACTACGCGAGATAGACATTCTGAGTTCTCTTTCAAACAAAAAAGAAAACTCCACAGAACTAGTGCCGAAAATTGCTAAACCAAAGCAAATAATCGTGCGCGACAAAAACGGCCGAATCGTAAACTTCAAAGAAAAATGGCCCAAAGGAACCGAACGAATACTAGACTTTTCGCAAGGAGCAGACGGAGGAATGGACAACTTCTATAGCAAACTAACCCAACTTGCACAAAAACAAAAACAAAACAACCCAGTGAGAATAGCATACTATGGCGACTCGTTCATCGAAGGAGATATCCTCCTGGCCGACCTCCGAGAAATGCTGCAAAAAAAATATGGCGGATACGGAGTAGGATGGATTGACGCCGGCAACGAACTGAATCAATATAAACACGTGGTTACAAACAAATTCTCCGGACTAACCGAACATCTGGTAAAGAAACCAGCAGGATATAATGTTGCAGAAGCCGGACTGGCCGAGCGATATTACACCATGAAAGGTAACGCCGAGATAAAACTAACCCCCTTCAGTACACACGAATATCCACACACCGATAAATGGACTTCCACAAAACTCTATCTTCGCTCACGCGGAGGCGCCACAGTAATCATACAACATTCAGGCAGTAACAAGAAATTCAATCTGCCTGCATCACCGAAAATACAATACGTCGAAGCCCTCTCACCCGAGTTTACATCCATGGCCAACATAAAAGTGAACGGCCGCAACACAATTCTCTTCGGAACCGCACAAGAATCCGAGAAAGGAGTAGTGATAGACAATTTCAGCATGCGCGGCTCCAGCGGAACCACCCTCGCCCGACTACCCCAATCAATGCTGAAACAGTTTGCCGAGATTCGCCCCTACGACCTAATCGTACTGCAATTCGGAGTAAATGTAATCGGCGAGAAAGTAACCTCCGACAATCTCAAACGCTATGTCGCCAACATGAAAACCGTAGTGATGCACTTCCGCAACAGTTTCCCGAAAGCAAGCATACTCGTCGTAAGCACTCCCGACCGCGGCTCCAAAAGAATGCCCAACGGAACAATGCGCGGAATCGAAATGCTTGCCGGATATCAGGAAAAACTTGCCTCCGACTGCAAAGTAGGCTTCTACAGCCTCTTTCACGCAATGGGAGGCCCAGGAACAATGATGCGGATAGTAGATCAAAACGGAATGGGAACCAAAGACTATGTGCACATCAACTACAAAGGCGGCAAATATGTCGCAAAAAGAATATACAACTCAATCGTAGCAGGACAACAAAACTACGCTCGACGGCAGAACTACAACAATTAGAGCAATGAACCCAGATAACATACTCGAACTCATTGAAAACATCTTTTGCGCAATTCTCAACGGATTCGCAAACTATTTCAACACCATCGACATCTCGAAACTGCCACCTATGCTGGGGTACGACCCACGCGAACCGCTGCTATTCTCATCGGGCACATTCTTATTCGTGTTCCTAGCATTCGCACTCGCCTATTTCGTACTCCGAAAACAACTCACGGCGCGACTCCTATTCGTAACGCTATTCTCCTACTATTTCTTCTATAAAAGCAGCGGACTATACTTCCTCCTGCTCGTCTTCGTGACACTCACCGACTACGGAATAGCCCACCGAATAGCAGCCAGCGCAAAACACAAACGAGCCTGGCTAGTTCTGAGCTTACTCATCGACATGGGCATGCTAGCCTATTTCAAATACACCAACTTCTTCACCGGGATGGTGGCACAAATGATAGGCTCGAACTTCCAGCCGTGGGACATATTCCTACCCGTCGGAATCAGCTTCTTCACCTTCAAATCCGTGTCCTACACCATCGACGTCTATCGTGGTAAAATGCCTCCAATGACAAGCCTGCTCGACTACGCATTCCACGTTAGCTTCTTCCCCACAATCCTCGCCGGACCAATTGTTCGCGCAACCGACTTCGGTCCGCAAATACGTAAACCTCTACACATAAGCAAGGACATGTTCGCCCGAGCCGTGTATCTCATCATCATCGGATTATTCAAGAAAGCTGTCATATCCGACTACATCGCACAAAACTTCGTCGACCGCGTGTTCGACAACCCCACACTCTTCTCCGGAGGCGAAATCCTACTAGGTATCTACGGCTATTGCTTCCAGATTTATTGCGACTTCTCCGGCTATTCCGACATAGCCATCGGAATCTCCCTCCTACTCGGATTTAAGCTTCCCGCCAATTTTGACGCCCCATTCAAGGCCGACTCGATGAGCGACTTCTGGCGACGCTGGCACATATCACTCTCCACATGGATAAGAGATTATGTTTACATATCATTGGGCGGAAACCGACACGGAAAATGGCGCATGTATCTCAACCAAATGATTGCAATGACCGCCTGCGGACTATGGCACGGTGCCTCGCTCAACTTCATAGTTTGGGGCGCGCTGCACGGCCTACTCGTTTGCATACATAAATTCTGGTCGCAAACCGTGATGCACCACGACCGACGCTATCATCCCACCGGACTGCGCCGCTTTATCTCCGTTGTCCTCACCTTCCACACCCTATGCCTCACCTGGCTATTCTTCCGCTGCAAAGACTTCGACAGCGTGTGGATAATGCTCAAACAACTAGTCGAAAAGTTTAATCTCGCCCTGCTGCCCGACGTCTTTGAGGCCTACAAATATGTATTCATACTCATGGCTCTAGCCTTGTGAGTCACTGGATACCCGCTAAACTCGAAACTCGATTCGTTGGCATATTGCAGCGTGGCGGCGTATTCTTCTCAGCCATTGCCATAACCATCGTGATATTCATAATCATGCAAGTGAAAAGCTCCGAAATTCAGCCCTTCATATATTTCCAGTTCTAATCCTCTCCCCACGTTTTTGTTTTTTATTCCATCCTATCGTCCTGCCGAGAATTCCCCCATCGGCGGGACAATTTTATTCTAACGCAATTAAGGACACTTGTCAGAGCAAGATTGCCTCTCAATTTTGACAATGCTTCACCGACCGGGTACAAAAAAACAAAACCCGTTGACGAATTTCGTAATTCGCAACGGGTTTTGAATTAGATATCTCGTACGCTTCCCGCAGTGGGGGAAGCGCACGAAAAGAGAATTTACTTCTTCAGCTTGAGGTCGTAGTTCAAACCTGATTTGCTGTCGGGCTCCTCTAGGTTGTTAGACACCATGCGGAGAGCAGAGTCGTTCAGCAGAAGGAACGTGAGAGTATCGCCTTTGCCGGTGGCAAGCTGATAGTACTTCTTGTTGTTCTTCCCGTCGAGCTCCTTATACTGACCTGAATAGGAGAAACTGCCGGCCTTGTCGGTTTCCGACTTCATGTAGGTTTCCGTGATGGCAAAGCTCTTGGACGAATCCTGGGCGATGGCCAAACGATAGTTTATACCTGCCATGTCGGCTGCCGGAACAGTTCCTTCATAGACCATCGAGTCGGTGGCCATAGAATCCTGTGCGGTACTGTCAGCTTTTCCTGCTGCTGAGTTGGTTTTGTTGTTGCAGTTGCATGAGGCCATTAGGCGCATGCAGCAACCATGAATACAATTTTCTTCATAATCTTTTCTTTGTTTTTAAATATTAATATTCGCATTTAGCGTTCGCTTCTGCCGTGCCGCTCGCCTCTTGGACGTCGTTGAGGTTCAACGTATCCTTCCGGTTTGGGAAGTAGGCAGCGGTGCGAGAGTTTATATTTTCCGGTCTTAGGGTCAATGTCAAGCAGTTTGACTTTTATCTTGTCGCCTTCCCTCAGGCCGGTTTCTTCTACAGTTTCGAGTCGTTTCCAGTCTAGTTCCGAGATATGCAACAATCCGTCTTTTCCTGGAAGTATTTCCACGAAGCATCCGTATGGCATAATTGAGCGCACTGTTCCGTCGTAAACTTCGCCTACTTCGGGTATGGCCACGATTGCCTTTATCTTGGCTATGGCTGCGTCGATAGATTCTTTGTTGGGTGCTGACACTTGAACTTTGCCCACTCCGTCGGTTTCGTCGATGGTGATAGTTGAACCTGTGTCTTCCTGCATTTGCTGGATTATTTTTCCACCCGGACCAATGACTGCACCGATGAATTCTTTTGGAATTTCGAATGTTATGATGCGCGGTACTTGCGGTTTCATTTCCTGGCGTGGCTCGGAGATGGTTTCGAGCATTTTTCCAAGGATGTGTTCACGACCGGCTTTGGCTTGCATGAGAGCTTTTTCGAGAATTTCGAATGAGAGCCCATCGCACTTGATATCCATTTGGGTGGCTGTTAAACCGTCTTTTGTTCCGGTTGTTTTGAAGTCCATATCACCCAAGTGGTCTTCATCGCCCAAGATATCGCTCAATATAGCGTATTTGTCTTCGCCAGGGTTTTTGATGAGACCCATTGCAATTCCGGACACCGGTTTCTGCATTGGCACACCAGCATCCATCAAAGCTAGAGTTCCGGCGCAAACTGTCGCCATGGACGATGAGCCGTTAGACTCTAGAATGGTGCTAACAAGGCGAATAGTGTATGGGAAATCAGCTGGGATCTGACCTTTCAAGCCTCTCCATGCCAGATGACCGTGGCCTATTTCGCGCCTACCAACTCCACGCTGTGCTTTGCTTCGCCGGTGCAGAATGGCGGGAAGTTGTAGTGAAGCAGGAATCGTTGATAGCTTTTATCGAGTACGTTGTCAACCATTTTTTCGTCGAGCTTAGTACCAAGTGTACAAGTTGAGAGCGACATTGTTTCACCGCGCTGGAAGAGCGAGCTTCCGTGGGGCATTGGAAGTGGTTCGGTTTCGCACCAGATGGGGCGGATCTCATCAGTTGCACGTCCATCCATTCGTTTTCCGGTATCGAGTACGCTGCGGCGCATTGAGTCGCGTTGCACATCGGAGAAGTATCGATCGATTTGTGCGTGTTTCTCTTCGAGTTCATCTTCGCTGAGGTCAGTGTGTGCAGCATCGTAAGCCTCTATGAAATCTGTTTTAATTTTATCGTAGACTTCCTCGCGATGTTTTTTGTCAGCATCTCCGCTCTGTGCTTCAGCATAGCATGCGTCATAGGTTTCCTTGCGTACCTGTTCGCGGAGTTCTTCATCGTTTGTTTCGTCGTTGTATTCGCGCTTAACGTCGGTTCCGAGTTCCTTCGAGAGTTCTTCCTGCAGTTCGCACATGGGTTTAATGGCTTCGTGTGCCACTTTGAGGGCGTTGATTAGGTCTTGCTCGGACACTTCTTTCATTTCGCCTTCAACCATCATGATATTGTCTTTGGTTGCTCCCACCATGATGTCCATATCAGCTTCTTTCATTTGTTCGAATGTTGGGTCGATTACGTATTCACCGTTGATACGTGCCACACGAACTTCTGAAATGGGGAATTCAATTGGTATATTGGACGCCGCCATGGCTGCCGATGCTGCAAATCCTGCAAGTGCATCGGGTTGTTCTACTCCATCGGCGGAAAGCAAAAGTACGTTCACATAAACTTCCGTGTGATAGTCGGCCGGAAAGAGCGGACGTAGCACTCGGTCTACAAGACGCGATGTGAGGATTTCGTCGTCGTTGGCTTTGCCCTCGCGTTTGGTGAATCCGCCTGGGAAGCGGCCTGCGGCAGCATATTGCTCGCGATAATCTACTTGCAAAGGCATGAAGTCGGTTCCCGGAACTGCCTCTTTGGCTGCACAAACTGTTGCGAGGAGCACCGTATTGCCCATTCTCAACATAGCCGAGCCGTCGGCTTGTTTTGCAACCTTTCCGGTTTCAATAGAGATGGTTCTTCCATCTGGCAATTGAACTGTTTTCTTAATTACGTTCATCTAAAATCTAAAAAAATACTTTATTGTTTTGACCTACATCAGCGATAGTTTCTTCATTCGCACCTTGCTGTTTCGAGGGAGACGATTGGTTTGCTACCTTTTGAAATAAAATCGCACAAAGATACCGATTAAATGTCTAACCCTACGAAAAAGGAATCTGTTTCCCGTTGTGGGAGAGCAGATTCCTAACGTAAGATATGTTACGAACAGTTTCTATTTCGGATTTTCGAGCTTTTGAAATTCATCGAATGTGATGGATTCTTTTTTGAGCGTCACTACGTCTTTAAGAGCCAAAGCTACCTTCCGACTACGGGCTGTTTCAACGAATGAGTCGACGTTTTCTTTCTTTTTGAGAATCTCGTCGGCATATTTGTTTAGCATTTCGTCGGTTACGTTGGTCATTCCGAATTGCATGAACTGGGCACGGGCCGAATTACGAGCTACTTCGCGAATGTCGTTTCCATCGATTTTGACGTTATGTGCTTCGGCGAGTTTCTCTTCGATGATATGATTGGTGAGCACTTTCAAACTATCCTCGTAGTTTTTATCGACGAATTCTTGGCCTTTGTCTTTGTTGTTGGCAAGCATGATTCGTTTGAGAATAGTGTCTGGGAATTGCAGTTTGCCTACTTTCTTATAGCAATAGGCCTGCAAATCTTGCATGAATCGGAACTCTGAATTTTCAACAAGTTGTTGGGCTATTCCTTGGGATATTTTTTCTCTGAAGGCCTGTTCGTCGTTTATTCCGGCCTCTTCTCCGTAAATGCTGTCCCAAAGTTCTTTGTTGTTATCGGCCTTTACAAAGCGTGTAATCTCGGTTATTTGGTACGAGAAATTGCCTTTGTGGTTAGCCACTTCGCTGCGTTCTATTTTGAGAAGCGACATCAGTTCGCTTTCGTTTCCCGAGTTTGCCTCCCATGGTTGAATGTTATGATATCGCCCTGTTTAGCGCCATCGAAAAGTTTCTTTTGCGAATCATCTTTTAAGAATGTGGGCATCATCACAGCTCCTTCAACAACTACTCCCCCTTCGAGAGTGTTGCCTTTTTCGTCGAGTTCGCGAAGGTCTCCCTTTAGCATGTCTCTTTGTTCGGGGTCATATTCGGTCACCTTGTCATAGTGTCCGGCCCGGTCTCTGAAGATTTCAATCTGGTCGTTGACCATCTTATCGTCGACGGTTATTTCGTAGTATTTTATTTTATCCTTCTTGCTCATTTCGAGCTTGAATTCGGGTGCTACGGCGATATCGAATTTAAATTCATACGGTGCTTCACCATCCAAATCCACCTGTTGCTGGCTTTCTGATGGTAGTGGCTGGCCAAGCATTTCTATTTTATTGTCGACAATGTATTTATTCAATTGTTCGCCGAGAACTTTGTTTATGGCGTCGACTTTCACCTGCGAGCCTATCTGCCGTTTAATCATTCCCATCGGTACCTGACCGGGACGGAAGCCGGGGATGTTGGCACGTTTGCGATAGTCTTTGAGTGTTTTTTCGACCTCGTTTTTGTAATCTGCTTCCTCGACTGTCATGGTCAGCAGACCATTTATTTTGTCGGGATTTTCGAATGAAATTTTCATCTCTGGAGTATTTATTTTATTTGATTATTCTTGCAAAGAACTTTGCGTTATGTCAGCTGAAACGGTTTATTTGCCTGACTTTGGGTGGCAAAGGTAGTGTTTTTTTTGGATGCTTTGCAATGGGCCTGACGTTCTGCCAGCGAAAGGGGGAGATGGATAATCTCCGGCTGTTGTATTCGCATTTCCCGACAAGCAATATTTTTTCTCGGCGGCGAATGATTCGACGGAGCAAAAAAATGGTTTTTTATTGCTGGCGAATGGTTCGACGAGGGTAAAAGAGTATTTTTCTAGGCGGCGAATGGTTCGACGGAGCAAAAAATGGTTTTTATTGCTGGCGAATGGTTCGACGAGAGCAAAAGGGCATTTTTCTAGGCGGCGAACGGTTCGAAATCATATCCAACAACTCTATTGCAGTTTTCGAACCGGTGGAACGGCATTTCAAGAGCTTTTTTCCTGCCGTAGTTTCTGATAGAGGTAATTAAAAAGGTATCCCCCTTCGAGGAGGATACTTTATATTATTATGAAACCTGTGCTTGACTTATTTCTCCACGCCGTCGGTTGTTAGCAGGAGTGTTTTGCCGTCGCGCCGAACTTCAAAATATGGCGGTTCGTCGCGCAGAGCAATACTGTCGTATATAAAAGGTGCAACTATCGACTCGCTACCGTCCGGGCTAACTAGGCCCATCTTACCGTTGAGCTGTGCAATAATGGGCATCGTACGCAGGTCGTCAACATATACATAGCACGTTCTGAGGAACTCATATTTCGGACTGAGAATGGTTTTCCCTCGGTGGTCGAGGATGCCGAATAAGCCATCGCGCTCAATTACTTCGTGGTATTGAATATAGAGTTCGCGAATCAGCGCCAAATAACGCTCCATACGGTCGTTGTCGTTCAGAAGCGTTAGCAGAAAATCATAGGTGTCCGAATAGTTTGCCATTGCCCTGGCCAAAACCACTTTCATGTCTAGTCCGTGAAGCACCTTCCGATTCAGGTCGATATATCGCGCAATTGCCTGCTCTTTCTCTTCGAGCGTCATATCGCCAAGGTGCTCTTCGAAGCGCAACATCTGCTGTTTGCTTCCGCGCATGGCTTTGATGTAGCGATGAATTTGCCGCGACATTTCTTTGCATACGAAATGGCGAATTTGCCGTTCCTCTATCGGGTCAGCGAATTCTTTGTTGAAGTTGTCTTGCGTAATCATGGGTGTGTCCTCTCTTTTTCTTTATTATTGACGCAGCCAAAGTTACGGAGATAATGTTGAATAGCACCATAAGAAACCAAGCCCATACTAAGTTCCAGAGCGTACCGAGCATTGGTAAGGAAGTAGTCCAGAACAATATAACTTTCTTTATTTCGTACTTTTGCGGTGTGAAAATCAGAGTCAGAGATAAAGAAATATTGAATCTTGCACTGCCGTCGATAGTCAGTAATATAACCGTGCCGCTGCTTGGACTGGTTGATTTGGCCATCGTTGGACACATTGGAAACGAAAGCTATATCGGAGCCATTGCCATCGGAACGATGATTTTCAACGTAACCTACTGGGTTCTGAACTTTCTCCGTATGGGAACCGGCGGATTGGCAGCGCAATCCTATGGGCAGAATAATTGGCAGGAATGCTTGCGCGTGCTGACAAGGTCGCTCGCCATCGGACTCGGAATAGGATTCATACTCATCGCAACCGGCAAATGGGTTGGCCCTATAATGATGCAGCTCATGAATACACCCAAAACAGCAGCAGAAGCAGTGATGGAATATTATCACATCGTTGTTTTCGGCGCTCCGGCCATGTTGGGTCTCTATAGTCTCACTGGCTGGTTCGTGGGCATGCAAAACACCCGAGCGCCAATGCTGGTGGCCATCCTGCAAAATGTAGTAAACATAGCAGTGTCGTTGCTGCTGGTATTAGGGTTCGAATGGAAAATAGAAGGAGTAGCCACAGGAACGCTAGTTGCGCAATGGAGTGGGTTCGCGATTGCAATGGCGCTGGCCTGGCAAGAAATTAGGCACAAGATTCCGACATCCGACAGGCAAGCGAGACATGTCGCAAAGCCATAAAACAGCTTCAGGCGTGGAAGCGATTCTTCAGCGTGAACAGCGACATATTTTTCAGAACCCTGTGTCTCGTTGCAGTGAACACGGCTTTCACAAGTGCCGGCGGACGACAAGGAGCCACTATGTTGGCCGTGAACACTCTACTGATGACAATGTTCACGCTCTTCTCGTATGTGATGGACGGATTCGCCTATGCCGGCGAGGCTCTCAGCGGGAAATACTACGGAGCAAGCGACTGGCACGGATTGAAAGATGTTGCCCGCCGACTGTTCGTTTTCGGCGGATTGATGACAGTTCTTTTCACTGCAGTTTATGCCATAGGCGGTAGAAATTTCCTTGTACTTCTCACCGACCAAAGGCAGGTTATCGAAGCAGCCGAACCTTATTTACCGCTGGTTTGGCTCATTCCGTTGGCCGGCGTAACGGCCTTTATCATGGACGGAATTTTTATCGGTCTCACCGCCACGAAAGGTATGCTTGTCTCATCGGTTTTGGCAGCGGCATGCTTTTTCGCCGTCTACTTTCTCACCCGCGACTCAATAGGCAACAGCGGTTTATGGCTGGCCTTTCTGCTCTTTCTGGCCATGCGCGGAATAGTCCAATTGCTCTGGGCACGGTTCAGAATAACTCAAAATTGTGTAACTATAAAAGATTGATTTTATGAACTTTGGTTTCGGGATAATAATACTCATTGTAATGCTTTCGGCATGCACGTATGTAGGGTGGCATGTTTGGCAGATTCTTCCACTTCCCGTAATGTGTAAGTGGATTGCGGTTGCGTTAATGGCACTCTCTGTTGTGCTGCTTTTCACCAACTTCATCTTCGGGCTCGACAATAAGCCCGCTACTTTGGCCACGATGCTCTACACTGTTGGCTCATCATCTATCTTCATCGGTCTCTACATGGCCATGCTTTTCATCGTTCTCGACCTGGGCAGGCTGGTTCATCTTATTCCTAAGAGCTTGCTATACAACAGTTGGGCGGGCAGCATCGCGGTGTTCGTTACGATTTTCGGGATATTCCTTTATGGCAACCTGCATTATTACAACAAAGCACGGGTAGACCTCAAGCTTGAAACGCCTGCTATATTGAAGAAGCCGGTGCGCATAGTCATGATGAGCGATCTGCATCTCGGCTATCCAAACCAGGTGGATGAGTTCCGTAAATGGGTAGACAAGGTGAACGCCGAACGGCCCGACCTAATTCTTATTGCAGGCGATATTCTTGACGGGAATATCGGTATCGTGCGACGACAGAACATGCAACAGGAGTTTCGTCGGCTCAACGCACCCATTTATGCATGCCTGGGCAATCATGAATATATGACCGGCAGGAATGAGTCGATTCGATTCTACAGCGAGGCCGGCATAAATCTGCTCATCGACAGTGTGGCCACAGTTTCGCTCCCGTCTAAGGACACGATAGCGATTATCGGGCGCGACGACCGAACCAATCCTAATCGCAAAAGTGTTGCCCAACTCTTGGAAAATGCCCCTTTCGGTGCATATTCCATCTTGCTCGACCATCAACCCTATCATCTTGAAGAAGCCGAGCAGGCCGGTATAAACTTCCAGTTCTCCGGACACACGCACTACGGACAAGTATGGCCCATCAGCTGGATTGAGGATTTGATATACGAAGATGCATTCGGTTCGCTCCGTAAAGGCAAAACCGACTATTATGTTTCGTCGGGCATCGGAATATGGGGTGGGAAATTCCGCATCGGCACACGCTCCGAATATGTTGTGGCCGAGATAAACTCAACTGCAAAATGATTGATTCGGCTATATTCCAAGGCAAAACGGCGCGATTCTACACGCTGGGATGCAAACTCAACTTCTCGGAAACAAGCACCTTCGCCCGTTGCCTGTTCGATATGGGTGTCACCGAGGCTTCCAAAGATGAGCAGGCCGACATTTGCCTCATCAACACGTGTTCGGTAACCGAGGTTGCCAACCACAAGTGCCGGCAGGCAATCAACAAGATGGTGCGCCTCAATCCTAAGGCTTTCATAATTGTCACGGGGTGTTATGCCCAGCTCGAGAGCGAAACGGTGGCACAGATTCCCGGCGTAGATCTGGTTTTGGGCAGCAATGAAAAGGCCGATCTGATTCAATATCTCAGCAACGCGTGGAATTCCAAGCCCACCGACGGCAGTTTGCACGCCCATCACACTGTAAGCACGAAGAACATTAAATCGTTTCAGCCCAGCTGTTCGCGCGGCAATCGAACTCGCTATTTTCTCAAGGTACAGGATGGATGCAATTATTTCTGCACCTACTGTACCATTCCTTTTGCAAGAGGTTTCTCACGCAATCCCAGTATAGCATCGCTCGTAGAGCAGGCTCGCGAGGCAGCAAGCGAAGGCGGGAAAGAGATTGTGCTCACCGGCGTGAATATCGGCGACTTCAGAACCGACTCGGGCGAAACATTCTACCGCCTGGTTGAAGCACTCGACAGAGATGTGGAGGGAATAGAACGATTCAGAATAAGTTCAATCGAACCCAACCTGCTCACCGACGAATTAATTGATTTCTGCGCCCGCTCGCGCGCCTTCATGCCCCACTTCCACATTCCGCTCCAAAGTGGTTCCGACGAGGTGCTTAAGCTGATGCACCGCCGCTACGACACGGCTCTATTTGCTCATAAAATTGAGCTCATAAAGAAGCTTATGCCCCACGCATTCATCGGCGTGGACGTAATGGTGGGATGTCGCGGCGAACTACCCGAACATTTTGAGGCATCGTTCAACTTTATTGAATCGCTGCCGGTAACTCAGCTCCACGTGTTCCCCTACTCCGAACGCCCGGGCACGACAGCGCTCTCCATCCCGCATATTGTCGACGAGCGCGAGAAGAAACGTCGGGCACACCGGCTCATCGAGCTCTCCGACCGCAAAACCCAGCAGTTTTATGCCTCACACATCGGTTGCGAGGCCAGCGTACTTTTCGAGAAATCAATCAAGGGCAAAGCCATGCACGGCTTTACCGACAACTACATTCGCGTAGAACTCTCGCCAGATAGAACGAAAGAGGAATACGACAATCAGATAATCGCCGTACGGCTCGGCGACTTCAATTTCGATAAATCAGCCCTGAAAGCAGAAATAATATGAAAGTAGCAATAGTGATTCTCAACTGGAACGGCCGTAATATGCTGGCCAAGTATCTACCCACAGTATTGGAGTTCTCGCGCGAGGATGCCGAAGTAATCGTGGCCGACAATGCATCGACCGACGACTCCCTCGAGTGGCTGCGCAACAACTATCCCAATCTGCGAACCATAGCGCTTGACCGAAACTACGGTTTCGCCGAAGGTTATAATCGAGCCCTCAGCCAGATTGAGAGCAAATACTACGTACTGCTCAACAGCGACGTGCTAGTGACTCATCACTGGCTAACGCCGCTCATAGAAGAAATGGATGTTCATGCCGACATAGCCGCCTGTCAGCCCAAGCTACTGTCCATGGCCGACAACGATGCCTTCGAATATGCCGGCGCGTCGGGCGGATTCATCGACAAATACGGATATCCATTCTGTCGCGGTCGACTCTTCGAAACCCTCGAAGACGACAACGGCCAGTACGACAACCGACAGCAGGTGCTCTGGGCAACCGGCGCATGCCTCATGATTCGCTCGGCCGACTATTGGGCAGCAGGCGGGCTCGATGGCCGGTTCTTCGCCCACAACGAAGAAATCGACCTCTGCTGGCGACTGCATCTCATGGGACGAAAAATATTCTGCTTCCCCGAGAGCCACGTGTTCCACCTCGGCGGCGGAACATTGCCCAAATCGAACCCGCAGAAAACATTCCTCAACTTCCGAAACAACCTCACCATGCTTTGGAAGAACCTCCCAAAGAGCGAACTCCGCAGCGTTATGCGAATCCGTTTCTTCCTCGACTATCTAGCCGCTTTCGGAACCCTGATTCTCAACCGCAACACAGGCGATTTCCTAGCTATCTTCCGCGCCCGCCGTGCATTCAAGAAATGGCGAACCACGTTCCGCGACCCCTCATGCGAAACGACATCCCAAGCCGATTCCAACGACGGACGAAAGCCCTACTCCATCTTGTGGGAGTATTATATAAAAGGTCACAAGAAGTTCGACGACCTCCCATCGTAACCCACCCGGCAAACGCAAAACATCTTCGCCGCAACCACCATTTCGAAATAAAAAAAACGGCATATCAGAAAGCCAAACAACATTCGAAGACCCGGAACGTCGCAATCCGGCAACAAAAAGGCTTTCGAAGCTCGGAACGTCGCAATCCGGCAATAAAAAGGCTTTCGAGGCCTCGGAACGTC
>NZ_BAKH01000057.1 GCF_000614105.1 Prevotella micans DSM 21469 = JCM 16134
CCCCGTGTCTGTCCGCACCCGTCGGCCGCCAGGCTGGGATAAATACGCAATCGCTTGGACTTTTCGACCAATATATTGCTTCGGTTCGTAGAACCGAAGTGAGGTGGACAGACACGGGGTCTGTCCCTACATGCGGCCGATAGGCCGAGTGTGGATTTATATTTGTGGAGACACGGCGTTTCACCTCCCGAAAATCGTGCGGATTTTGTCGGGAAAATTGGTCCTTATTTTCCCTTATATCGGTTCCCCCAATGGCACGAAAAACTGCACGAAGAATCCTCTCGGAATCCCCGTGTATACTGGGTGTGCAACGCTCTACGCGCGCGCGTATAAAAAGCTAGCTAATAGGCTGTGTGTGTGTGTGTGTGTGTGTGTGTGTGTGTGTGTGTGTGTGTGTTAGCACTTTTCTGGAGTCCGCCAAGAATATAACGTTAAAAAACACGGAAGAAGTGACTTTCTCTCGCGCTGCTGTGTTACTATAATAAAAGGAGAACCGATTACTCATGGCGGCAAAAGTAATTAGTCCATTTCGATTAGGCAAAAAAGAGAACAATCTTTTTTATTTTGAGTAAAAGTTGAAGAGAACTATACAGAATCCTCAATAAGCTTCTCACATCTTTCCCTATCAAGATATACGAAAAAGAAGGTTGCCTACTCGTAGGCAACCTTCTTTCTATTATATTAAATCTAGAAGACAACTTAATTCTTAAAGAAGTCTTTCACTGCCTCATTGGGCACCATTTGTTCGTCAAAAATGTAAGCGCCGGTCTTCGGGCTCTTAACCATCTTAATAACTTTCGTATATGCTCGCCCGTCCGTAGAACCTTCGTGGAGGGTAGCAACCGCTTTCTTTGCCATAGTTCCTTTATGTTTTAACTATTAATTAAATACAAGTTCGGATTACTTGATTTCCTTATGAAGAGTCATCTTCTTCAAGATGGAATTGTATTTCATCAGCTCCAAACGCTCCGGCGTGTTCTTGCGATTCTTTGTCGTCACATAACGACTTGTGCCGGGCATGCCGCTGTTCTTCATCTCGGTGCATTCCAAAATGACCTGAACTCTATTTCCTTTTGCTTTCTTTGCCATGATATTTTAATCTCCTATCACTTTAATGTCTTTCCAATCGACATAGCCTTTAGAAACAGCATGCTTTAAGGCTGCATCGAGCCCAACCTTATTAATCAACCGAAGGCCGGCTGCACTAATCTTCAATTCTATCCAGCAGCTTTCCTCAACATAAAAGAATTTCTTGCTGAACAGATTTACATCAAAACTACGCTTGGTGCGGTGCTTCGAGTGAGACACATTACATCCTATCTGTGCCTTCTTTCCTGTGATTTGACAAATCTTAGACATTGCTATCGTTTCGTTTTGTTATTCGTTATTTTAAGTCTATTCCAAACAGGACGCAAAATTACATAAAAAATCCTGATACGGAAATCATGCATTATGTTTATCCTTTGAATTAAGTTTTTTTGGAGAGATAGAACCTCTATTCCTTAGAGTGTTGCTCGTTTAAATAGTCAAGCATGAGGTGTATTGCTTTGTTGGTTGCTATGGCCAGATTTATGTCTCTTCCGAAGTCTTCGGTGAGTAATAATGTGCGGATATCGTCTTTGCTGCCGTAGGCGAGCCACATTGTTCCGACGGGGTGTTCGGCTGAGCCGCCTCCTGGGCCGGCAATGCCTGTCGATGAGATTGCGTAGTCTACGCCGAGTGTTTTGATTGCGCCTAGAGCCATTTGTTTTGCTACTTCTTCGCACACGGCTGTTTGCTCTTGTAGCAGTTGGTGTGATACGCCGAGGAGTTTTTCTTTGATTTCGTCGGTGTAGGAAACGATGCCGCCTTTGAAATAATCGGAGGCGCCTGGAATGGCTATTAATGCTTCGCTGATTCGTCCGCCAGTGCAGCTTTCGGCTGTTCCGATTGTCAATCCTGATGAGTAGAGGATGTCGCCTATCTGGCGAGATATTATTTTACTTTCAAATTCCATATAGAATAGTTTTTTATTCGAAGGTTACTTTGCTGAAGGCGGGAATGCTTATGTCGGCAAAGTTTCCGTCGTTGTATTTATATGTTCCGACACAGGCTATCATTGCTGCATTGTCGGTTGTGTAGCTGAATTTGGGAATATAGATTGTCCATCCATATTTTTCGGCGTGTTCGTGGAAAGAGTTTCGCAGGCCGTTGTTAGCAGATACTCCGCCGGCCAGGGCTACGTGTTTTATTCCGGTTGACTCGACTGCTCGACGGAGTTTTTTCATTAAGATTTTTACGATGGTGTGTTCTAGGCTGGCGGCTAAATCTTCTTTGTGGAGTTCGATGAAGTCGGGGGTGCCGTCGGTCCATTCTCTTAGGTTATAGAGGAAAGATGTTTTCAAGCCGGAGAAAGAATAATCGAAGCCTGGCACGTTTGGTTCGGCGAATTTAAAGGCGAGTGGATTGCCCTGTCGAGCTAGTTTGTCGATTATCGGTCCACCGGGATATCCCAGTCCCATAACTTTGGAGCATTTATCGATTGCTTCGCCGGCAGCGTCGTCGATGGTTTGTCCGAGTACTTCCATATTGTTATAGGCGTTTACTTTCACGATTTGCGAGTTTCCTCCCGACACCAGCAGGCAAATAAACGGAAAGGGGGGATTATGTTCGTCGTCGTCGGTTTCTTTTATGAAGTGCGCCATCACGTGTCCTTGTAGATGGTTTACATCAATCAGTGGTATGCCCAGTGAGCGGGCGAATCCTTTTGCGAAGCTAACGCCGACGAGCAGGCTGCCCATCAGACCCGGTCCGCGTGTGAAAGCTACTGCCGAGAGCTGTTCTTTTTCGATTCCGGCGCGTTTTATTGCTTGGTCGACCACCGGAACGATATTTTCCTGATGAGCTCGCGATGCCAGTTCGGGAACTACTCCGCCATAGGCTTTATGAATCTCCTGTGAAGCTGTGACATTGCTAAGAATAACTCTATTCCGCATAACGGCTGCGCTGGTGTCGTCGCAACTGCTTTCGATGCCTAGAATATAGATATTTGGATTATTCATTTTCAGTGTGTCAGAATATCCAGTCCGTGTTCGGTCATCACGAATGTGTGTTCCCACTGGGCCGATGGGAGTTCGTCGCCTGTGATGATTTCCCATCCGAACGGGTCGTCGGCATTGAGGAATACGCGCCAGGTTCCCATGTTTATCATTGGTTCGATGGTGAATACCATTCCGGGGACGAGTACCATTCCGGTGCCTCGATGTCCGTAGTGACTTACTTCCGGGTCTTCGTGGAATTCGAGTCCTACGCCATGTCCGCACAGGTCGCGCACCACTCCGTAGCCATATTTCTTTGCATGCTTTTCGATAGCATGTCCTATGTCGCCTACGAAGCCGTAGGGTTTAGCTGCTTCGGCTCCGATTTCGAGGCATTCGCGTGTTACTCTAACGAGTTGTTCTTTTTCGGGCGATGTTTTTCCGATGATGAACATTCGGCTGGCGTCAGCATAATATCCATCTACAATCGTGGTCATATCGACGTTGATTATGTCGCCTTCTTTCAGTACGTCTTCTTCTTTCGGAACTCCATGGCACACTACTTCGTTTATACTTGTGCACACGCTTTTGGGGAAGCTTCATAGTTGAGGCATGCTGGCGTTGCGTTGTGTTCTTTGCAATATTGCATACAAATATTGTCGATTTCCTGCGTATTCATTCCCGCATGAATAGCCTCGGCCACAGCGTCGAGGCATCCGGTGTTAACCACGCCACTTCGTCTGATTCCTTCGATTTGTTCAGGAGTTTTAATCAGGTTGCGTGTTGGCACTAGCTTTCCCCGCTTTTCAAGTTCCATTATTTTGATGTCCATTTCAGTGGGTTTCTGTCCTGGCAGGCAGTGCCATCTTTTTTTCTTTATAATCATGAGTCTGTGTATTATAAACTTCTGCATGCAAAAGTAAGTAGATGTTCATAATTATACGTGTTTCGGCATAACTAACCATACCCCGGTTCCATGGGAGCGGAATAGCCGGTATGAGAATACCCACAAGCAAGTATTGATGGATATTAATTGTTGTCTTTTCCAAGAAGTATTACTCAAAGATTATGATTTACAGTGCGGAAGTAACATTTGTTATCCTGGGGGCCTATAGAGCCGGCTATCTTTATGAGCAACTAATTTTTAAAATGATATGGCAATGACAGAGAAGAAAATGGATGCTATGCAAGGACATTGGGTGTTGGCCAGGCTCGGCAAACGTATACTAAGACCCGGCGGCATGGAAATGACTCGTAAGATGTTAGAGAAACTCAATGTAAGTACCGACGACGATGTTGTGGAATTTGCACCGGGATTGGGCTATACGGCACGACTGACGGTTGCGAAGAAACCACGTTCGTACACAGCCGTGGAACTGAATGAAGAGGCTGCAGCCCTTGTCAGACGAAATGTAGAACCGGCATATCCCGCCTTGAATGTCGTAACAGGTAATGCTGCAGATACGGGACTGCCTGATTCGTACGCGACGAAAGTGTATGGCGAGGCCATGCTTACGATGCAATCTATGGAGAAAAAAGATGCTATCGTGGCCGAAGCAGCCAGGATTCTAAAGCCAGGAGGACGGTATGGCATACACGAAATAGCCCTCCAACCGGCGGAAATCAGTGATGAAAAGAAGCGTGAAATACGCCATGAACTGCAAATGGGCATACGCACCAGTGTTCACCCTCTAACCCGCAGAGAGTGGGAAGAGCTACTCGGTAGACATGGAATGCAAGTGGAGTATGTTTATGAAAATGGTATGCTACTCTTGGAACCTAAACGCATGATTGATGACGAAGGCCTGTGGAGGTTTTTGCTCATACAGCTTCGTATGTTGTTCAATAGGAATGCCCGACAGGCCGTACTACGTATGCGTAGTTGTTTCCGTAAATATAGACGGCATCTTACCGGTATTACAATCGTAGCGAGGAAGATGTAAACAGTAGAAAAAACAGACTATATAATGTGCAGGAGCTCGGCTTCATGGTTGTTTTCGTCCATGGAGCCGAGTCTCCATTGCTCAGCAGCTCAATCCATCTCTTAGCTTAACCTCCCGCTGCTATTTTCGCATCATCATAGAACTACGATGATGCGAAACAATTATTAATGCATTAAAATATTGCTACGATGCTGCAATATATTTATTAATGCATCAAAATATTGCTACGATGCTGCATTGCATTTATAAATGCAGCAAAATAGCACTACGATGATGTCTCAAGATTATTTATACACCAAAATATTGCTACGATGCTGCATTGCATTTATAAATGCAGCAAAATAGCACTACGATGATGTCTCAAGATTATTTATACACCAAAATATTGCTACGATGCTGCATTGTATTTATAAATGCAGCAAAATAGCACTATGATGATGTATCAAAATTATTTTTACACCAAAATAGCACTATGATGCTGCAATATATTTATTGTTACATCAACGTATTAATATTTTGATATATCGATTTTGTTTTTACATCATCGTAGTAGTATTTCGGAATGAATAATTTATTTGCACACCAAAATATATATACGATAGTGCGATAAAGACTGTGGCAGGATTTCAACCGAATGTGGACAGGTTGTCCTAGGTCTCGGTTCTATTATGTGAGTTCGGTTTAAGAATCCGCTTAATCCTAGTGGGGTAGGATGAATGTTAGACACTGATGCCAACTCGGGAGTTAGCCCGCCTGTAGGGACAGACCCCGTGTCTGTCCGCTCGCCTGCCTGTTAAGGATAGGGCATGTTATGCGGTAGGTAAACCGAATTGGTATGGGAATCGGACAGACACGGGGTCTGTCCCTACATGCGGCCGGTAGGGCGAGTTGGTATCCGTGTCTGTTCACCCATTGTACATATAAACAGAGCTTAAGCGGATTCTTAAACCGAATTCACGTTTATATTATATGGAAGTTAGTGGATGTGATTAGTCTTTGTCGCGGTGTTTTTCTCCATCGCCACGGTCGGGTTGGCGTGGGCGACGTTCGGAGCGAACTTGTGGTTCTTCTTCGGGCTGGAGGGCTGGGTCGTTTTGTGGTTGTGACTTTTTTTCTTTTTCCTGTGCGTCTTTTTTGGCTTTAATTTCTTTGAGGCGTTCGGCTTCTTCGAGACGCTGTTTTTCCTGGACTTCACGGAGCGAGTCTCTGATTTGTGCTATACGGCGCAGTGAGTCGAGTCGCAGCGAGTCGCTGTGGCTCATACTGCGTTTGAAGGCGTAGCTGATGTGTCTGCTTTGCATCTGGTTGGCTCGTGCTTGGTCGCCGGGGGTTAGTTTGCCGTTAACGTATTGTTCTATCATGAGTGCGCCGATTGGCACTCCGAAATCGGCTCCGAATCCGCCGTTTTCTACGTATACAGCTATGGCTATTTTGGGGTTTTCTACGGGGGCGAATCCCATAAACACAGAGTGGTCTTTACCGCGGTTTTGGGCTGTTCCGGTTTTGCCGGCAAGGGTGTAGCCTGGATGTACGGCGTGGGAGCAGGTTCCGCCGCGAACGGATGCCATCATGCCGGCTATTACTTCGTCGTAGGCTCGGGCAGAGCCTTTGGTATGGTGCCAAGTGGTGTATTCGGGTGCGAGCTTTTGGCCTTGGACGTGTCGTACGATGTGGGGCGTGATGAAGTGTCCGCGGTTGGCGATGGTTGCTCCGAGGTTGGCTATTTGCAGTGGGGTTAGGTTCACTTCGCCCTGTCCGATGGATATGGATATGACGGATAGAGGGCCCCATCGTCCGAATGCATTATCGTAGAAATGGGCGTTTGGAATCATACCACGTTTTTCGCCCGGGATGTCGACTCCGAGTTTGTATCCGAATCCCATCGAAACCATATAATCGCGCCAAGTGTCCATGGCTTTGTCGAGGGTTTTGTATTTGCGTCGGTTGGATAGCATGTAGTAGAGTCCCCAGCAGAAGTAGGCGTTGCATGATGTGCTGATTGCGGTACGAGCGAGATTGGTGCGCCGTGGGGGTGACATCCCACGTGGAGGCCTTTGAAAGAGAAGCCTCGCGCACAGGGATAGAGTGTGGAGTCGTTAAGTATTCCTTCGGTGTAGAACGTAACGGCCTGACTGGTTTTGAAGGTCGAACCGGGTGGATATTGTCCCATTATGGCTCGGTTGAGGAGTGGTTTTGCTGGGTCGAGCGACATTTCCTTCTGATGTTTTCCGCGCAGCTTGCCCACCATGGTTCGAGGGTCGAATGTGGGCGATGAAACCATTGCTAGTATTTGCCCTGTCTTAGGTTCGATGGCTACGATGGCTCCGAGCTTTCCTTCCATGAGTCGTTCTCCGAGTGCTTGGAGATTGGCGTCGATTCCGAGTTGGATGTCACGCCCTGGGAGTGGAGGTTGGTCGTATTTCCCGTTTTTGTATCTTCCTTTAATTCTTCCGTGTGCGTCGCGTAGGAGAATCTGCACTCCTTTTTGTCCGCGTAGCGGTTTCTCGTATTCGCGTTCTACTCCCATCTTACCGATATAGTCTCCCGGCTGATAGTAATCGTCTTGCTGTATATCGTGTTCGCTAGCTTCGGCGACGTCGCCAAGGATGTGTGCCGCTATGTTTTGTTTGTATTGGCGTATGCTTCGGCGGCGTATGTAGAATCCGGGGAATCTGTAGAGTTTTTCCTGGAATGCGCTGAATTCTTTGTCGCTGAGTTGATTTATGAAGAGCTGTTGTATGAATCGCGAATAACCTGGGTTTTTACGCGGGTCTTTGATGTCGTTCATCCTCTTAATGAAGAATTCCTTTGTTATGCCTAGCGTTTGGCATAGTTCGAGAGTGTCAATTCTGCCTTTCTCTTCGTTCATGACAACCATAATGTCGTAAGCAGGTTGGTTGTAGACGAGGAGCTTGCCGTGCCTATCGGTTATGATTCCGCGTGATGGAAATTCAATCTTCTTGAGAAAGGCGTTCGAATCGGCACTCTTTCTGTAGTCGTCGCTGGCTATTTGGAGTGCGAAAAGTCGGGCGAGATATATGAATATTATCGCTACAGCTACTGAACTGAGCACCATTCGCCGTCTTTCCATATATACTTTCTTCATATCCTGCTTCGCATTTGTTCGATTACCAGGATAAGTAATATTGTAAGCGCGGTACTTGCGCCGGCACACTCAGCCCATTCGATGAGGTTGAAGAAGCTGAACATTTCTAGAGAGAAGAAAGTAAAAATGTGGATGGTGGTTAATACGAAAATGTAGACTATGAAATTGAACACTCCCAGAGTTCTCATTCCCGGTATGAGAGTTTCGCTGCTTTCGCGCGATAGGAATGGTCTTATAGCAAATGGTTGCAGGGCCGCGATTAGGGTTAGCGATGCCGCGGTGACACCTGGAGTATTGTTGAAGGCATCAAGTGTGAGACCAATGGCGAATGCCCATAGCATGGCAGACCATTGTGGATAATTACGTGGGAAAAGTAGAATAAAGTAGACGTAAAGCAATGGGGTGGCAATACCGAACATGTGGATGTGATTCAGCAAAAACACTTGTAGGATTATGAGGATTGATGCCCATAGAAATCGTTTCAAGAAATCGGTGTTCATTCGTTGGGAATTCTTTATTCTTCTGATGTTGGGTCTTGGGTTAGATTTTTCATTGAGTCGCGTGCAGCTTCAATGACATGTCGCTGTTCGAGAATGGATGAGTCGTCGATAAGGCATACGTCGCGTAGTGTTCCGAAGTCGGTTGAGAGTTGTATTGCGATTCGGAATGATAGCCCGTCTTTTGAATTATAGACATGCTTCACTTTCCCAACTAGAACGCCAACAGGGAAAATAGATGAGTATCCGCTTGTGATAACTCGGTCGCCTATTTTGAATCGGGCGTGTCGGGGTACGTCGTCAAGATAAGCAATATCGCTTCGTCCACCTGCCCATCTTAAATATCCGAAATAGTTGCGACCGGAGATAGAGCAGCTTATGTTCGATTTGGAATTAAGCACAGGGATAACAACAGAATAATGTATGCCTACGAAATAGACTGTTCCTACGATTCCGTTTCCGCAAACAACACCCATGTCTTTGCGAACACCATCCCATGAACCTTTGTTTATCGTGATCAGGTTGTCTTCGCGGTTTATAGAGTTGGCTACTACTTTTGCGGGAATGAGTCGAAACTTTGCGAGTGTGCGGTATTGTCCGCGGGAGAGAAACTGCGGGTCGCGAGTCTTTTCATATAGTTTCGTGGAGAGTTCTTTCACCTCTTGTTCAAGGATGATATTACGCTGGGTAAGCTGTTCGTTATTCTTACTCATAGTGAAGAACGATGTGAGGTTAGAACTCAATTCATATACCTTTCCAGTGACGAAGTTAGCCGATGTGAACCATACGCTTCCTTGATAGTCGTTGAAACGGAATAATAAGACTACACTGGTTACTTCTAAAAAGACGAAAAGAAACCAGTGTTTGTAACGAGCTAAAAATTCGGTGAGATTGTGCATGGTTCGCTATAAAAATCAATCGCCGCCCATCCGAAACGCTCTTCCGTGGGAGAGTGGTTGTCGGCAGACGGCAATCTTTTCACGTGAGTTCCTAACTAACGCATCAGGAACGAAAATCTTTCTACATTCTTCAATGCAATTCCAGCGCCCTTGGCAACACTGTGCAAGGGGTCTTCAGCAATGTGGAATTTAATGTTGATTTTTTCGGTTAAACGTCTGTCTATACCGCGTAGCAGAGCTCCGCCTCCACTGAGGTAGATTCCATTTTTCACAATGTCAGCATATAACTCGGGAGGTGTATTCTCGAGTGCGGACAATACGGCATTTTCAATCTTGGCCACAGTTTTGTCTAAGCTGTGGGCTACTTCCTGATAGCAAACAGGCACTTCCATCGGCAGAGCAGTGATTCTGTTCGGACCGTGAACAACATAGTCTTCGGGGGCATCGCTACCCAGATCCGTCAGCGCAGAACCTACGTGTAATTTGATTCGCTCAGCCATTCGCTCGCTTATTCTAACATTGTGCTGGCGACTCATATACTCTTGGATATCGGCTGTTAAATCATCGCCGGCTACACGAATGGAGTTGTTACATACTATTCCGCCCAGCGAAATCACTGCAATCTCGGTACTTCCGCCGCCGATGTCGACAATCATATTGCCTTCCGGTGCCTCGACATCCAACCCCATTCCGAGAGCAGCAGCCATAGGCTCGAAAATCAAAAAACATCACGTCCGTCGGCATGTTCAGCCGAATCGCGAACGGCTCTCAGTTCAACTTCGGTTGAGCCCGAAGGCACGCCAATTACCATGCGTAGTGATGGTGAGAAAAATCTGTTCCCACTGTGAACCATCTTCACCAATCCGCGAATCATTTGTTCGCAAGCAGTGAAGTCGGCAATCACTCCGTCGCGCAATGGACGGATGGTTCTAATGTTCGGATGCTCTTTCTCGTACATCATCTTTGCGCTTTCACCTACAGCAATCATCTTGTCTGTACGGCGATCGAGAGCAACCACGGATGGTTCGTCGACAACTATATTGTCGTCGCTAATAATAATGGTATTAGCCGTTCCGAGGTCCATTGCAATTTCTTGGATAAAAGAAAAAAGTCCCATTGTTTGTGTGTTCTAATTAAAAGTGATGGCGGTACTTTAAACACCTCCATCAATAATTTTGTTTGTGTTTGTTGTTTTGTAGTCTATGTGTTTTTACTTGGCAAACCATTCATGTATTGCAGCATCGTAATTACTGCTCACTCCGAATGCCCGCTCGGCAAACATCTTTCGGTCTTCAAGTTCGGTTTGTGCTCCTTTGGTGTTCAACAACTGAAGAAGCACCGGGTATTCGGCCTTGCTCGGAATAATCACAACATCTTCGAAATTCTTTGCTCCGGCACGAATAAGAGATATGCCGCCGATATCTATTTTCTCTATTATTTCCTGGTCGTTGGCACCGTTTATAACAGTTTGCTCAAAAGGATATAGATCTACAATTACGAGGTCTATGTCAGGGATTTCATATTTCGCCATCTGTTTGCGATCGTCTTCATTATTACGACGTGCAAGGATTCCGCCGAATATTTTCGGGTGAAGCGTTTTGACCCTTCCGCCCAGATAGATGGATAGGATGTTATATCCTCTACTTTTAGGCAGTCGTAGCCAAGTGATTCTATGAAATGTTGGGTACCTCCGGTGCTAAGAAACTTAACTTCTTCTTCGTTGAGTTTTTTGAGCAAATCGTCGAGACCATCCTTATGGAAAACAGATATAAGCGCTGTTCTAATTTGTTTTGTACCAGCCATTATGAAAGCTTTAGAGATTCGTTTGCAAAGGTAATGATTCACAATCAGCATGCAATTTTTTCATGCCAAAAAAACAAAATGAAACCGTTTGTTTCAGGGCTATCCGGCACATTTCTTTCCGAATTCAGGGTCAATTTTAAGCAACGATGCAACGATGAATGGAAACAGACAGGAGAGCATCACAATGATGAAGAATATTTCATAGCCTGCCCATTGTGCCAACGCGCCAGCGAAAAAACCAGGAAGCATCATCGATAGGGCCATGAAGCCGGTACAAAGGGCATAGTGGCTTGTTTTGTGTTTGCCTTTGCTGAAATATATCATAAATAGCATGTATGCGCTGAATCCAAATCCATAACCGAGGTTCTCAATGAACACTGCCGTGCAAATAGCAATGATGCTTTTGGGTAGTTCGTAAGCCAGGTAGACGTAGGCAATGTTAGGTAATGTTATGGCGGTTGTCATGGGCCAGAGCCATCGTTTCAGTCCTCCGCGGCTGGCAACCATACCACCAAGGACTCCACCGATCAGAAGGCCTATGACACCAACTGTTCCATTAACTAATCCATATTCCTTGAGCGATAAAGCCAGTCCGCCTTTTCCTGCCGGGGCTTGAAGAAAGAGTTGTGACACAGGCGTGATGAGCGCTTCGGGTAATCTGAACAAAAGGATGAATGCTATGGCCACCCATACTTGTTTTTTACGAAAAAACGAGATGAATGTTTCAGCAAAATCCCGGAACAAACCGGCTGCTGACAAATGTGTATGTTCGGAATCTTCCGTTGGCTTCGGAAGAATGAAGCGGTGATAGAGCGACAACCCAATAAACAGTGCCATAAGTGTATAAAAAATTAGCGACCAACTAAGCTGTATACCCACTTGTTTCTGCATTATTCCTGCGAGAGCGACAAGTCCGCCTTTTCCCACAACAATAGATACTCTATAAAATGTAGAGCGTATACCAACGAAAAACGTTTGCTGATGCTGGTTGAGTCCGAGCATATAAAATCCGTCGGCGGTTACATCGTGGGTTGCGCTACTGAATGCCAGCAACCAAAAGAAGCATATAGTGCCTTGCAGCCACCACACCGTGTCTACCGTAAAAGCCACGCTGGCAAAAGCTGCACCAAGCAACATCTGCATTGAAACAACCCACCAGCGTTTAGTTTTAATAAGGTCGAGAAACGGACTCCAAGCGGGTTTTATCACCCACGGAAGATATAGCCACGAGGTATAAAAGGTTACTTCGGCATCTGACAGCCCCATCTGCATGTAAATCTCTATCGACAAAAACGTAACCGCAACATATGGCAGTCCTTCGGCGAAATAGAGTGACGGAACCCAGGTCCATGGAGATATTTTTCGTTGCTTCATGGGGATTTTTTACACGTAGGTTTCAAGGAATTTTACGTTACCCGATACCTCAATAGTTGTCGAGTCGGCTGACACGAGTAGGGTTTCACCAGCTTGTAACTTATATTCTCTATCCTGCTCGTCAATCACTGTTCCATGCCCTTCAAGTGCAATCAGAATCACGAATGAATCGAGCTCTGAATAGTCCAGTGTCATAGGCTCTGTGAGATCATAAAGACTGGTTGTGAAGTGTTCGCAGCCCACCAGTTCAACGGCTTCGTTTTTTGCCGGAGTATAGTGTGTCCTGTAGTCGGCTGCCACTCTGTAATCTATACACTCGGCTGCCTCGCAAGTGTGAAGTTGCCGATAGTTTCCATTTTTATCTTTGCGTTTAAAGTCGTATATCCTATAAGTAACGTCACTCGTTTCTTGGATCTCAGCAAGGAAGCATCCGGCTCCGATTGAGTGAATTCTTCCAGCAGGTAAGAAGAATACATCGCCCTCTTTGACGTTGTATTCGACTAGAGCCTCGGTTATCGTGTCGTTTTCCACCATAGCCTTGTATTCCTCGGGTGTTATGCTTTTTTTCAATCCGCTACGAAGAGTTGCATTGGCTGAGCTTTTCATTATATACCACATCTCGGTTTTTCCTCTTCCCAATCCTCGAGCTGCAGCTTTCTTATCATCTGGATGAACCTGAATTGACAACTGTTCGCGAGCATCAATAAACTTAACTAGCAACGGAAATTCGTTTCCGAAGCGTGCGTAATTCTCCTTGCCAACTAACTTCGCTCCCATTTCTTTGAGCACATCGTTCAGTTTCCAACCGGCAAATTTGCCTTCGAGCACCACGCTCTCGTTATTCTTTACTCCCGACACTTCCCAACTTTCGCCCACCTGTGTTTCGGTGGATTGCAGATGTTTAAAAGGGATAATTTTGTCTCCGCCCCAAAGCGTTTGCTTCAGCAGCGCACAGAATCTTAATATTTCCATCTTATTGATTATTTCACGCCTAGGTGTAACCTCTAGACGATTATCTTGATTTTTCTGTACTGTTCACGGAACTCACTAGGCGAGCAGCCTTTCTTACGTTTAAAAATGCGATTGAAATTACTAAGGTTATTATATCCGCACTTGAAACTGATATTTGCAACGCTCTCTTCTGTATTGAGTAGTAATCTTGATGCGAATCCCATACGCACATCAATTATATAATCACTTAGAGTCCTACCAGTATGCATACGGAAGAACCGGCTGAACGAACTTTGACTCATATTAGCCAAATCGGCCAATGTTTCGAGCTTCAATTCATACATATAATTCTCATTAATATAATTCTTCACCTTCAGTACCCGTTTCGAATCGTCCTCAATCTGCACCTTTGCATACGATGATGAGGCCAGTGTTCTTGCTCCACCCGAACGTGCCAGCGTATCTAGAATACGAAGGAATCTCAACAGCGCCTCAAACTTTCCGTTCACCTGTGAAAGCATATCAATGTCGTGATAAACCTTCATTATCGCACTGGTTGAGAAAGCTAATCCTTTCTGCGCCTCTTTGAGCATATTACGTATTGGTAGGAATGGTCTTTTTTCGAAGATCCATCATCGAGTCCAAACTTGAAGTGCACTGTTATTTCTCTTATGTCGTTGCTTGTACACTGATACTGTTCCCAGACGTGTTCCAGGTTTTCGCTGGCGATGAGTGCCAAATCGTATTCGCCTATAATCTCCGTACAGTCACCAACAATCCTACGTACACCGGGTGCGTGTTCAACGAAATTGAGCTCATATTCTTCGTGATTGTGAATCGGGTAGTCGAACTCTTTTTTATGTCTTTCGGCAATGTACAAGGCATCTTGTTCCTCAAGTAGAGTTATTTCGTGCATTACGTGGAATCCATTCATGTGTGCAAAGATAATTGAAGATGATTGCAAAACAAATTTTGCTCTCCATCATAAACAGTTTTACGGTCTACCGATGCTTTAGCAGCCCTATTGTACCTGTAAATTGCGACAAATGTGTACGTGGAGGCGAATAATGTTGCTACTTTTCTTTTTACAAGATATTTGCTCAAACAAATTGATTCCTATATC
>NZ_BAKH01000056.1 GCF_000614105.1 Prevotella micans DSM 21469 = JCM 16134
TATCCCAGAGTGTCTGTGGTCGAAAATTCATTTTTGTTTTTCATCCCAGAGTGTCTGCGGTCGAAAATCATTTTTGTTTTTCCGTCCCAGAGTGTCTGTGGCCGAATTGCAAAATTGTTTTTGCATCAGCGGGTCTGCGCGACACCACCTTTTATATATATGCTAAAACCGCAAACTCACCGCGGCGGAATATTCATTGCCCGCATCGGCTACATAACCGCGCCGCTCGTAACCCAGACGGAGGGCGAGAATCTTGCCGCCCCAAACGCTGCGTGAATATGATGCGGCAAAGCGAATACCGGTTTCGCCACCAGAATAATATTCGTCAACCCGACGAAGTGCATCGCCGAGCGACATTGTCGACTGCCGCCCCTCGTCGGCCGTCTTGTTGAGCACCAGCTTATGAGTCAAGTTATTTCGTCGGCCCAGTTGAATGTCGGTGGCAAGCATATTTTTGGATATCGTAAAGCGCATCTTGAAACGGAGCGCATATAGAAGGTCGGATGTTTCGAACCGGTTGCCCGAGTCGGCGTGCTTACCACGCAGAGCTGTCCACCACACGGAAGGCATTAATGTGAAGATGAATCTTCCGGCTCGCAACTCGCCGAATCCGGATGCGCCAATGCGAGTTTCACTGCCATGATATTGCAGTCGGCTGCCAATCTGAGGATAAACATTGCCAGTGGCTTCGCCGAACAGATTGTCCTTGCCGCGACGAATATTGTGGCGCGCGTTGAAACCGATGCCATAGGCCGATTGCTGCCAAACAAACTCGGCCGATAGAACGTCGCAGTCGAGACGATTGAGCGGAAGACGGTTGAGGTCGGATAAAATTTTCTCGCGCATCGTGTGGTTATAGCCCAGGCTAACCGAAAGCCCGCGCATCATGTCGGTGGGCAAAAGCTCGAGGGTGAAACCCAGGTTGTGACCTTTATAGAATGCGTTGTTCGATGTGCCCGAAAAACGTACGAAATCGTTGCCTATGCCCGTGAGATGATATTCGCGACTCGCACCGAGCTCGTTCATGAATGTGAGTTCGTTGGTTTGCTTGTATTTCCCCAGCAAAAGGGTCGCACCCAGAACGCTGTTCGGCCCGATGAAGAATCCGTAAGCCAGTCGGCCATGCAGGTCGGCCGTAGTATTGCCGGGTCGCGGGTCGCGGGTGCGATATTCCGATAAAGCGCGATATCCTAGCTCGAATCCGAACTGACTGCGCCGATAATTAACGGAATATCCTCCGCTTAATTCGTATTGCTCATATTGCAGGTCACCGCCTATGGGGTCGCCCATCACGTAGGGATAAAGCTCACGGAAGTCTGACGTTTCATTCCACACCACGTCATATCGCCATCCATTTTTATAGGCCGCTCGCCCCATACGGCATCTTTCAAGCCGAGACGTTGAAACATATCGGCCTCGACATTGAATCCACGACCACCGCTGCCCAGTTGCGGAACGGGAGCCCAGGCGGCTGGAGCGGAATGGGCCGAAAGCACGACGCGCGACATGGAATAGCGCGGCGCGAGCGTACCCAAAAGCAGATTGTCGGAAGCCTCGGCGCTCAACGTTGTCGGCTCGACTCTGAACAGTGTGTCTTCAGTCGACAGAACAGCGGCGCTGCCAGCCGAAGCCAGCAGCGTTAGCGTTACGAGAAGAATTAGTCGACTGTTCGACATCATAACCTAGAATTGGTGGAACGGATTGGCTCCGGCCTGCGGCTCGAAGTCGTCTGTGGAATTGTTCGTGTCCATGAGAATGGCGCGCGAACCATCGCGACTAACAACTTTTCGGCGCACACTCTTTTTGAATCGATTTCCATCGCGTTCGATTTCCGAACTGTAGGTGAAACCTGCATCCAAATTCGGCGCTACTACACTCCATTGGAATTTGGTCTTTGCACTCATGTTCACTGCATCGAGAATCCAGTTGTTCGGCAGTTTGTACGACTTGCCGGTCATATCGGCCTCGCCGCCCGGCGCTACAATATGATAATTGTAATTGTACACATAGTCGGTGAGGTATTTCTTAATGCTCGTGTGCATTCGACCGAGCGCATACGATTTGAATCCCTGTGTGTGAAGTGACCAAATGGTTTTGGTGTAGCAGTAAATCTTCACCAGATTGGGAACGTTTTCGTTGTCGACATCCGAGAAGTTCGGGTTAGTCGATTCATCATACCATTCATAGTTCGCCGTACTCTCGTCCCACGAATTGGGATTAGCCTTGGTGTGGTCGAGGGCATTGTTCACGATGAGCAGTTTGCCTCCTGGCTGAACAGGTACGTCGTGTCCCGAACCGGGAATCATGTAGAGTGCAGCCACGGCCATATCGGTTGCCATGATGTCGGGTGTGTAGTTCTGTTTTGACACGGTTAGGAAATCCGATTCGGCAATCACGAGCGAATCGGCGTAGAGCACGTGATCTGTGTTATTATAGATGACGAAATATGTGTCGGCGTTATAAAGTCTGCCTTGTGGAGTCGATGTACCGGCACAGAATATTTCGGCCAGCACAAAGCCCTTGTAGTCGTAGTCGGCCGGGTCGGGTTCGGGCTCAGTTGTCGAGAAGAACTGCAAGTTCACGTCGCGCGTTTGCCCGGTTACGGTGAGCGATTCAAGTACGGCCTTCACGTTTATGTGCTTCTCCAGTCCGCGAGCATTCTTGTAGGTGAGCTTGCCTGTGGCTTCGGCACGATATTGTCCAACGGTGAGCAAGGCTGTGACGGGCTTGCCGTTCTCAACGGAAATTTTGGTTTGCTTACCAGTGTTCACCTCGGTGAACGTAATGGTCAAGTCGGAGAATTGTCCGTTGTCTATTCCTTTTGGCAGAACTAATTGTACGCCCACAGTTACCTGTTCAGGAGTATTGGGCTCTTCGCTCGAGCAGGCGGCGAATATCAGAGCCAGCGTGAGCATCATTAAAACTTTAATTGATTTCATAATTACTTAAATTGATATGTTCATTTCCATTCCGAAATACGGTTTCGACGTTCGCCGAATAGTCATTCCGGAGTTTGATTTATAGTCGGGCATATAATCGAGCATTCGGTCAATGAAGAGAGCAATCTTCATCCATCGACCGAAGTTCTTCGTTACTTTCAGATTCACGAGCGCATAGAATGGCACCGTGTGGCGTTCCCACGAGGCGGGATTATAGTGTGTTTCGAGCCATTTGAGATATGGGTCGGTCTTGCTCGCTTCGGTATAGGGGTATATCTTTCCGTCGGTTGCCATATATGCCGTGGGCACTCCGTTTTCGCGCATGGATTGCGATGAGCTGAACCACATACACTCAGCCGAGAACGAGAATGTGAGCCCGAGACGTGGCAGATGTGTGTCGGCCATGAAGTTGGTGTTGAACTGTTCGCGCACCGTGCCCGACGAGTTATCGTAGTAACCGATGTACAGGTCGTTCACCGGAACACCGGCAACGACGGCTGATGTGTTCGAGCGGAACATGGGCTCGCTGTTAGCATATTGCGTACGGAAATATGCGCCGCTAACGGTGAAGCGTGTCTTTATTCCGGAGAATCTACGGGTAGATAGTTGCCACTCGATTCCTTCCTTGACAAGCTTGCTGCCGTTAGTGACCCGACTGTAAAGACCGAGGATGGTCTTGTCGGTATAAGAGAAATCGCTCAGCTCGGGGCGGGCGGTGAGCGTACCAGGGGCGATAGAACGCTCGTCGTAGTCGCGATAGCTGAACGGGCGGACAATCGATGACGAACGGAAGCCCGACGAGCACACCTCTCTGAACCATGTTACGCTAACGGTATTGCCGTTCCATTCACCTCCGAGGCGCACTTCCCATTTGTTATTGCGGGCCGGCTCAAGAGCAAAGTTCGTTGGGTCGATGACGTAGGTCTTCAAGTAAAGTCGGCGATAATCTGGGTTAAGATTGAAATAATTCAGCTCGATGATGTCGTTATAAATCCGGTCGGGATAAATCTGGAGCAGCGTTGGGAATTTCGTTTGCCGTCCCCATCCGCCATTGATGTCGAGCGTTAGCTCGTGTCCGAATAATTCCATGCTCGGTAGTCGCCATTGGAAATTGAATCGCGGGTCGAGATATGGTTTGGCTTGCATGGAGTATTTCCGGTCGAGGTTGAGTAGCCCGCTCGCTCTCAGTCCCATCGACCCCGTCAGTTGATGCTCGCCCAGGACAATAGATACGACGTCCTGAACATAGATGCCCATTTCGTGTCCGGCCGGAATACTACCATAATCCCGCGGCCTGTAGGGCGTCCCTGGACTGAGTGGCCGCGCAGGGTTGTATTGTTGTCCGCGTCCATAGTTCTTGTCCATCTTCCACTCCACGCCTGAATTTATGTCGTGTGTGAAGCTGCCGGTTCTTATTCCGAACAGAGCTTTCAGTTTGGCGTAGGCATTCAGCGGTCTACCGTCGACAGTGACGTGCGAAACGTAGGAATAAGGAAGATAGATTCCGTCGTGCCCGCCTTCTTCGAGTGTAGTCGAAACGCCCACATCGCGCGAAAGACTCACAAAGCGGTCTTGGTCGATGCGACTCTGCTCGTAGGCCAGAGCGGCGTCAAGACTAATCGACTTCAGCGCTCCATCGTGTATCGGAATGGCCAGCAACGATTCGCTTATACTATATCGATTGTACGAGCTGCGGTATCGGTCGTCTTTTTGCTTAAGAATTTCGGCGTCGAACTTTTGATTGTCGAACGACCCGGCATAATCCACATTCTGTCGCCAGCGTATCTGCCATCCACACGTCTTCCAACTGTTTTGTAGGCGGGCCGACAGTGTGAGACGTTTATAATTGTTGAGCGAATTGCGTGGATCGGCCTTTGCATCAAGATAATCCGCGCTAAGGTTGGTAATAAAGTTGCCCAGCTGAACACCCTTTCCTACGTAGAGCAACTTACTGTAGGCGTCGGCCTTGAACCGCGCCTCGAACGGTGTTGGCTTGAGTTTTCGTTTGATGATGACTACTCCGCTCGTGATGTCGCCATATTCCACCGGTGCAATTCCTCGGATAACCTCCACGCTCTCGATATTATCGGTCGAGATGGTACGCATGTCCACGCCCGCTCCCACATGATTGCGCCCTGCGTCGAGGTCGCCGTGCGATGTGTTCGACGCCTGACGCACCTGTTGCATATTCGCGTCGCTGCTCATAGGAACGCCGTCGGTAACGAACATGGTTCCGAGCGACGAGATATCGTAGTTCGAATTACCCGTTCCCGCCTGCCGAAGTGTTATGGTATTGGCATTGGTTAGGTCGGGAAGAGACTTGTGACCGCCGGGGAGCAGCGAAAGTAAATCGGTGAAGCTCGACGGCTGAAGATGCTCAATAGCCTGTCGGTTTATAACCGACGATGAGGTGATGCCTCGCCCTTCGCGAGCCGTGACAACAACCTCGCCTATCTGCTTTTCGTCGGGTACGAGTCGAACCTCGAGCGGTACCACTACACTAAGGAGTATGAATCGTTCAAAAGGTACATATCCCACAAACTCCACCCTTACCCGGCATCGTCCGTCGAGCACGTTGTCGATCGCGAACCATCCATCGGTATCCGTAACCGTATTATATTTCTTGCCTTTGAAGTCGATAACGGTCACGGTGGCATAAGGTAGCGCTTCGTTGTTCGAATGATCAACCACTTTTCCTTTCACTGTTCCGGCCAGCGCGCAGTTAGCCGAAAGAAAGAGGATTATGGAAATCATGGTTAACCTAATCCACCATTTATAAATTCGGGTCATGTTATGAAGCCCAGCTAGTGTTCTTATTATTTAAAAACAGGGTTATGTTTCTTGTTCTTGGTGCGTGCAAAGTTAACTTCAGCTATTAGATGTCGCAATACCAACTTATTGGGATATTGAATGCTCTATGTAGAGAGCTACGTCCCCATTAGAGACGAGTCGTATTTATATGTATATCATTTACCTACGTATATAATGGATATAGAATATGCATTCCTTTAAAGACAGACTCGGTACTTTAAAATCAAACTTATCTTTTCATCATAAGATAGTTCAGTCGATGACTCGGAGGTTTGGAGATTGGCTGGGGGGAAATAAAAAGAGCTCGGCTAATTGTGCCGAGCTCTTTTTTGATTTGTTGCGATTATGTGTGGCTATCGCTTTATGATTTTCTTACCATCTACGATGTATATGCCTTTTTGGAGTTGGTCGAAAGAGGGGTTCATTAATATCCCTCTCAGGTCGTATGTGCGACTGTTTGGAATGGATGACTGTGTTCCGTTGATGTGCTCTATACCGGTAGATTCAAGTTCTTCGATATTAGGAGCGAAATCAGCCCAGGCTTGTACGCTTTCATATTTTTCTTTGCTTCCCTGGGGTACTCTCAGTGTGCACGTCACGGCTCCGGAGCCTCTGAAGAAAGGGATCAATCCTACCTCGATGTCTTCAGGCTCGGTCACTCGTACGGTTAGCGTACCCAAGTTTCTGCACCATCCGAACGCGAAATCACCTACGCGGGTTAAGCCATCCGGTAGATCAATCGAAGTGATATTGGAGTTGCTGAAGAAGGCGTAATTGCCAAGAATCTTTAAAGTGCTTGGGGCAACGTATGTTGCGTCTGTTTTGCCTGTGGGATATTGCATGAGCACGTATTTCGACTTATCGTAGAGCACGCCGTCTATCGATACATAATTGGGATTGTCTTTGTCGATATTTATTGCCGTTAGGCTAATGCAATCGTGGAATGCCGATTCGCCTATGTCTTGAGTCTTGGCAGGAACATTGAAAGTGGATATTCCGTTGCATCTAGCAAAAGAAAAATAACCGATGCTTTCTAACTGGGGGTGTATGGTTACTGAGGTTAGATGCTCGTTTCCGCAGAAGGCGAATTTGTCTATTGCCTCTACATTGGAGGGAATAGTAAAGGTTGCATCTGTTTTGCCGGCGGGATATTGAACTAGGTGCCTTTTGTTGATGTCGTAGAGGATGTCGTTTTCAACTATATAGGATGGGTTTCCTTGGGCTACTTTTATTTGAGTCATGCCCTTGCAATCAGCAAACACACCGCCGCCAAGAGTTGTGGTGCTGGCAGGAATAAGAACGGTGGGGAGTTTCTCGCAGCCGTTGAAAGCAGCTTCGTCTATGGTTTCCAGTCCTTCGGGAAGTTCAAGCGAGACGAGATTAATACAGGTAGAGAATGCATTGTCGCCGATGGTCTTTACGCTTCCGGGAATCTTGAGTGTCTGAATAGTCTCGCATCCGCTGAATGACCATCGCCCGATGTTGGTTACTGTTCTTGGGATTACCAGACTTTCAATACTGTTGCATCCTTTGAAAGCGAACCCCTCGATGCTTTCCAGACCGTTCGAGAGTGTTAGTGTTGTTAGATGCTCACAGTCTTCGAATGCTCCGTAGTCTATTATTCTCACACTTCCGGGGATGACTACCTTTTCGAGTGATATGCAATACGTGAAAGCGCTTTCGCCGATTCGGGTGACTTTGCTGGGAATGTTGATTTCCGTTATCGCAAAACAATTGCAGAAAGCGTTATTGCCTATCGCTGTTACATCGTCTCCAATGGTTATTAGTTCGATTTGTTCTTTGTATTCTTTCCATGGTGAGGTGTCGAAGTCGTAGTTGGGCATATCTCCCTTTCCGGAGATCTTTAGCTCCTTACTGTCTTCGTTGTAACTCCAGGTGAGCGGTCCGGTGTTACCGGTTTTCTGTGCCATTGCACAAACTAGGTTCGTTACTAGAACCATGATTAAAACTAATTTTTTCTTCATAAATTCTTGGTTTTAGTTTCCACCTCCGCCTTTAATAGACGGGAGGTGGAAAAGGTTAGTGAAATGTTACTTGTTAATGAACTTTTTGCCGTGTTGGATGACTATGCCACGATAAGTTGGGCCGACACGCTGACCGGAGAGGTTGTACATCGGTTTGCGTGGGTCGAGAGATATTCCCTCATAATGTGAGATAGGGTGCTCTGTGGCATCGGTCATATAATCCAGAGTGAATAGGTTAGTTGTTGGGGCGATATTGAAAAGCAGATACCCGGAACGACGAAGAATGGTGCTGTCTTTAGCGCATCGGACAAAGCATGTAATGCCATTGTCTGTGCCGAGAGCATAGGCTTTACCGAACTCTGCATCGCCCACCGTGAATGGGGCGTCAACTGTGTTCTGAAGTATATTCACAGCTGGGGCAATGGCTTCCGAAATAGGCTGCAATTCATAGCTGCCTTCTGCTCCGCGGAGCAATACTGCGGTATAGGCAGGAACTATCTCTACGCGTTTTAGGGTAGCTGTGGCGTCATCGGCTTTCGTTACGATATAGGCCTTTAGGGTGGATATTGTAGAGAAGTCAATGGCGCGGGTCGAACTGAATGCAGTCCAGCCTGTAGAGTTGATGCTCACAGTGATGGATGTTTCGGAAAGTTCGATGTTGAGTACGGAATCTTTTTTGAACAAGAGGTTTGCGGAAGAATAGTCGGCATAACCGTCAGCAGAGGTGGAGAGTGAGTAAGAGAGCGCAGTTTGCACTATGTCAACACTGTATCGTCCTGTAGCATTCGTCTTGGAAGAATATTTCACATCACCACTCATAAGAGTTAGCATCGCGTTGGGAACCGGTTTACCTTTGGAAGTAATGGTTCCGCTAATCTGCGCGGGCTTCAGCAATTTACCTAAGACAATTACGGGTAGAGGCTTGGCAACGAAAGAGGCGCCGTCTAGATTGGTGTCGTGCTGTCTACCGTAGCATTGGCCAGTAAGCACGGTACTCTTTTCGAAATTGGCCTGTCTGTATTGAGTGGCGCTAGATTTAACGATGATCCGCAAACTTCCACCGGTGTATTCGAATGGCTCGGTGAGTTTTATGGCGAGTAAGTCGGTGAGGTCAGTATCAGAACCTTTCTTAAGGAAAGTATAATCGGCATCGTAGACTTTCGTCATTCCTTCGCGATTTATTTCGGTAACGGTTGTTAGGTCAACCGGCACGGATGTTTCGGCTGTGTTGCCAATGAGCACTTCAAGGTGTGTGGTGAGATTGTCAGTGGTTTTATATCCTCGCCAAACCATAGAGGTTATTTTATCGCCTGCCGTGAGTCCCAATTGCTCGGCGGTATAGATGGATTCGGTTTCACTCTGCTTGTAGTTCAAGCTAAGCGGTGAGGAGTTTATTGTGCCTTCGGTCTCGCCCACGGTGATTGTTTGCGACCCTGTTTCAGGCGATATGGTCATCTCTACCGTGTCAGTGCGTAGAAAATATCCGTCGCCTTCGTTGCTGAACTCGATACATATGCGATGGGAACCGACTGTTGTGGGCGTATAGAAGAATCTGAATTCGGTTGTTGTACCGGCTGCTAATTCCACAGCTGGAGCTTTGGCGACCGTCTTGCCGTCGACATAGAGTGTTGCTTTATACGAGTCTGTCTCTTCGGCCCGTGCATTGATGTTTCGTAAGGTTGCCGTTGCTGTGTAGGCGTGATTAACGCTACCCGATGTGGGGAGTTTGGCACCTACGAGCATCCAGTCGTGCTTTACTGGTACGGGTTCGAAGCCGTAGATATTGTCGATAGCAGAATAGCCTGCACCGAAGCCGATGTAGTATTGTCCGGCAGGAATGTTGTCGATGATGAATGTGCACAGTTCCGAGTTGTAATAGGGCGCAACAGAGGCTCTCTTTGAGCTGAGCTCCGAGTTGTCAACGGCCCGTGCTAGAGTCCATGTCTTGCGGTCGGGAGAATAATAAATGTTTAAAAATGATTCGTTACTCGAATAGCGCACCTTGGCTACATCTACCGAGAACTTTTCATCCTGTGCTACCTTGAGTAGCGGAGTGATGAACTTGGTTTCCTCGTTGGCAACAGAATTCGATAGAAAGTAAGCATTTGTTGAGCTGGCATAGTCGTGTTGTTCAACTGTCCAGTTTGTTTCGGCGATGGAGCCAGTGGGCAGTTTCTTATCTTCGAAGGTTACAAAGAACTTAGTAGGGTCTATTACTGTTCCCGACAGAGTGGCTGAGACTGGCTGAACGTCTTCTCCGTTGATGGTTATCTGACCTCCGAAGATACCAGGAATATCGGTTTTCAGTGTTATGACTAGCGTAGTGTCTAAATGAGCTGCCATCGTGAATGGGGCTTCGAGTGAAGAGCTGAAATGTTCAGGCAACGAGATGCCCGTAACTTTCAGTGGTGCGGCTCCGGAGTTACGGATTATGAGAGGTAGGTTTTTCGGTTGGTTAATCATTCCGAAAGCGAAGGTCTTACCTCCGGCTTCGATTCCATCTTTATCGCGTAGGCTCATCTTTGGTGCATAGGGTACAGGATCTATCCATGCGCCGAACTTGGTACTGCCTGATATATTTTCTTTCACATCGTATCGTCCTCGTTTTGAAAAATCGGCATAGGGAACCTCACCCGAAACATCTACTGTTACCGTTTGTTCGGCCTGCAAGGTTTCACCAATGGGGACGGTGAATACCACTGTGTCGGCAAGCGAATGGTTGAGTACAGAGATTGAGAATCCTTCGTCGCCCGGATGCAGATCTACATTACCGCTGTTCTTGATTTTTACGGTGAAGGCAATGGGGAATTTCCCGTCGGGTCGACAGTCGGTTGTGCTTTTATTTAGGCATACAGCGCTTTGAATTGTGAGTGCCTTAACCTGCAAACTCTCAATACTTTCAGCTTCGAAGTTGTCGAAGATGACATTGGAGCCATATATTCCCACATAGGCTCCTGTCTGAGCTGGTAGTTCAACCTTCACATAGTCTGTGCACGATAGGGTGGGCAGGATTATGCTAATCTGCGCTCCACGTTTGTATTTGTCGCCCTCGCGGGTCACGGTATAGAATTTAACTGTACCGGAGGATGAGGTTTGTTTCACATAGATGCTAGCTTTGCCAGTTATTTTCGGTGTTACTAGCAGGTCGGTTGTTGGTCCGGTTTCCCATGAACTACCTGACCCCACAGCTGTTTGATCACCTACTTTAAGCGCACCCGAACCGTCGATACCATCGGTTGCAGAGTACGAATATTTCACATAGTAGATTTCACCGTCTTCATAATCAATATATCCATCTACGATGTGTCCCCATCCGTCGGCCACCTTGAAATCGTGGTTGGTAGTGGAGATGACGGTATTGAAGTCGAGTTTATACACATCGGCATTTGCGTGATGGTACTCCAGAGTATCATTATCGGGAGCACGAATAGTTTCGTTCGATTCTTCATAAGATTTGATGTTTATGTTGTTAAGTAATGTTTGATGTATTCATTCATCGGGGTTGAATGATGATTTTTTTGCATTGCCCACCTTTTCTTATTATATAGACTCCCTGTTTCAGGTTTGATATAGGGATTCTTCGACCGTCGAGCGTGAAATATTCGGCCGCGGTATCAGGTGAATTGCTTCCGTTCTCTTGATTCCATCGGGAACTATGCCTTTTAGGAAGATACTGTTTGCGTTAGTCACGTCAAGCTCGGGCAGATTGCCAGCATTTGCTTCGGTAGTGAACTTGGTTATTAAGGCTACCGCTTTCAGGTTGTTGACATTCCATTCGGCAGGGATAACGGAGGTGTAACTAACAGAGTATCGACCTGCTGAAACCTGCAACTCGTCGCCCATCGGGGCTGAAAGATAAGCGCGTATAACATTGTCGTGATGATAGTCGGCTTTCACAAACGAAGATGTCCGATCGGAATTGAACACCATCTGGTCGGCCTCGACTTCGTTTTCAGCAATGAGAACGGTGAGGGCTAATCGGTTGAAAATGGGAAGTGCATCGCTAGAAACATCGCCCTCGACAGTGAGAGTGAGTTTTCGAGAGGCTGTATCATAGGCTGGGATGAAGTTTATCGTGGCAAAAGCCGGGTTGAGATTGGCTTCATTGGCAAGTTGGCGCACCGACTGTGAGAGAATATCGGGCATAATGAAAATATAGTCGTTTGCATCGAACGCAATATGCTTCTCGCCGAAAAAGCTGAATCTGTCGATTGTAAAACAAGGTAATGTGTAGGCATAGAGTCCGTGCAGATAATTGGACTGGGGTAGGGAGAGTGAGGTGCCGGGACGATGAATGTTGACTAAACAGATGTTATTGTCGTTTCCGGCAATGTTCATTTGCTGGTTTACGGGTGGAGCCATAGGGTTGCCCTGGTCGGTGTATTGTTCTACGTAATGTTGCTGTCTGGGCAGAGCCGTGGCGTAGGAAATGAACGGGGCGTAGATGGTGTCGCAAATGGTGCTAACTGGTTGCTGACCATCTATCGTGCTCACGAAAAACTTTATGATGTGCCGACCGACGGGAAGATCGGATGGCAAATCGATCATATGGTTCATGCTCTCGAGAGCGTTCTCTTTCAACATCTTCGTTTCATTGAAGAAGATGGGTGAACGGTTGTCTATCTGGCAGCCTATTTTGCAACTGAAAACACTGTCGCGTCCTACGTTGCGATAGGTGAGAAATGCATCGATGTTTTCGCCCAGTTGCTTGTATTTGTTGCCTATGAGAATAGACTCCATGTCGAGGTCTTTATGTGGTTTATTACTGATGTCGACAATTAATTGTACGCATGCATTGCCTTTCTCGGAGAATGAAACGAAGGTGGGCTGCTTGCCCATACCGAAGTTTACATAAATCAGCGAGGCGAGATGATTGTCAGTTTTTGGTTTATATACGGCAATGGCACCTTTGCCGTCTTGAACCATCTGTTGTGTTTCGGTGTAGTTGTAGCCAAAGAAGAGTGAATCATTTTCGCTGATGACGTACTCTTGCGAGTTATTGAATCGTACTTCATTCCATCCGCTGGAGGTTCGTCTTACTGGTCGTGAAACTATTGTGTCGGTTACGTCTTTGTTTTGGATTCGACAAAGAAACACTCTGCTTTTACCTATGGATGAGCCCACGGCAAAGCGGATGCCAACGATTTTACAACCGGCATATGAGCGTAGCATCTGTGGCGTTGCCCATGCGCCGATTGCATATGTGTAGGCCTTGCCGATGCAAATGTCGGAGATGGTTATGCTGTCGCCATCTGTGTAGCTCAATGCACGTTCGGAGGCTGCAAGTACTTTTGCCGATTGTTGTGCGCTGGCATATCCTAAGGGTATACCGAGTACAAGTAGGAGGATTATTATCTTTTTCATCACTTACGAATTTTGTGTATTGTGCTACCTTGTTTAACGATATATATTCCATGTGGTAAGGCGTCGATGCTTTTGTTGAGTTTAACACCTGAGAGGTTGTAAATCTCCTCGACCGTAGAAGATTTGATGGTTGGAGATTCAATAGATGTTACTACAATCTGGTGATTGACCATGGGCGAGCGCCCGCTCTTGTAAACCGACTGCAGGCCTATGGTGTGATTGCCTTCAGATAGGTGCTCGATTGTGAACATGGGCCGGGTGGGCTCGCCAATCTTTACGCCGTCGAGGTATATGTCGTAGTGGTCTACGTTGCCATAGTCAACTATTTCGGTTTCGCCGTTGGCTGGGCCCACGGTGAAGTCGTCAATCTGTGCGAAGAACTTGTCGACTGATACATAGTGCACGGCCAATCGGACTTTCTCGCCCACATATGAAGCGAGCGGTATGGAGTATTGCATCCACTGCGTGCCGGGCATATTCTCGGCTTGGCCAATGACGGTGAAGTCGGCTGGGTCGGTACTGCCTGTGGAAAGGCAGAATTCGATACTTTCGGGATAAGCGTCGTTATACGATTTGGCTGTTACTTTGAGGTCGTAGCCTTGTCTGATAGTTAGCTCGGGCGAGATGAGCACTTGTTGGTTGGTATCTCTGGGGCGAGAAGAATATAACTGTTTTGTCGCCTGTCGGTGCTTTAACTGCCGGGTCGGTTGGATACATTGCCGGGGTGGTACTGTTCGGATTGAACACCATTGGGGCCACGGCTGCTGGATTGGTGGGTGTCGATGCGCCCGGGAAGTTTATTATCGAGCCGCTGAGTGATATGGGATACGTTGCTTTCTTGTCGAGGTCAAGGGTTATCCAGTTGCCGAACGTTCCGGTTGAAAAGTCGGCATACTCTTCAAAGCTGTCTTTGAAAAGTAGAATCTGGTTCCATTTCACTGTCGTTTTGCCTCCTTCCATGACGTCGGTCGTGATGTTGTAGGGTTCCAGAATGCGGTCGGTGAGGGTTATGCTGATGGTGGTGTCTTTCTGAACATCGATGAGTTGGCTAACGGCATTGAATGCGCCTTCTTCGGTGCTGACGAAGTATTTCTCTTTCGGGAGCGATTTCATTTCGGCCTCTCCGCCGACAACGGTGACGGGGTATTGCTGGCCGGTTGCGTTGCTGGCGACGGTTATTGTCTGATTGTCGGCCGTGAGTTTACTGTCGGCTGTTACTTTGAGTTTTAGTTGTGCATAGTTTTCGGCCGGTATGGCGATGTCGACCGTTGCCGTGTCGCTCTCTGCAACTTTATATTTGGCTTTCACGCCGAATCGGTAGTTGCCGGGTGTCACATTTTCTACTTCGAATTTGTAGGCTTGGGTTGTTCCCACGAGTGCATCGTTTTTATAAATTTCGAAATATTCGTTTGGGTTTTCGGGTGATTGGTTGTTTATTCGTTTTGCCTGATTGTTTTGGTGGGGTCGGAAGGGTTGTCCTACGAATATGTCGTCGACCATGAGCATGAATGCTCCGCCGTTGTTGTGTTCGCTGATGTAGCGTATTGCGAATTTGATAGGCTGTCCTTCGTATTCGGTTAGGTCGTAGCTGAATTGTTGCCATGTTTTGTGGTCTACGGTTTCGTAGTTGCCTTTGTCGAGTCGCACGAAGTCGTTTGGCATTGGGTTGTTGATTTTGGTTGTTGCGTAGACCATGAATTTCTCTTTATACTTATCGCCGGCCTTGGCTTGGAAGATGAGGCTGTTGCCTTTTCCGGGTGTGATGGTGGGCGAGATGAGCCAGTCGTTATTGGCTGCTCCGCTGCTAGTGCGCACGAATCCGACGTATTGTTTGCCGCTGTGTGGTCGCAGCACTGGATAGTCGTTCCACCAGGATGGTTCAACTGCCATGGGGTTCATTATTTGTGCGTATTGCATTGTTCCTCGGTTGGGATAGTTGCCTTTTAGGGAGATGGTGGCAAGGTGGTCTTCGTCGATTCCGGTCCAATTGCCGAATGTTATTGCGAAGGGTGTGTAGGATTCGAAATCGTCTGTGAAGGCTGGTGTTTCTTTGTTCCAATCTAGGATGACGGAGTTTATGCCGGTGTAGACATTGTGGTTGAAAGCTGCTGTGAGTCCGAACGGGGTTTGTGCGGCTTCGTTGAGCAGTAGTGTTATTTGTTTGTCGTGGTCGATGTTTATGTTATGCTCGACGGTTTTGAATCTCGGGCGTTCGATTTTTATGCTATGATTGCCCGGATAGACTTTCACCGAGCATTGTCCGGCGCTGTTGAGCAGAACGGGTTCGTAGGTCAGTGAGTAGTCGGTTTGCGTTAGCGTTACTTCTTGTCCTTCGAGATTTTCGTGTGTGTTGGCCACCACTTCTATGGTGAGTGTCTTGTCGCGTTGCTGTGCGTTTGCTGTCAGATTGAGCAGCGGGATTAGGATTGCGATGAGGATGTTTTTATTCATAATCAATAGGTGTTTTCAGTTTAATCAAACGGGTGGAATTTTTTGTGATTTCGCTCTTCATTGCTTTTGCGATGCTCGGCAGAGACTATTTTTCGATTTACACTGCATGTAAGTACTCGGCAGAGACTATTTTTTCATTTTACACCGCGTGCGATGCTCGGCAGAGACTATTTTTCGATTTACACTGCGTGTAAGTACTCGGCAG
>NZ_BAKH01000055.1 GCF_000614105.1 Prevotella micans DSM 21469 = JCM 16134
ATTTCTGGCCGCAGACACTCTGGGACGGAAAAACAAAAATGATTTTCGACCGCAGACACTCTGCGACGGAAAAATCAGGTTTTCCTACGATTCTCAATTTTAATGAGAATCAACCCGAGAGCAGTCCAGATGAGTTCGCGAATACGAACTATAAGGGCCACGAATATACCAGCTCCGGATGTGAGACCAAGACCGGTTATCGACATGAGGAATCCGCCTTCACGCCCACCCAACTGTAGAGGAATAAAAAAAAGCATATTGGCAATCAGGGTGGTGAAAGCAATAATAAGAATACAGTCAATGTAGTTAACGCTCGAATAGAGCACCGAAAGAATAAAAAACACCTCAAGCGCACTGCAAAGGCGGCAAGTGAGTTCGAGTAGAACAACGGAGATGAATGTCCGGGTGTTCTGATTGTGAAGGGAAGCTATCTGGCGGTCGATGTTGTCGAGTTGCTCTTTATGACTTTCAACATAACCCTTGACGCGTCGGCGCACACCGGGAATCTTGCCAAGAAGAGTCATCATCCGCACAGCAAGCCCTTTCTTATACCCCGTCAGAAAAAACCATATCGCAGAAAGACTGAATACTGCTGTGAGGACGAGAATCGTAGCAGTGAAACTGTCGAGCGGTTTAGTGATGATGAAAAGAAGAATGGAAACAAGCCAGAACCAAAAATGACTGAAAATGTGAGTCATGGCATAAAGCAAAACCGACGAGGTGGCACGCTCAGGACCGAGTTTCGGCGTTAGTTCCATTATTCGATAGGGCTCACCACCCATGAGCCCAACAGGGGTAGTGTAGTTAAGCGCAAAACCTGAGACGGTGATTTTGTAGAGCCATCCGAAAGATATTCTTCGCCCGGCACGGTCGGCCGGCGTGTCTTGACTCCTAATAATTATCATCCAAGCCGAAGTGTTGAAGATGTAGAGAAATGCCCAGAGCACAATGACAGCCACAGCCCAATAACCTGCATGCTGAAGGGCTTGCCAGGTTTGGCGATAGTCGAGCCCGGCAAGCATAACACCAAGCAATGCAAGACCGAGAATGAAGAATATGTTCTGGTATTTTCTCTTCATTCGGAGCCGTTTTGTATTGACGATTCGTTTTGCTTCTTCGGAATATTGAATCGCACCTTGTCGTTTTCGTCGCGTTTTTCGTGATATAATTTCTGAAGCGGATTAGCCATCGGTTCGTCGTATTCTTTCCTGTGCCTGAATATGTCGATAGCAAGGAATATCGCATGACGCATGGCTGCCGGGTCGGCAATGCCTTTACCGGCAATATCGAATCCAGGTGTAAGTTCGGGGGCAGTTCTTACCAGAGGTAATCCGGCGAGATAGTTCTGCGCATCGTCGAAAGTCAGGGTCCTGAAAGGTATGAATCCCTGGTCGTAGTACATCGCAAGCACTGCGTCGAAATAAACCATTTGGTTTTCGGCGAAGAATCTGTCAGCAGCATATGGCCCGAAAACTTGTATACCTTCCTTAGCCAGTTCTTTGGTAGCAGGCACAATAATTTCTTGTTCTTCAGCCCCGAGAAGACCGTCCTCGCCAGCTTTGGGATTCAGTCCAAGCATTGCTATTCGCGGGTTTGAGAGTCTGAAATCACGTTTCAAACTACGGTGCAATAGTGTAATTTTCTCCTTTATGTTTGCTTTCGTGATTGACTCGGCCACCTGTTTTAGTGGCAAGTTTCGCGTAACGAGCGCCATTCTCATTTGCTGATTAAGAAGAATATTAAGGCCTTGTCCTTCAACTTCCAAATGGTCTTCAATGTATCTACTCTGTCCGCTGAACTGGAAGTTTTGGTTGTTCTCAAGCGGGGCCGTGACAAGCACATCAAAATACCCCTCATTGTAATCGACTAATGCTCTGTCTATAGCGTGCAATCCGGCAAGCCCAGAGTTTTCAGTAGGTATTCCGAACTCCACTTTGATTTCTTCGTCGAAAGCAGGCATGAAGTTCACGCGGCCGTCTTGAATTTCGTTCCCATCATTGATAATTGTGAAATTGGGCTGCATTTCAAGAACATTTCTATGATATGTTGCCACCTTCGGCGAACCATAAATGATGGGTGTACAAAGTTCTAGCATCTCGGGATCTTCGAATGTTTTGAAGATTAATTCGTATCCGATTCCGTTTGTGTCGCCGTGTGTTATTGCGACGCGTATCTTTCTATTTTCGTTCATTTCGTATCGTGTTTGGTTGATTGTTTCAATGTGTATATCGCTGCTTCGAGTCTTCTAACAATATTTCTTTTCTTGCTTTCGGGGGCAAACACAAAGGCTTCTGCCACGAGGATTGAGCGCGATCCGGGAGATGGAATATAGGCCACGAATGGACCACCCATTGCGTCGGAATTCATTTCCCAAAGTCCGCGAACGGTTTTTGCTCCGCGTTTGCTCACAACTACTTCATCTATCCGGGTAGTCTGCATAAATGAGCCTTTCCACTCACCTGGAATATTTCGTTGCATAATGCTGTCGCGCTGCTCTTTGAAGTCGGCTGTATTGATGGTGTAAAGACAGATACTAGCCATAGATGTATTTGCGTTATTCGACAGCCAAAGGAAGTTTCTGCCTTGTTTCGAAGCCAACATATCAGCAGGAACAAGCATTTGGGCACCGAACATCTGTTTTATTTTTTTTTCGGCTTCGGTGTTGTGAGTTAGTTGCAACAGATGTTGCTCACGTCGGAGTTCAATTTTCGTGAAATAGTTTACAAGTCTCTGTCCAGTACTTCCCAAAAATCTGGCAAGCTGATTCTTCGAACGTGCCGTGATGTAGAGAATAACCTGATGCTGGGCATAAACGTTTTGTTCAGCTTTTATATCAATGTTTTTATATCGATTGTCAATCTTCAGAACAATTATGTTTCGTGCCAAACGCTCTATTCCGGAGAAGTTTGCAGAGTCAGTTTGCGAAATATCGAAGAGCGGTTCACTTTGAGGCAGACCATTCATCGGCTTTTCGAACTGCTGACACAAAATACCCTCTTTATCACCAACAATTAGCATCTCATAGGGTTTGTTGCTACTTGCAGGCAAAGTTCCAGTTGACTTTCCGCAACTTGCAAGGAGAATGGCCACATAGAACAAAATAGGTCTAAGAGCACGCATCTAATTGCTCCTCTTTGCAGTTGAAAGCAATCCGCAAGCGGCAAAGATATCTTCACCACGACTTGCTCTAATAGTCGTAAAAATACCATGTGAGGTTAGGAAATCGCGCATTCGTTCCATAGTTTGCAGACTGGCACCTTGCAGATCGACGTTCGGAATCTTATGAAATCTGATAAGATTTATCCGACAGTCAACACCGCGCAACAAATTAATTATCTCCTTAGCATGAGTTAGCGAATCGTTCACCCCATCAAAAACTATATATTCAAACGATAATCGGCGTTGGTGGGCGAAATCATAATTTCGAAGCAGCGCAACAATTTCACCGATACTCATAGCTTTCTCCGCCGGCATGAGCTTGGCGCGCTGATGGGTAAGAGGAGAATGTAAACTTATAGCTATATGACACTCACTCTCGTCAAGAAATCGTTTCAGTTTGTTTTTCACGCCCACGCTACTCACTGTGATTCGTTTCGGAGACCAAGCAAAACCATATTCAGCCGTCATGATTTGCGTGGCGCGAAGTACGCTGTCAAGATTATCCATCGGCTCACCCTGTCCCATGAAAACAATGTTTGTGAGTCGGTTTCTTTCGGGCAGTGAGTGAATTTGATTCAATATGTCAGCAGCCGAAAGATTTCCTTCAAATCCTTGTTTTCCCGTTTGGCAAAAAAGGCAGTTCATTTTACAACCAACTTGAGATGAGACACACAACGTTGCTCTGTCAGTATCAGGAATAAAAACCGTTTCAACCATCTTACCGTTCTCGACCGAGAAGAGATATTTCACCGTTCCATCCTTGGAATATTGTGCATCTACGGGTTTGCTGGCTCCAACGGAATAATTCTCAGCCAACCGAAGCCGATTAACCTTCGAAATGTTTGTCATTTCGTCTATCGTTGTCACATGATGCGAGTAGAGCCATTCGGTAATTTGCTTGCCGACAAATGCAGGTAAACCAAGGTCGACTACAACCGAACGTAGTTCGTCAAGTGTCATTCCCAATAGCTTTTTCTTCTCAGCTTTCATGCAACAGAAGGATTAATTTTTATTGGAAGCGGTCAGAATCTTGCGATATTCCTCGAGATTTCTGAGCAACTCCACGGTACGCTTCCATTGTTTATCGAACTGCAGACTGTTTTCAACCGTTCCGCGTTGATAATAATAAACAGCAACAAGGTCGGCCGTAAGAACCTGTTTCAATATTTCCTTATTGTAGTCTAGATCTTTCGCAAGATTGTGACTCAATTTCTTTTCGAGAGCATCGAATTCTTCTTTCGCATCATTATAATAACCCTCAAATTTGGCAAGCTTTACGAGATTTTCCATGTATCTTTTGCTTTCACGGTCGTATTTGAATCCGCTTTTGAGAACGGTTTTCTTGAAGTCTTCGTAGTCGGCATCCGAGATGAAGAAGTTACGAGCGGGTGCAATCGTGGGATGGTTCTTGATGTATTTGAGTTCCCAATTGAGCATTACTTCTGTTGAGTCACGTCCGGTTGATGCTAAATAGAAAGCTATATTCGGCAGCGAGTCGGGTGTCACCTCCACGTCAGGTTTGATACCTCCACCATCGCGCACTTCTCTACCATTAGCAGTATGGAATAGTCGGGTGAGCGAATCAGGAACATGCTCGATGTAACCTCCATTATTATGCTTGTAGTTGATGGCCTGAATACAGCGGCCGCTTGGAATATAGTATTTACTTGTTGTGAGTTTGAGATTTCCATTATAGGGTAAATCCACCGAGCTTGCACCAATCCTTTGCCGTAGGTTCGCGTACCGAGCACAACAGCTCTGTCTAGGTCTTGCAAACTTCCGCAGGTTATTTCACTTGAGCTCGCGCTTTCGCCATTAACCATCACCACAATAGGAATAAGTGTATCGATGGGTTCAACAGTTGTTTTGTACTCCTTATTTGTACGTTCCAGTTTACCCACAGTTTTCACCAGCGTCAAATCTTTCGGCACAAACATATTCACAATATTTATTGCCTCCTGCAAGCTACCTCCGCCATTGTTTCGGAGATCGAGTACGAGCGATGTCATACCTTGTTTTTTCATTTCGAGGAATGCACGCCGAACATCTTTTGCACAGTTGGTTGTGAAAGAATTGAGATTGATATAGCCTATACCATCTTCCTGCAATCCATAATAGGGTACTGCTGGAAGTTGAATAGACCGACGAGTGAGTTTAAACTTCATTGTTTTTCCGGTTGTGGGACGTTGTATTTTCAAGATGAAGCTCGTGCCAGCATCTCCGCGAAGATGATTACTCACGAAAGGCACGTTTTTGTCAACCATCGACGAGTCATCTATAGCCAGAATTATGTCGCCTTTCTTTAGCCCTACTTCTGCTGCCGGCATATTTTCGTAGGGTTCGTCGATTACAACGCGTTTGAGCTCCATATTGTATCTGATGAGAGCTCCCACGCCAGCATATTTTCCTGAAATCATCATGTTCAGGTCTTTTACGTTCTCCTCGGGATAGTAAACAGTGTAGGGGTCAAGCGAACGCAGCATTGCATTAACTCCATAGCCCACAACATCGTTGGCATTGAGCGTGTCGACATACATTATGTCAAGATATTTATATATGGCCGAGAAAGTTTCTAGATTCTTGGCCACATTAAAATTATGTTCTTTTTCGTACTTATCTTGCGCCATGATATTCATTGCCGAGTTGAGCAAGCATAACACGATGAACAGAAGAGTTTTTTTCATTATTACTGTTGGTTTAAACGTTACACGAAGCTAATGATTCCTTGGTCGGGCGCACTGGTTTCGTCGTCGTTCTGCATTTTGTTTGGCGACCCGATACGTTTTATGTCACCTAGCATTTGTTTTGTACGAAGATATGTCGGCGTATTTTCAACTGCAAGGATAACATCCTCATTATCCAGTTCGTCGAAATTAAAGAGGAATATCTGTGGACGATGTTTGTATTGTGAACTGTTATTATCCTTATAATAATTGTTACGTCGGTCGCGACGTTCAGCTCGTTCTTCTTCTTCTCTTGCGCGTTGTTCCTCTTCTTCGAGAGAATGTTTTTTCATGTGCGAACCCATTCCTTCCACGTCATCGATACCGAATCCGGTTGCTAGTATGGTTACTTTCACTTTCTTATCGAGTGTTTGATCTATTGCTAAACCCCATTTCAACTCAAAATCGGTTCCAAATCTGCTCATAAATTCATGCACATCGTTCATTTCTTCCATCGTGAGATCATCATTTTCCTTATTGTCGCTTTTAAAATTGATGGAAAGTAGAATTTTTTTCGAGTTGTAGATGTCGTTATAGTTCAGCAGTGGTGAGTTCAGAGCATCTTCAATAGCCTTCCTCACGCGACCTTCACCTTCTCCGTAACCAGTACTCATTATCGCCACTCCGCCGTCTTTCAGTACGGTATTCACATCTTTGAAATCGAGGTTTATCACTCCTTCAACTGTGATTATCTCGGCTATACTTTTGGCTGCTACACTAAGTGTGTCATCGGCCTTTCCGAAAGCTTCAAGCACTCTCATTTCGGGGTATATTTCGCGCAGCCTTTCGTTGTTTATAACTAGCAGTGCATCTACATACTTTGCTATTTCTTCGACTCCGTCGAGCGCCTGGTCTATTTTTTTTTCGCCTTCGAAACGAAATGGAATAGTAACGATACCCACCGTTAATATGCCCATTTCTTTGCTCAACCGAGCTATCACGGGAGCAGCTCCGGTGCCGGTTCCACCTCCCATTCCAGCGGTTATGAATGCCATTTTGGTTCCGTCGTTGAGCATTTCGCGAATATCGTCAATTGTTTCTTCAGCAGCTTCGCGAGCCCGAGCCGGTCGATTTCCTGCGCCTAAACCTTCGCTGCCAAGTTGCAAGCGGAAAGGAACAGGTGAATTATTGAGTGCCTGCGCATCGGTGTTACAAACAACGAACGACACGTCGTAAATACCTTGGCGATACATGTGATTAACGGCATTTCCGCCACCACCGCCAACTCCTATCACTTTAATTATACTAGGTTTAATTTCGGGGCCCCGAAGTCTAGGACATCTTTATTTTTATTATCGTCTGTCATAATGATTCGTTTCTTGGTCTGAATGTTTTGCAATTTGTCTATTTACGAACTATTGCTAGTCTTCGGGTTCGAGCATGGAGCCACTGAAGTCTTTTATTTTTCGCGATAGTTTTCCCCAGAAGCTATTTTTGCGTTTCTCGGCTTCTTCATGTTGCAGTTGTCCAGCTTCTTCATCCTCGCGTTTGCGTTCTTCTTCGCGTCGGCGTCGTTCGACTTCTTTTTCAGCTGCGGTTTGAACCACTCCTGGTTCTATTTCATTTGATTTACGAGTGTTTTGATGTAAAGTTGATGGGTTGGATGGTGTTGAACTATTCTCATCGAACAGGTTGGGTGAGAGCACAACCTCGTTACCGGCACAGTTAATATCGCCTTTAGCCATCAAACCCAGAAGAGTGTTCATTGTTCCATCCTTCGCGTTGATTTCAGGGTTTGTTGATGTTACGGTTTGGATAACGAACTTGGCATTTCTGATTTTTTCGATTCGGGTACGACTACGGAAAGCTTGTTCTATGTTTTTCAGATTTGCTCCGCCGCCGGTGATAATCAATCCGCCCAGGAGTTTTGAAACATATTCGGAGGGAATTTGATGCAATGCATTCTCGACTATTTCCTGCACGCGTGCTTCGACTACTTCTGCAAATTTGAGGCTTTCAACCGAGCGTTCGGAGTCGATTGAATAGTTTATCCTTATGTCTACATCGCTACCATCAGTGAATGCGCTAGCATATTTGAGTTTCATTTTCTCAGCATCGGCTTCTTCCATCTGTAAACTTGCGATATCCTTGGTTATATTGTTCCCACCAAGTGGTATCACGGCCAGATGCCTCAATACGTTTTTGTGATAAACGGCTACAGTTGTCGTGTCAGCTCCAAGGTCGATGAGTGCGCATCCGCCGCGTTTTTCGGCTTCGGTGAGTACACTATCAGCCAGGGCCAAGGGTGATAGATACATCTCTGCAATAGCTATGCCTGCTTTTTCGAAACAGTTATTGAGATTGTCATAGAATGATTTCCTTCCAAGGATGTTGAGGAAATTACCCTCTATATGACAGCCTTTCATACCGACGGGGTCGAGCGTGAGTTGTTTGTCGACTTTATATTCCTGCATGGCTGCATCGAGAATTTCTTGCTCTGGATATGTCATATTGCGATTGGCATCCATGAGTTCGTTTATCATATCGCTCGTTATGATTGTTTCAGCTGGGAGATTTTTCACAATCACATTCTTGACGCTACGAATCGACTGTCCGCCTACACCTACATACACGTGGGCTATTTCGTGTTTGAGTTGTTTTTTCAGTTTGCCGACGATAGTCGTGAGACTTTGTGCCGTTTTATCGATATTGTTAACTACTCCTTTCCTGATGCATTGGGATGCGTCTTCTACAACAAGGGCGAGCACCGTCATTGTACCGTCTAGATTTTTTCTGCCAGCTATTCCTGTAATCTTAGATGAGCCTAATTCAATGGCTACTATGAATTCTGCCATATGTATAAAAGTATTTTATTCTTGTATTTCTTATTTGTTTTACACCAGGAAACGTTGTTTCTAGATGATTCCAGTTTGGGATGCTTGAAGAAATATTGTTTCCGATTATTTCGCTCGCGGAATTATACTTCATTCGATCATCCCCCTTCAGACTGTCCGGTTTTGTTCGCTGTCTCCTCAAGTGTATTCTGTTTAGATACATCTTTCTCCTTATTGACTTCAATTGGATATCGTTTGCAGATTATCTGATTGTCGAACTCGACGCTGATGTAGATGTATTTTTTCCATCCAGCCTGCGAAAGCCCGTATCGATAGAACTTTTGCAGGCGCGAAAGCCTGTGTTCAACCGTTTGAGCTATCTCGTCGGCAGGCACGGGCCGCAAGTCTCTTACGGGCAAATATCCAATGAAAAGAATATGATTTCCTACGCGCGGCACGAGTTCTATTCCACGGTCGGGAAGCACATTTATTTGTTCAATCTGGTTGGTCCAGAAGTCCGATTTCGCAATGACTTTTGCAATCGGTGTGATATAGAATCGTGCGAACCATAGGTTTATAGAACCGGTTGCAATGATGAGGTCACTGGTGTATTTCGAGTTGGGCAGTATTCCGCCATTATCGTCGAGATAATAGTCATTACCGGCTATGTTTTTGATTCTCACAATGGGCATACGCTGCGAAATATTTATGCAGGCCTGGCCGTTCTGGGTTATGTAGCACTGGGCTGTTTTAACAAACGGGCCCACTTTGAGAGCCTCCTCGATGTCGCGCGGCTTAATGTTTTCGAGCGGTTGGTTGAGGGGGTATATTCCAGCCTTTACGAGAATATGTTTTATTTCCTCAGCGCTGAGAAAACCGGCATTGTTGGAATCAGAAATTTTGATATCGACCTTCGTACACACGGTTCGCGCTCCGCTTGGTGTATTCCACGAGATTACAGCCATGAGAATATAGAACCCTAGAACTATATCGAAAAATCGAATAATATTCTTTTTCCAATTTAAGCACATTATCTACTCCTTTTCCTTTATGAGCTTGGTAATTTGCGGAACGTAATCGTCGAGATTTCCAGCTCCTAGCACTAAGAGAACATCGAAATCGCGCTGACTGACGAACTCAAGTACGTCGTCCTTACGGATGATTTGCTTATCGATTCCCGGTGCAAGATTGTCGTATATCAGTTTCGAACTCACTCCTGGGATAGGCTCCTCGCGGGCGGGATAAATTTCGGTGAGAATAACCTCGTCGAAATTGCTCAAAGCCTGAGCAAATTCTTTATGGAAGTCGAGAGTGCGGGTGTAGAGGTGGGGTTGGAAAATAACGGTTATTTTCCTGTTCGGATAAATCTCTTTCAAACTCTTCGCGCTCTGAAGAACCTCCCTCGGATGATGCCCATAGTCGGAAAGAAACACGTGCCGACTGTTTTTAATCTTGAAATCGAACCGGCGGTCTACCCCACGATAGGTTTTCATTCCTGTTCGCAGTTCTTCGGCATTGCATCCGTTTAGCTGTGCAATGGCCATTGCGGCAATTCCGTTCTCGATATTTATAGGGATGGGTTGACCGAGTTCAATGTTCGGAACATTCTCAACAGGCGAAATGAAATCGAAAGTTATCATGCCGTCGGCAATCAGAATATTCTCTGCATGAAAATCGCCGGACGTTTTCCCGTAATCGTATATTTTCACTCCTGACCCAACATTCGGTTTCAATTCCAAATCACAATGAATAATTAGCGCACCACCCGGTTGAATTAATTCGGTATAGTGTCGGAACCCTTCGAGATAGGCCTCCTTCGTACCGTAAATATCAAGATGGTCGGGGTCTGTAGATGTTATTACGCTCATCCATGGACGCAACCAATGAAAGGAACGATCGAATTCGTCGGCCTCAATTACAACAAAATCGCTCTTGTCGGAAAAGATATAGTTTGTATTGTAATTCTTCGAAATTCCGCCGAGAAAAGCGTTGCAACCCACGCTGCTTCTATGCATGATGTGAGCGCACATCGTGGAGGTAGATGTTTTACCATGAGTGCCGGCGAAACACAGTCCTTTGTGAATACTAGTTAGGCGACCGAGGATTTGAGCGCGTTTTTCGATATTGAATCCGTTCTCGCGAAAGAAAGCCAGCTCCTTGTGGTCAGCAGATACAGCCGGCGTGAACACAACGAGGGTTGTCCGAGGGTTACGAAATGTTTGCGGAATGGCGTCGATGTTTTCCTCGTAGTGTATCGGCATTCCTTCCTTTTCGAGTTCGCGGGTAAGATTGGAGGGAGTTCTGTCGTAGCCTGCAACATCCAAGCCCTTATAAAGGAAATAACGGGCGATGGCACTCATACCAATACCACCTGCTCCGATGAAATAAACAGCTTTTATATCTTTAAAATCCATCTTGTTTTTATTTGCTATCCCTGTGTCTGTTGAATCCTACAATTACTTTCCGATGAGTTTTACAACCTCTTCGGCAATTACCTCGGCAGAGTTTTCGAGACCCATTTTCTTGATGTTTTCGCTCAACATAGTGAGTTTTGAATCGTTGACAATCGTGTTGAGAGAGAGTTCGAGGAGTGTTGCAGGGGCTTCAGAATCTTTTACGCAGAGAGCAGCATTTTTGTCAACCAGAGCCATTGCATTTTTCGTTTGATGATCTTCGGCAACATTCGGACTCGGAACAAGTATAACGGGCTTACCGATGAGCTGAAATTCGCTGATTGAACTTGCACCGGCACGACTTATAACCAGATCGGCTGCCTTATATGCGGCACCCATATCACTGATGAAATCAGTTACTTTGAGATTCGGAAGCGCTGATTCCAAATTGAGCTTATCTATGATGTTTTGATAATAATATTTCCCGGTTTGCCAAATAAATTGCACGTCGCTCTCGGCAACTAGTTTGAGATGTTCCATCACAGAACGGTTTATTGTACGCGCGCCTAGACTTCCACCCACCAACAGGATTGTTTTCTTGTCGGGATTCAAACCGAACGTTTTCCGCGCTTCTTCCTTGCTTAGAGGAGTGTTGAGAATATTCTGGCGAACAGGATTACCAGTCATTATTATCTTTTCGGCTGGAAAAAACCGCTCCATTCCATCATAGGCTACGCAGATTTTCGATACACGCTTTGCAAGCAGTTTGTTCGTGAGGCCAGCATAGGAATTTTGTTCTTGAATGAGACATGGAATGTTCATCTTTGAACATTCATAGAGTGTTGCACCACTTGCATATCCACCCACGCCTACGGCAACTTGCGGACGAAATTCGCGTATAATTTTCCGAGCCATACGCAAACTTTTCCATAGCTTCAGAATCACATCGAAGTTTCTCAACTTGTGGGCGCGGTCGAATCCTTTTATCGGAAGACCTTTTATTTCATATCCTGCAGCTGGAATGCGTTGCATCTCCATTCTACCTTCGGCACCTACAAAAAGAATCTTTGATTCGGGGAATTTAGTTCGTATGGCGTTTGCAATTGACACAGCCGGAAAGATATGTCCGCCCGTTCCGCCGCCGCTAATTATTATCCTTATTTCCTGATTCATATCGCTTTTTTATTGCCTTGCAAATGTAGCTAAATTTTTAGCGTTGGCTTTATTACCACTCTCATGTGTAGAATCTTTGCGCTGTCGGGCAGATCGACTTATACTTAGAATCACACCGATGTAAATACAGTTAATTATTGTCGAGGTACCTCCCTTACTTATGAGCGGCAGCGGCTGACCAGTCACAGGAGCCAGTCCCACGGATACGAGCATATTGAACAGCGCTTGTAGAACCAACAAAAGAGCTAATCCCATTGCCAAAAAAGCGGGGAATGAGTTTTCACATCGATTTGCGATGCGTCCTGTACGATAAAGTAGGATTATATAGAACAGGGCCACTAAAACTGCGCCTATTATTCCCAATTCCTCGATTATTATGGAGTAGATGAAATCGGAGAATGCCTGCGAAAGAAAATCGCGCTCGGTTGAATTACCGGGGCCTTTACCAATGATATCCGACGAGGCTATGGCGATGTTAGAATGCCCGATTTGTCCGTCTTTATCTAGGTCGAAATCTTTTGGTGCGACTTCCGTGTTATCGAAGAACTTTTTAATTCGTCCTTTCCACGTTCCTGCGCGATGGAACACTCCGCCCGATGTTTCTTCTTCTTGCTGGGGCATACTCATTTCGGTTAGGTTTTGTTTCTCGGGGATTTCTTTTTCTTCCTCTCCGAAAAGCATCACGAACGACACTCCAATAATGGCTATGAGCATTACGCCGCCAATGGTTGCGCCGATATATTTTTTCGGAACTCGGCCTATGAACATCATCAGTAAAACGGTTGTGAAAGCAAGTGCGGCTGTTGAGAAGTTCTCAAGAAAGATGAAGAATGTTATAACAAGAGTTACCAGTCCGATATATTTAAAGGATTTGGGATGTGCACCGTTTTCAGTTTGCATCGCGCTTAAAATTTGGGCAACGGCGAGCACTAGGGTTCCTTTCGCTATTTCGGAGGGTTGGAATTGGATTCCCAGTAGACTAATCCATCTGCTGGCGCCATTAGTAGATTCTCCGGCGAAATAAACCCACAATAATGTGAGAATGGAGAAGGCTATCAACGGTGCTGTGAAGAGTTTGAAGTATTTGCAGGGAATGTTTAGCACAATAACCATTGAGAAGATTCCCAGAGCAATCAGACCGACGTGTTTTAGAATCGGACTCCAATAGTCGCCTCCTTTATACGACAGTGAACTCGAGGCCGAGAACACTTCGATTATGCTTACCATGCATAGGAAGAAGAATACGACCCAAATGACTTTATCGCCTTTGAAAATGTTTCCGAACGATTTGTTTTTCATTTTTTCATAACGCCTTGACGAGTTGTTTGAACTGTTCGCCGCGGTCTTCCATGTTTTTGAAGAGATCGAAGCTGGCGCAGCAGGGGCTGAGCAGAACTGTGTCGCCGGGGCGAGCTAATTCATAACAGGCGTCGACGCATTCTTTCATTGAATGGGTGTCGCGAACGGGAAGTCCGAGTGAATCGAAATTTTCGTGAAGTTTTCGGTTATCGGCTCCGAGATAAACCAGGGCGGTGCACTTTTCTTTCACGAGTGGTTTGATTGGTTCGTAATCGTTGCCTTTATCTTTTCCGCCTATGATGAGAATAGTTGGTGTGCGCATGCTTTCGAGTGCATACCAGCATGCGTCGACATTTGTGGCTTTCGAGTCGTTGATGTATTGCACGCCGGCTACTTTGCAGACTTTTTCGAGTCGATGTTCTACTCCGGGGAAGTCGCTGAGGCTTTTGCGGATGTTTTCCTTGCGTATGCCGCTAATGTTCGAGGCTATTCCGGCTGCGAGTGAGTTGTAAATGTTGTGTTTGCCGGTGAGCGAGAGTGATTCTTGCTCTATATTGAATGGTGTGGGTTGTTCGATGGTGTACATGCCTTGTTCGATGTAGCCGATGCTTCCGTGTTCTTTCAGTTCGGAAAATGGGTAGCAAACGGCTTTTACGTTGAACTTGCGGAGTTCTTTTTGAATTACGGGGTCGTCGTTCCAATAGATGAAGCTATCGTCTGGGGTTTGATTTTGGATTATCCGCATTTTCGAGTCGGCGTAGTTTTCGAATTTGTTGTCGTATCGGTCCAGATGGTCGGGTGTGATGTTGAGCAGGATGGCTATGTTTGCGCGGAAGTCATACATATTGTCGAGCTGGAAGCTGCTTAGTTCTATCACGTAGTATTCGTGTGGTTCGAGGGCTACCTGGAGTGCTAGGCTGCGCCCGATGTTTCCGGCCAGACCTACGTCGTAGCCGGCGTCTCGGAAGATGTGATAAATCAAGCTTGTTGTTGTTGTTTTACCGTTGCTTCCGGTTATGCAAATCATTTTCGAGCTTGTGTAGCGCCCTGCGAATTCTATTTCGCTGATTATTCGGGTGCCTTGTTTTATTATTTTTTTGACGATGGGAGTTGTGTCCGGAATGCCCGGGCTTTTGATTATTTCGTCGGCTCGGAGTATTTTTTCTTCCGTGTGTTGTTTTTCTTCCCATTCAATTTGGTGTTCGTCGAGCAGTTTTTTGTATTTCGGGTTTATTTCTGCCATGTCTGAGACGAACACTTCGAAGCCTTTCACTTTTGCCAGAACGGCGGCGCCGCTTCCGCTTTCGCCTGCGCCTAGAATTACTATTTTTTTCATTTCTCGTTTGTTTTTTCTAATTTCTTTTTTGGGGGGGTGATATTCAAAAAAATCCGGAGCGTATGCCTCACGGGGTTGCTCCGGTTAGAGAAATATAAACATTAAATATTAATGCTATTATTACTTATTCTTTTTTTATAGAACCTTTTTCTCGCTCGGAAAGGGTTTCCTTGGGCTGTGCTCTCACGAGTGAGTCCAAGTGAATATGAACTAATTAAAATTATATATTTCTTGGGGTGGGGATTTGTTCTTAAATAGATAAAACCGGGATATGCGCCTTCGCAGGTTTTTCCCGGAAATTACTCTAGATTTTCAATCTATTGAATTCTAATAAATAAATCGAATTTTACATTTTTATTCCTTTAGATTTGAAAGACGCTTGCCTTCTCAGGGTTACGTCTTTTGTTTTTTAACAACTTATCCAGCCGCTACTGGTGTGTAATACATTATTGCCATTAATTGACATTACATCTATCTATATTTTCATTCTGTTTCTTTATTTTCTTCTTTCTTTTTCTTGGCTGCTTTCTTCATCGCTATGCTTTCGCTGTGCGATTTTCGGATTGCGTCGCCGGAGGTGTTGAGTTCGTTAACTAGGATTATGACGATGTCCTTGTCGGCTTGATTTTCGGCCATTAGATAGGCTGCCGATATGCAGTGGCAGATTTCTTCGTAGACTTCGTCGGTGTGTTTTCGTGCTTCGCGTGCGGATGGCAGATGGTCGTCTATTTGATTGTCTTGCCGCTGCATTCTGAGTTCTTCGAAGGTGTCGTTGGCTGCTTTGAGGAGTTCGAACGACTTTTTGAGTCCTAGTTTATCGATTTCGGTTGGAAAGTTCACTGTGTCGACCATCATTCCGCGTATGTCGGCGCTTTCTTCGGGTAGGGGTTTGAATTGGGTACCGAAATAGGGTTTAAATGCTGCATAGAGTTTTTCGGCTGCTTCTTTCACTTCGTTTATGGGTGAGAAGCGTTGTGAGCGAATCACTCCGAAGATATTGTTCAGTGCATCGTCGCGTACTTTATCTTGTTCGGTGAGTTTTTTCGTTACTTCCGACATTGCCGACTTTTTATTGATATCGGTTTCGAGTTCGATGCACTCTTCCCATTCTTTCAGGAGTTTGTCGGACACCTTAATCTTCTCTTTGTTTGTTCGAGCAACAAGTTCGTGCTGCTGGAAATGGAACTGCACGTGAAGCGAGTTCGAGAAGCTTTTCAGATACTCGTTTTTAATCTTGGCAGTTCTTGGATAATTGAGTTTTCCCATTGTGTTTGTTTTTTAAAATTATTTTTTGATGCTGATGGGGTTGTTCTATCGCGTAATGGATTTTGGTGAGACATGAATCATTTTCCGAATGCAAAAAAATAATTTTTTTCGGGTTATCGGTCTATTGGCCCTGT